>CAZRTE010000018.1:33569-35437 GCA_964602945.1 uncultured Gaiellales bacterium
CGGCGGCGGCAGCGGCGTGAAGGCCACCCCCGAGTTCGGCGGCGGCAGCGGCGTGAAGGCCACCCCCGAAGCCGGCGGCGGCAGCGGCGTGAAGGCCACCCCCGAGTTCGGCGGCGGCAGCGGCGTGAAGGCCACCCCCGAAGCCGGCGGCGGCAGCGGCGTGAAGGCCACCCCCGAAGCCGGCGGCGGCAGCGGCGACCAGTCGCCGGCCGTGACCTCGAGCGGCGGCGGCACGTCGGAAGCCGAGCTCGCGGCCATCGCCGGAGCCGGCGCTCTGCTCATCTCGGCAGCGGGATTCGGAGTCGCGCGCAGGCGCACGCGGCCCGACCAGCCCGCCTGATCGTTTCACCCTGAATCGCGCGGAGCGCCCCACGCCGGGGCGCTCCGCGTTTCTCGTACCCGCTGCGGCCGGCTCTACCATCCGGATCGTGAGCGTCGCCGAGCAGCGCAACGGAGTCGTCCGGCGCAGCCTCGAGCGGCTGATCGGCCTCGCCATCCTCATCGGCGGGGCGGCGCTCAAGTGGGGTTTCCTGTTCGCGAAGTTCTTCGCCTTCTTCGTCTCCTTCGCCGCCTACTCGTTCTGGTTCGGGAGCTGGAAGTTCGGGCTCGGCTTCGTCCTGCTGATCCTCGTGCACGAGTTCGGGCACTTCCTCGAGGCGAAGCGGCAGGGCCTCGCAGTCTCGCTGCCCACCTTCATCCCGCTCCTCGGAGCGTTCGTGACGATCCGGCGGGCGCACCTCTCGCCGTGGTGCAGCGCCCTCGTCTCGCTCGCGGGCCCCTTCCTCGGCAGCGTGGCGGCAGCGGCAGTCTGGGCCGTCGGCGCCGCCCGCGGCGCAGAATGGCTCATCGTGCTCGCCAACTTCGGCTTCCTCATCAACGCGTTCAACCTGCTCCCGATCGGCTTCCTCGACGGCGGCGGCGTCGCACGTGCCATGTCGGACGCGTGGCGGCGGCCGCGGATCCGCTACGAGGGGGAGGTTCCGGTGGAGGCTCTGCCGCCCGAGCGGGAACGGGCCGTGCTGATCGCCCTGCTGTACGGGCTCCTCGCGGCGGCGCTCGTCCTCGGCCTGCTCGCGACGAAGAGCAACGGAGTTCTGTGATGCAGGATCGCGACCTGCTCCGGAGACACCACGCGACCGACGAGATGCGCCGCCACACCGAGTCGATCGGCAAGGAGTTCCTCAGCGGCTTCGAGGCGGTGGAGCGAATCGACCGGCCGGCCGTCTCCTGCTTCGGCTCGGCGCGCGCTCCCGAGGGCTCGCGGCCGTACGAGCTCGCGCGCGAGGTCGGGCGGCTCTTCGGCGAGGCGGACTGGGCCGTCGTGACCGGCGGCGGGCCCGGCGTGATGGAGGCGGCGAACCGCGGCTGCCGCGACGGGGGCGGCCTCTCCGTCGGCTTCGGGATCGAGCTCCCGCACGAGCAGTCGATGAACCCCTATCTCGACCTCGAGCTCACCTTCGACCACTTCTACGCGCGCAAGACGATGTTCGTGAAGGCCGCCGAGGGCTTCTGCGTCTTCCCCGGCGGGTTCGGCACCGCGGACGAGCTGTTCGAGTCGCTGACGCTGATCCAGACCGGGAAGGTGCTGCACTTCCCCGTCGTCCTCGTCGGCGAGTCGTACTGGACGCCGCTGCTCGAATGGGTGCGGGGAAGCGCGCTCGCGGACGGGATGGTCTCGCCGAACGACCTCGCGCTCCTGAGCGTGACCGACGACCCGCACGTCGCGCTCGAGACGGTCCTCGACGCCTACGCCCGCGGCGACGGCCGCGAGAGCCCGCACGCACCGGAGAAAGCCGACGCGCAATAGAGCGGACGAAGAGCTGCGCTCTTCGCCCGGGGGAAGCGGAACTGCGCCGCCGGGAGAGCGC
>CAZRTE010000019.1:0-34919 GCA_964602945.1 uncultured Gaiellales bacterium
CGTGGACGGGAGCATGGCCGCGTCCGTCGCCGTCACGAGCGCCTGTCCCACACCGCGCACCCGGGCGGCGAGGATCCTGCGCCGCTCCGGATCGAGCTCGGAGAGGACGTCGTCCAGGAGCAGGAGAGGCGGCACGGCGGTTCTCTCCATGATGGTCTCCGCCTCGGCGAGCAGCAGCGCCAGGAGCGCGAGCCGCTGCTCGCCCTGCGAGCCGAAGCTGCGCAGGTCGCGGCCGGCCGCGTCGAGCACGACGTCGTCGAGATGCGGCCCGAGCGAGGTCGTGCCCCGCTCGAGGTCGCGGCGAAGGACGGCGGCGAGCGCCTCCCGCGTCGGCGGCTCGCCCACATAGCGCAGCGAGGCGTTCTCGACGCCCAGCTCGGCGGCGCGCGCGGCGAAGGCCGGCTCGAGCTCTGCGAGCGCCTCGACCCGGGCGGCCACGAGATCCGCGCCGAGCGTCGCGACGCGCTCGCTCCACGGCTCGATCGCCTCGGCCCCCGACAGGCCGGCCGCCGCACGGCGCAGCGCGGCGTTTCGTTGCGCCACCGCGGCCCCATACTCGGCCGGCAGGCCGGTGCGCGCCGGCCGGAGGCGACCGAGGACCCGGTCGAGGTACGCGCGCCGTACGGCGGGAGGCCCCTTCACCACGCCGAGGCGGTCGGGGGTGAAGACGAGCGTCGCGACCACCGTTCGCAGCTGCTCGGCGGCTCGGAGCGGAGCGCCGTTCAGCTTGGCCCGCTTGCCCTCGCCGCGGCGGAGCACGACCTCGAGCTCCAGGGCCGCCTCGCCCCTGTGCCCGGCCACCGCCGTCCTCGCACCCGCCGCGTCGAAGCGGATCAGCTGCGCCTCCGCCCGTGTGCGCGGCGAGAAGCCCTGCGTGGCGACATGGACCGCCTCGAGAAGGTTCGTCTTGCCGACGCCGTTCGGCCCGACCGCGAGCACGAGTCCCGGGCGAAGCGACAGCTCGAGCCGCTCGTAGGAGCGAAAGTCGCGGAGGGAGATCGTCTCGGCGATCAGCGGTTACGGCCGGCTAGCCGGGCAGGCGGATCGGCATCACGAGGTACGTGAAGTCGCCACCCACATCCGTCAGGACCGCCGGCCGGAGCGGGCTGATGAGCTTGAGGCGCACATCGTCGCCCTCCACCGACTCGAGACCGTCGCGGAGGAACTCCGCGTTGAAGCCGATCTCGAGCGGCTCCCCCGTGTAGGCGACGGGCATCGACTCCTGCGACTCCCCGACCTCGTGCGTCCGCGCCACGACGGTCACCTCTCCGTCTGCGAAGCGCAGCTGCAGCGGCGTCGCGCGCTGGATCATCACGGCAGCACGTCGCACGACGTCGAGCAGCTCCCCGCGCGGCACGGTCAGCTCGTGCTCGAACGTCTCCGGCAGGAGCTGCCGGTAGTTCGGGAACTGGCCGTCGATGCGGCGAGTGGTGAGCAGAACGCCGTCCACGGAGAAGAAGACCTGGTTCTCCTGGACTCCCACCGCGATCTCGCCGGACTCCCCGCCGATTCGCGAGAGCTCCTGCAACGCGCGGCTGGGGACGATGGCCTCGAGCTCGGGTGCTGCCGCAGCGAGCGCGGTCTCCTTGACCGCGAGCCGGTAGCCGTCCGTTCCGGCCATGACGAGCTTGTCGCCGGCGAACTGGACGAGCAGGCCGGTCAGGACCGGGCGCGCCTCGTCGCGCGAGGCGGCCCGCGCCACCCGCCCGATCGTCTCGAGCAGCGCGTCCCGGTCGACCGCAAAGGTCTGCGCCTCGGCGACGTCCGGCAGCCGTGGGAAGTCCTCGGGGTTGAAGGTGTGCAGCGTGTAGCGCGCGCTCCCGGACGCCACGTGGACGACCGACTCCGCTGCGCTGTGCTCGAGTGTGACCTCCTCGGCCGGCAAGAGACGCGCGATGTCCACGAGCGTCCGGCCCGGCAGCACGACAGCGCCGTCGCCCTCCACCTTCGCCTGCACCGAGACCTGCAGCGACAACTCCATGTCGGTCGCCGCGAGACGGAGCTCGCCGGCCCTCGCCTCGAGCAGGATCCCCGAGAGGATCTGGATCGCCGTCCGGCTCGAGACCGCCCTTCCGGCGAGCGCGAGACCCTGGACGAGATCCGCCTTCGCGCAGGTGATCCTCAGGCCGGAGCCCACTGCAATGTCACTCTCGATCATCTCTGGGTCACCGTAGAAGTCATAGGGAGTGTGGACGATGGGGAAGACGGGGCTGGAGCGGCAAGGTTGAGCGGCGGAGCATGTGGAGCGTCATTGTGGACGATCGGGCTGGTCCCACAGGGGCCAACCGTCAGCGCACCTGTTTTACTCGTGCGGTCAGATCTTGCACGAGGTTGTACACAGATCTGTCCTCACGGATCAAGCGGGCGATCTTCGAGGTCGCATGGATCACCGTCGTGTGGTCGCGGCCGCCGAACTCCTTCCCGATCTTCGGCAGCGACGAGTCGGTGAGCTCCCGCGACAGGTACATCGCCACCTGGCGCGGGTAGACGATGTTCTGCGACCGCTTGTCGCCGCAGAGCTCGTCGAGAGAGAGGTCGAACCGCTCGGCCACGAGGTCCTGAATCCGCTTGATCGAGACCTCCGCCGCCTCTCCCTGGGGGAAGACGTCGCGGAGGACGTCCTGCGCGAGCTCGACGGTCATGGGCCGGCCCGTGAGCGAGGAGAAGGCGACCACGCGGGTCAGCGCCCCCTCGAGCTCCCGGATGTTCGTCGAGACACGACCGGCGACGAAGGTCAGGACCTGCTCGTCGTGCACGTGGATCCCGTCCACCTTGACCTTCTTGCGCAGGATCGCGATGCGCGTCTCGAGGTCGGGAGGCTGGATGTCGGTGATCAGCCCCCACTCGAAGCGGCTGCGCAGGCGCTCCTCGAGCGTCGCGATGTCGCGCGGCGGCCGGTCGGAGGAGAGGACGATCTGCGAGCCCGCCTCGTAGAGCGAGTTGAAGGTGTGGAAGAACTCCTCCTGGAAGCGCTCCTTCCCCTCGAAGAACTGCACGTCGTCGATGAGGAGGACGTCGTAGGCGCGATAGCGCTGCTTGAAGCCCTCGATCCGCTTGTCGCGCAGCGAGTTGATGAAGTCGTTGACGAAGGCCTCGCTCGTGACGTAGCGCACCGACAGGTCGGCGGAGTGCTCCGCGACGTACTGCGCGACCGCCTGGAGGAGATGCGTCTTGCCGAGACCGGTGCCGCCGTAGATGAAGAGCGGGTTGTACGCCTGCGCCGGCGCCTCGGCGACGGCGAGCGCGGCCGCATGCGCGAACCGGTTGGACGAGCCGATCACGAACGAGTCGAACGTGTACTTGGAGTTGAAGCCGCCGCTCTCGGGCCGTCGGGCCACGTGCCGGACCACGGGAACGACGTCCTCGTGCCGGCCTCCGCCCCCCACGGCCCGTCCGCCGCTCTCGCCGACGCGTACCTCGAGCGGCCGCTCGTCGCCCACGATGTCGCGCACCGCAGCGCCGATCAGACCGCGGAAGTGTCCTTCGATCCAGTCGCGCGTGAACTCGTTCGGGACCGTGAGGACGAGTGTCTCGCCCTGGAGCTCGAGTCCGCGCGTCTCGCCGAACCACTTGCCGTAGGTCCCGTCGTTCAGTGCCTGCTTGAGCCGTCCGGAGATCGCCTCCCAGAGGTCATCCGCAGACAGCTCGTTTTGGTCCTCCACCGACGCCCCGATCCTCCTCAGTCCGCCCCGCGTCCGGAGCATAACAGCGACTTTGACAAGGCAAAAACAGCTGGTTGTGCAGGGATTTCGCAACGCCGCCGATTCGTCCACAGCTGTGGACGGGTGTGAGGGAACGCTGCTCCAGGCGCATGTCTCCGTCCTCTCCGGGTGTGGACAAGTCGGTGGACGGGCGTCGTCTATACTGGCCGTCGTGCCCCGCCCGAGGCGGGGATTTTTCTGGCAAAGACGAGTCTTTTCGCAATCTCGTGAAGCGCACCTATCAGCCGAACGTCCGCCGCCGCAAGCGTAAGCACGGCTTCCGCGCCCGGATGGCGACCCGTGCCGGACGCGCGATCCTCAAGCGCCGCCGCGGCAAGGGCCGGGCCCGCCTCTCGGCGTAGGGGCTCGCAGCGAGCGATCACTAAGCTGCCCCCGTGAAGCGCGTCAACCGCCTGTCCCGCTCCCGGGACTTCGACGCGGTGCATCGCCGCGGACGCTCGGCCTCCTCCCGGTTCCTCGTTCTCTACTGGCTGCCGCAGGAAGAGCCGGCGGAGCCGCGCGTCGGGTTCGCCGTGCCGCGGGCTGCGGGCGGCGCCGTCGAGCGGAACCGGATCAAGCGCCAGCTGCGCGAGGTCTGGCAGGAGCGCCTCGCGCGCGTGCCGCCCGGACACGACTACGTGCTGATCGTGCGTCCCGGCCTGCCGGAGGCGACCGAGGCCAACGGCTTCGCCTGGCTCGGCGAGCGCGTCGACGAGCTGCTGGAGCAGACCGGGGCGGTGGCGGCGTGAGGGCCCTCGCGCGGATCCCGGCGCTGCTCGGGATCGGGCTCGTCTGGCTCTACCGGCTGACGTTCGGCGCGCTCTTCCCGACCACCTGCAAGTACCACCCGTCCTGCTCGGAGTACGCGGTGCAGGCGCTCCGGCGGCACGGCCTCGTGCGCGGGAGCCTTCTCGCGGGCTGGCGGCTGCTGCGCTGTAACCCGTGGAGCCGGGGAGGCTTCGACCCGGTCCGATGATCGTCTTCGCCATCCCCATCCTCAGCCAGCTCGAGACGATCATGCGTCACGTTCTCGACTGGTTCCACTCGAACCTCGGGCTGACGTGGTCCTGGTCGATCGTGGCGACCACGGTCGTCGTGCGGATGCTGCTCGTGCCGCTGACGATCCGGCAGATCCACTCCATGCAGAGCCTGCAGCGGTTCGCGCCGCAGATGAAGGAGATCCAGAAGAAGTACAAGCACGACAAGCAGAAGCAGAACGAGCAGCTGATGAAGTTCTACCGGGAGAACAACATCAACCCGGCCGCGTCGTGCCTGCCGATGCTCCTGCAGCTGCCGGTCTTCATCGCCCTCTACTACACGCTGCGGAACTTCCAGTCGAACTTCCATCCGACGCCGCACGCGAACCTCTCGTTCCTCCACTTCATCCCGTCGATCGCGGACGGGACGACGGCCCACTGGGGCGGCTACGTGCTCCTCTTCGTCTACGTCACGAGCCAGATGGCGTCGTCGTTCTTCATGATGACGACGACGGACAAGACGCAGCGCGTGCTGTTCATGTTCATGCCGCTCGTCTTCGTCTTCATCATCGCGCGGTTCCCGGCCGGCCTCGTCCTCTACTGGGTGACGACGAACCTCTGGACGGTCGGGCAGGGCCTGATCACGCGACGCCTGATCTCGAAGACGCCGGCGCCCACCGTCGCGAGACGCAGTTCCCGCACGCCGCCGAAGGACGACGGCTCGGGCGGGAACGGCGCCCGCCACGAGGAGCCCTCGCCGAGACCCGACGCCCCCGCCGGAGCACCGCGCAAGGTGCGGCGGAAGAAGAAGAAGGCCTCCGGCCGCCGGTGAGCACCGAGCCGGAGGGTCTGACGGTCGAGGCGACGGGGGAGACCGTCGGCGAGGCCAAGTGGGCTGCGCTGCGCGAGCTCGAGCGGCGGCAGCCCCGGCTCGACAAGACCGCGGTGCGGTTCGAGGTCGTCTCCGAGGGGGAGCGCGGCCTGCTCGGCGTCGGTTACGAGCCGGCGCGGGTGGTCGCCCACCTGCCGCCCGGGGCGGTGGCGGCCGCCGCGGCTGTTGCGGCCGAGGACGTCGAAGCGGGTGGGCAGGCGGCCGAGACGCGGGCGCTCGTCTCCCGGATCGTGGCCGCGCTGGACGTCGACGCGACCGTCGAGGTGCGCGAGGAGCCGGACCGGATCGTCGTCACGTGCTCCGGCCCGGACCTCGGGCTGCTCATCGGGCGCCACGGACAGACGATCGACGCCATCCAGTACCTCCTCAACGCGACCGGCTTCCACGCCTACGGCCCCGACCGCCGGGAGGTCGTGGTCGACGCCGAGGGGTACCGGGCACGGCGGGAGGCGACGCTCGAGTCGCTCGCGGTCCGGGTGGCGGAGCGGGTGCGCGCGACCGGCGAGCGCGAGGAGCTCGAGCCGATGACCTCCGTGGAGCGGAAGTTCGTCCACAACTGCCTCAAGGAGGCCGCCGGCGTCGCGACGACGTCGGAGGGGACGGAGCCGAATCGCTACGTCGTCGTCCTACCCGAATCCGCCTGAGCTCGGGGCCTGGCTCGACGCGCTCGTCACGACGCCGGGCCTGACCGCGATCCGCGATCCGGAGCGGCTGAGGGAGAGGCTGCTCGACGACGCGCTGCGGGCGCTGCCGCTCGTGGAGCGGTACGGCGGCCCGGTCGTGGACGTCGGCTCGGGCGGCGGCTCCCCCGGGATCCCCCTGGCGGCCGCCCTGCCGCAACGAGAGGTGACGCTGCTCGACGCCCAGCAGCGCAGGTGCGACTTCCTGCGCCGCTGGGCGCCGCCGAACGCGCGGGTCGTCCACGGGCGGGCCGAGGAGCAGCCTCTCGAGCAGTGGGGCGTCGCGCTCGCGAAGGCGCTCGCGCAGCCGCCGGTCGCGGCCGAGTGGTGTCTCCCCCTCGTCCGGGCGGGCGGCGCCGCGATCCTCTGGCTCGGCGAGAGCGCGGATCTCGAGCGCGTGGCGAGCGTCTCCGCCCGGCTCGGCGGCGGCCCGCCCGAGCCGCACGACGGCCTGCTCGTCCTGCCGAAGCTCGGCCCGACGCCGGCCGGGTTTCCCCGCCGCCCCGGCGTCGCGAAGAGGCGTCCGCTGGCCTAGCGAGAATGGTGGGAAATGACCCGGGCCCGCATCTACGCGCTCGCGAACCAGAAGGGCGGCGTCGGCAAGACGACGACGGCCGTCAACCTCGCCGCCTGCCTCGCCGAGGCCGGCGAGCGGGCGCTCGTGATCGACCTCGACCCGCAGGCGAACGCGACCTCCGGGCTCGGCCTGCGCGCGAACGGCACCTCGAGCTACGACCTGCTCGACGGCGCGCCGCTCGCCGACCTCGTCCACCCGACGGCGTTCCGGAACCTCGACCTCGTGCCGGCGAAGCCCGACCTGGCGGGGGCCGTCGTCGAGCTCGCGCGCCGCGACGACGGCGAGCTCTATCTCGCGCAGGCGCTCGAGTCGGGGAGCGAGAGCTACAGCTTCGTCTTTCTCGACTGCCCGCCCTCGCTCGGCCCGCTCACGGTGAACGCGCTCGCCGCCGCCGACCGCGTGCTCGTACCGGTGCAGGCGGAGTACTACGCCCTCGAGGGGCTGACCCAGCTCCTCCGCTCGATCGATCTGATCCGCCTGCGGCTCAATCCGCGTCTCGGCATCGGCGGCGTCCTCCTGACGATGGTGGACGCCCGCACGCGGCTCGCGCAGCAGGTCTCGGACGAGGTGCGACGGCATTTCGGCCCGCTCGTGTTCCGCACCGCGGTGCCGCGGTCGGTGCGCCTCGCCGAGGCGCCGAGTCACGGGCTGCCCGCGATCGCCTACGACCGTCGTTCCGCCGGAGCCGACGCCTACTGGAAGGTGGCGATGGAGCTTGTCGAGCGCGCCTGATCCCTCCCTGAAGCCGGCCTCCCAGAGGCGGGGCCTCGGACGGGGCCTCGAAGTTCTGATGGGCGGCGGCGAGGTTGCGCCGTCCGTGCTCGCGGAGCTGCCGGTCGAGGTCATCCACGCGAACCCGCGGCAGCCGCGGCGGCGCTTCGAGGCGGAGGCGGCGTCGGGACTGGCCGAGTCGGTGCGGCGGCAGGGAGTGATCCAGCCGCTGCTCGTCCGGCCGCGCGAGGCGGGCGGCTTCGAGATCGTCGCCGGCGAGCGCCGGTGGCGGGCGGCGCGCGAGGCGGGCCACAAGACCGTGCCGGCCGTCGTGCGCACGACCGACGACCGGGAGACCTTGCTCCTCGGGCTCGTCGAGAACGTCGCGCGGGAGCAGCTGACGCCGATCGAGGAGGCGCGCGCCTACGCCGTCCTCGTCGACGAGTTCGACCTCTCCCTCGGCGAGGTGGCCGAGCGGGTCGGCCGCTCGAAGCCGAGCGTCTCGAACAGGATCCGCCTGCTCGAGCTGCCGGACGACGTGCTCGGGATGGTGGAGCGAGGCCAGCTGAGCGAGGGTCATGCCCGGGCCGTCCTCGCCGTCCCCGACCACGAGGGGCGCCGCCGCCTCGCACGCGAGATCGTCCGGCGCGGCCTCTCGGTGCGTGCGGCGGAACAGCGGGCGAAGTGGGCGGGTGCCCGGCAGCGCCCCCGCACGCGCTCGGTCCCGGTCGACCCGGTGCTCGCAGAGCGTGTGCGGGCCGCGTTCGAGCGCCTGACCGGCCTGCACGTCCGTGTCGCCTCCGGCCGCGTCGAGCTGCCGTTCGCCGACGAGCACGACCTCGCGGAGCTCGCCGAGGCGCTCGAGCGCGCTGCCGAGGACGTCTAGACGATCGCGGCCGACTGCGCCGCCGATCCGGGCCTGGTCTCGCGTCGGGTGTGGCTGTTCCTGCCCACGCCCAGACCCCGGATCGGCACAGAGCGTGTCGCGTAGCGGGGTAGGATCCGGGCACCCCGAGGAGGAGGTGCGAGTGGTGGACCGGGAGGGGCTGCGGCGCGTGCAGGAGCCGCTGAAGGCACGCTACCGCGAGGCGCCGGAAGCCGCGCTGGTCACGCTTCGGGCGCGCGGCGACCTCGGCGAGGGGATCTCGTGCTCCGTCGCGACCGGCCGCGCGCTCGCCGAGGCGGGGCTGCACCCCGCGAGCGGCGGGGACGGATCGCTGCTGTGCTCCGGCGACATGCTGCTCGAGGCTCTCGCGGCCTGCGCGGGGGTGACGCTGCGCGCCGTCGCGACCTCGCTCGAGATTCAGGTCGCCGGCGCCGTGCACGTGGAGGGGGACCTCGACTTCCGCGGCACGCTCGCCGTCGACCGCGGAGCGCCGGTCGGCTTCCGTGAGATCCGCGTCCGCTTCGAGCTCGAGACGGACGCCGACGCCGAGCAGCTCGACACGCTCGTGCGTCTGACCGAGCGCTACTGCGTCGTCTACCAGACGCTCGTCGCCTCGCCGCAGGCGTCCGTCTCGTGGACGCACGCCGCCGCTGCATGACCGTGACGCCGTCGTCCGCCGTCTGCGCCGCCTGCGAGCAGGAGAACCCGCCCGGCGCGCGCTTCTGTCTCGCCTGCGGGGCGCCGCTCGAGTCGCCGGGCGCCCGCGACGAGCGCCGTGTCGTCACCGTCATCTTCGTCGACCTCGTCGGGTTCACGGCGCGCGCGGAGCAGCTCGACCCGGAGGACGTCAGGGCGGTGCTTGCGCCCTACCACGAGCGCGTCCGGCGCGAGATCGAGTCGTTCGGCGGGGTCGTCGAGAAGTTCATCGGCGACGCGGTGATGGGCATCTTCGGGGCGCCGCTCGCGCACGGCGACGACGCCGAGCGCGCGGTACGGGCGGCGCTCGTCGTGCGGGACGCCGTGGACGAGCTCGCGGGCGGAGACCTCCAGATCCGGATCGCCGTGAACACGGGCGAGGCGGTCGTCTCGCTCGGCGCACGGCCCGCGCTCGGCGAGTCGATGGTGGCGGGCGACGTCGTGAACACGGCGGCCCGCCTCCAGGCCGCGGCACCGGTGAACGGCATCGTCGTCGGGCAGGACACCTATCGCGCGACGCGCGACGCGGTCGAGTACGAGCCGGCCGAGCCGATCCTCGCGAAGGGGAAGGCGGAGCCCGTGCAGGCGTGGGTGGCGGTCCGTGCGCTCACCGTCGCCGGCGAGCGGCCGCTCGCCGAGCAGGGCCTCGTCGGCCGCCGGCGTGAGCTGGCCCTGCTCGACGCCGTCTGGCAGCGCGTGCGCAGCGACGGCGTCCCCCACCTCGTCTCGCTGCTCGGGCCTGCCGGCGTCGGCAAGTCGACGCTCGTCGCGGCCTTCGTCCGGCGGGCCGAGGAGGACGGCGCGACCGTTCTGCGCGGCCGCTCGCTGCCGTACCGGGAGAGCGGCACGTACGGCGCGCTCGCGAGCCAGGTGATGCGGCTCGCCGGGGCGTTCGAGAGCGACCCCGCGCCGATCGTCGCCCGGAAGCTGGCCGTTGCCGCGGAGGAGCTCCTCGCCGGCTCGGCGGCGGATCCGGCTGCGGTCGCCGCCGATCTCGGCATCGTCGTCGGCGCGGACGCCGGCGCAGGCTCGGCCGACCGGGACACGCTCTTCTCGTCCGTGCTCGAGTTCGTCGAGGCTGCGGCTCGCCGGAACCCGACGGTGCTCGTCTTCGAGGACGTCCACTGGGCCGACGGAAACCTCCTCGAGCTCGTGCTCACGCTCGCCCGGCGGGTGCACGGGCTCCCACTGCTCCTGCTCACCCTGGCCCGGCCCCAGCTGATCGACGACCGGGAGGACTGGGGTGCCGCGGTGCCCGCGTACACGGCGCTCACGCTCGGCCCGCTCGGCTCGCAGCAGGCCCGCGAGCTCGCGCTCCGCCGCCTCGGCGACGAGAGTCACGCCGACCATGTGATCCGGATCGCCGAGGGCAATCCGCTCTTCATCGAGCAACTCGCCGCGAGCGTCGGGGAGCTCGCTCCCGGCCGCCTCCCGACGACCGTGCGCGAGATCGTCTCGGCCCGTCTCGACGCACTGCCGCGGGCGGAGCGGGCGCTTCTGCTCGACGCGGCCGTCGTCGGGAAGGTCTTCTGGCTCGGCGCGCTGCGCGCCCTCGGCACCGACGGCGGCGCGGCCGGTCTGCTCGAGGAGCTCGAACGGCGCGATCTCGTCCGGCGCGAGCCCGCGTCGATCATCGAGGGCGAGCAGCAGTACGGCTTCACCCACGCCCTGATCCGCGACGTCGCCTACGAGCTGCTGCCCCGCGACGACCGGGCCCGCCGGCATGCGCTCGT
The DNA here is from genome assembly GCA_964602945.1 of uncultured Gaiellales bacterium. Lineage (GTDB taxonomy): Bacteria > Actinomycetota > Thermoleophilia > Gaiellales > Gaiellaceae > Palsa-739. The sequence continues at coordinate 10,854 of CAZRTE010000019.1, forward strand.
CGCCGAGTTCTTCGGCGACCGGACGGGCGTGTCGAGCGACGCGATCGGGGCGATGGCACGTCACTGGCTCGGCGCCGGCGACCACGAGCGCGCGGTGGAGCAGCTCGTGCGCGCGGCGGAGCTCGCCGAGCGAGGCTGGGCGAAGGATCACGCGGTGCTCCTCTACCGGGAGGCGTTCGAGCTCGTTTCCGACGACGACGCCGAGCGCAAGAGCATGCTCCGGCGCCGACTCGCTCTCGCGTCGTCGGCGTCGTTCCATCTGGCGGATGTCAGACCGGGGGGAAGTCCGCCGGCGTGACATCGCCGACGATCTCGTCGATCGAGTCGACCCGGTGCTGTCCGAGCCGCGAGGAGTGCTGGCGCACGACCTCCTCGCTCGGCGCTGCGTAGACGCAGTAGGTACGCACCTTCCCGTCCTCGTCGACGACGACGTGGCTGTGCTCCCAGGTGATCTCCGGGAGCTCGGTCTCCACGATCTCCCGCGACCGCCGCCCGACCGCCGGCATCTCGGGCTCCCCCACGTCGAAGCTCCGCACGATGATGTAGCGAGGCACGACCGCACGATAGCCCGCCTCCGAGCCGGAGACAAGCCGCGCGACGGGTGCGCGCGCCGGTTTGATTAGCTGTGGTGGGTCCAGCCGTTCCACCGGAAGGGAAGGCACGATGAGAAGGCGCCATGTCGTCGGCGCTCTCGTGGGGTTGCTCGTCGCATCTGTGGCGCTCGCGACTGCCTCTGCTGCCTCTGCCGGCCGGCCTGCGGGCTCGCTCGTTCCTCCGCCGCCACCGACGGCGACACAGACGGCGGGCGGGCAGGCACAGCAGTCGGGCAGCGGGACGAGCGGGAGTGGCGCGGCCGCCACCACCACGACGACCGCCACCACGACGCAGGCCGTTGCCGCCGGAGGGGGAGCAGGCGGGCTCCTGCTGCTGGCGATCGGCTTCGTCGCGGGGGTGATCGCCGCCGTGTCGCCGTGCGTGCTCCCGGTGCTGCCGATCGTGCTGGCGGGTGGTGCGGCCGGCGGGCGACGCCGGCCGTACGCGATCGTGGCCGGGCTCGTCGCGAGCTTCACCGTGTTCACGCTCTCGGCGTCGGCGCTCCTGTCCGCGCTCGGCCTGCCGCAGGACACGCTGCGTGACGTCGCCATCGCACTGCTCTTCGTCGTGGCCGCCACCCTCTTCGTGCCGCGGCTCGGGATGGCGATCGAGGCGCCGCTCTCGCGGCTGAGCCGGCGCCCGAGCGGCGACCTCGGCGGCGGATTCCTGCTCGGCGCGAGTCTCGGTCTCGTCTTCGTCCCTTGCGGCGGCCCGGTGCTCGCGACGGTGAGCGTGCTCGCCGCCCAGAACCGCATCGGCGGCTGGCTCGTCCTGCTCACCCTGTGCTACGCGGCGGGGGCGGGAGTCGTGCTCCTGGCGGTCGCCGCCGGCGGGCAGCGGGTCTCGGCCCGCCTGCGCGCGACGCGCACGTGGTGGAGACCGGCGCTCGGCGCCATGATGGCGGGCGCCGCGCTCCTGATCGTGTTCAACGTCGACCAGACCCTCCAGACGCGCCTCGGCTCGTACACGGGAGCCCTGCAGCACCACACCGAGGGCTCCGGCTACGCGGCCTCGGGGCTCGAACAGCTGCGTGGGCCGTCCGGGGGGCTGAGCCTGCAGCCGTCCGCGAACCGGACACAGGATCTGTCGAACTACGGGTCCGCACCGGCCTTCGTCGGGATCACCGACTGGCTGAACACGCCGGGCGACCGGCCGGTCACGCTCGCGAGCCTGCGCGGCAAGGTCGTCCTCGTCGACTTCTGGACGTACTCGTGCATCAACTGCCTGCGGACGCTCCCGCATCTGCGGGCCTGGTACGCGGCCTACCACCGGGACGGCCTCGAGATCGTCGGCGTGCACACTCCCGAGTTCGCCTTCGAGCACGTGCTCGCGAACGTCCGGAACGCCGTGCACCGCCTGCACGTCACCTGGCCCGTCGCGCTCGACAACGGCTACGCGACCTGGAACGCGTACTCGAACGAGTACTGGCCGGCCGACTACCTCGTCGACCGCAAGGGCGACGTCCGCGACGTGACCTTCGGGGAGGGCAACTACGCGGCCACGGAGGCTGCGATCCGCGAGCTGCTCGGGGTCGCCGGGCCGAAGACCCGCGTCCGGAACCTGACGCCGCTCGAGGCGACGACCCCGGAGACGTACCTCGGCCCGCAGCGGCTCGACCGGGCTCGCTACGTGGGCTCGCCGCTCGTGCCGGGGCGGCAGGCCTCCTACCGGCTCGCCGCCTCGCTGCCGGAGGACGCGCTCTCCTTCGGCGGCCGCTGGAAGCTGGTCCGTCAGGCGGCGATCGCCGGGCCGGGCGCCCGGCTGCGCCTCCACTTCCATGCGAGGAACGTGTCCGTCGTCCTCGGCGGCCACGGCCGGGTGACGGTCACGCGAGACGGCCGGCCGCTGCCGCCGATCGAGGTCACCGCCGACCGGCTCTACCGCGTTCTCTCCGGCACCGAGATCGCCGACGGCATCCTGCAGCTCACGTTCACGCCCGGCGTCCGCGCCTACAGCTTCACCTTCGGCTGAGCCGCAGAACGCGGTCCGGCCGGCGCAAAGCGAAGTGGGCGATCCTGGATTCGAACCAGGGACCTCCGCCTTATCAGAGCGGCGCTCTAACCAGCTGAGCTAATCGCCCCCACGACAGGAACTGCGGGGGGCGATTGTAGCGCCGCCCCGGCCGGGTGGAGGCGGTGCGTCCGCACGAGACGCTCCTCGAGATCGCCCGGCCGGAGCCGGCGCACCCCTCGCCGGCGCTGCTCTTTCGCCGGGGCCGCCTGAGCTATATTCGACGGGAGGTCGGGGATCAGCATGCAAGAGATGCTCATCTACGGAGTCAGCTTCGATCTGGTCGGCAAGCAGCCGATCGTCCTTCTCAAGACGGCTGACGGGAACAAGTTCCTGCCGATCTGGATCGGCCATCCCGAGGCGGCGGCGATCCTGATGAAGCTCCAGAGCCAGGCCTCGCCGCGGCCGATGACCCACGACCTCGTGAGCGACATGCTCGACCAGCTCGGCGCCTCCATCAGCCGGATCACTGTCACGGAGCTGCGGGAGAACACCTTCTACGCGCAGATCACGGTCACGCAGGACGGGCAGGAGATCGAGGTCGACTCGCGCCCCTCCGACGCGATCGCTCTCGCCATCCGCGCCGAGGCGCCGATCTTCGCGGCCGACGACGTGATCGCCGAGTCGGCGATCGAGTTCGAGGGCGAGGAGGTCGACGAGGAGCAGCTCGAGGCGGAGGTGCTCCGCTTCCGCAGCTTCCTCGAGGACGTCACGCCCGACCAGTTCGTGGTCGAGAGCGACGACGACGACTGACCCGCCGGGCCGGCAGAGCGGGCGAGCGCCGGCCTAGAGCACGGCGGCGGCGAGTGCGACGCCGTTGAAGAGCGCGTGCACGAGCATCCCGGGAACGCTGCTGCTCGTGCGGTCGCGGAGCCAGGCGAGCGCGACGCCGAACGGCACGAGGACGAGGAGCGCCTCGACGAGTCCGTGGGCGACGCCGAAGGCGACGCCGACGGTGACGATCGAGGGTGCACGGCCGAGGAAGCGGAGCAGCGATTGCCCCGCCCCGCGGAAGGTCAGCTCTTCGACGAACGGCGCCACGAGCACGAAGAGGACGAGGTTCGCCGCGAAGGCGCCGGCGTGTGCCGGCTCCCAGTGCGTCGGCGTGAGGCCCTGCTCCTTGGCGGGGCTCTCGGGGAGCGGCAGGACCGAGACGACAGCCTCCCAGGCGTAGATCGCGACGACCACCCCTGCGCCGAGGCCGAGCGCGGTGCCCCACCGGTGCGGCAGCCGCAGCGCGAGGAGATCGAAGCGGTCGATCACGATCAGCAGCACGATGCCGAGCCAGAGCGCGTAGACGACCATCCCGCCGGCGAACGTCGAGTACGAGTAGACCTCCTGCCGCCCGGAGCCCTGTCCGACGCCGCTGCCGGAGAAGCGGGCCGCATAGTTCAGCGCCGCGATGAGGGCGACGAACAGCGTCCAGAACGCGAGCCGCGTGTAGCTCGATCTCGTGCCGGGCCGGTCGGCTTCGACGTCCACGACCGCCCAGGATAGGAGCCGGAAGCGCCGGGTCCGCGCCCTTCCCTCGCGCCGTGCGCGCACCGCTCTCCCGTGCGGTGCCCCGCCGGGACCTCCTAGGGTTGAGTGGATGCGTCACTTCACGCCGGAAGAGGCGAACGTCGCGCTCGTCCAGGTGCGGCCGCTCGTGGAGCGGCTCGTCTCCCTCCGGGCGGAGCACGTCGCCGCCCTCGAGCGGCAGGAGGAGCTCGAGAAGAAGATCCGGGGCAACGGTGGCGGCATTCCTCCGGCGGAGCTCGCCTCGGTCACGGCAGAGGTCGACGCGATCGGGCGGCGGCTGGCGCAGCTCGTGGACGAGATCGCGGGTCACGGAGCGCAGGTGAAGGATCTGGACTCGGGCCTCGTCGACTTCCCGGCCCGCCGCGGCGGCGAGACCGTCCTCCTCTGCTGGCGGCTCGGCGAGGACGAGATCGCCTGGTGGCACCGGATCGAGGACGGCTTCGCCGGGCGCAGGCCCCTCCCGCTCGAGTGAGGCGGGCCGACCCGGGCGGACGCGCGGCGCGGCACGACTACCGTATGCCCCCAGCGTGGATTCGCTACTGACCCTCGAGGAGGCGCACGAGCGGGTGCTCGCGCACGTGCGGCCATTGGCGGCGGAGGACGTGCCCGTGACGGCGGCTGCGGGGCGGGTGACGGCCGAGGACGTGCGCGCGCGCGTCGACCTGCCGCCCTTCGCGAGCTCGGCGATGGACGGCTTCGCCCTGCGTGCCGCGGACGTGCCGGCGGCGCTGCGGGTCGTCGGCGAGTCGGCGGCCGGGCGGCCGTTCGACGGGGAGCTCGGAGCCGGCGAGGCGGTCGCGATCTCGACCGGCGCGGTCGTGCCGGATACGGCCGACGCCGTCGTCCCCGTGGAGGATGTTGTCAGAACAGGCGACGGTGTCGAGGTCTCGCACGAGCTCGCCGCGGGGGTGAACGTCCGTCCGCGCGGCGGTGACGTCTCCCTGGGCGAGGTGGTCGTCCCGGCGGGCGCACGGCTGGAGCCGGCCCGTCTCGCGGCAGCGGCCGCCGCCGGCGTGGCCGCGGTCCCGTGCGCGCGACGCCCGCGGGTCGTCGTCGTCGCCACGGGCAGCGAGCTCGTGCCACCGGGAGAGCGGCTCGAGCCGGGGCAGGTCTACGAGGCGAACGCCCTCATGCTCGCCGCGGCGCTGGCCGCCGGCGGGGCGGAGGTCGTGGCGGGGCCTGCGGCGCCGGACGAGCCGGCGGCGCTGCGCGCGGCTCTCGAGCGGGGGCTCGAGGCGGACGTGCTCGTCACCTCGGGCGGTGTCTCCGTCGGCGAGCACGATCTCGTGCGCGGGATCGAGGAGGAGCTCGGGGTCGAAGAGGTCTTCTGGCGTGTGGCGATCAAGCCCGGCAAGCCGATCTCGTTCGGCGTGCACGGCCGGACGCTCGTGTTCGGGCTCCCCGGCAACCCGGTCTCGGCGCTCGTCGGCTGCGAGCTGTTCGTCAAGCCCGCGGTGCGGGCCCTGCAGGGGGCGGCGGAGCCGCTGCCCCGCTACGAGCGCGGCAGCCTCGGTGCCTCGCTGCGCCGCAACGACGAGCGGGACGAGTTCGTGCGCGCCCGCACCGCGGTGGGTGACGGTGGAACGGTGCTCGAGCCGGTGGTGGGGCAGCAGTCCCACATGATCGTGCACGCGGCGGCTGCGGACGCCCTCGTGCACGTTCCACGTGGAAACGGCGAGCTCGCGGCCGGCTCGCGCGTCTCCTGGCTCCGTCTCGGCTCTCCTTAGGATCCCGCTGCGCGCCGGCGCTGCGCTGCGACCTCCCGGTGGTGCTGGGAGAAGAGGAGCGCGCGGAGCAGCGAGCGAATCGGCCCCCTGTGCGGGCGCTCGCGGGGCGCGGGGTACGGGGCGTAGCGACCCGCGGCGACGGCGGCGAGCTGTCCGGCCGCAGCGAGCCACCCGAGCGCGATCACGAGCAGCGAGCGCGGCGCGTAGCCGACCGCGAACAGTTGCGCGAGATACCACGGCGCGTCCCAGCCGAGCCCGTAGTGGGTCGCGAACATCCAGACGAGCAGCGCCGGCCCCGCGAAGCCCGCCAGGTACACGGCCGCCCGCGCGAGCGGCGAGCGGTTCTGCACCTGGGGCAGCCACAGCCAGAGATGCAGCGAGGGAAGGACGAAGAGCAGCGCGAACGGGTTGGTCGCGGCGACGAGCAGTCCGACGACCGCGAGGGCGAGGAGCGCGCCGGCGTGGCCTGCGAGCCGCTCTTCCGGGCGGACGGGGCGGCGCGGCAGAAGCCGGTCGCGGGCGACGAGCCAGCCGAGGCCGGCCAGCAGCGCGAGTGCGACGAGGGCTCCGGTGGGCCAGGTGACGTCGTTCAGCGCCGGCGGCCGTCCGCTGCCGCTCCCCCAGAAGCCGAGCAGGCCGAAGACCGCGAACAGCACTCCCACCCAGGCCCAGAAGCCGAGCCGGCTGCGATAGCTGCGGAGCGCCGGCGCGATCCGGATCCGGCGCCGGCGGCAGCGCGCGAAGAGGTCGACCGCGGCCGCGAGGAAGGGAAGGAGCATGGCCACGAGGACGATCTCGATCGCCCAGCCGAGCACGAACCGCTGGCCGAGGAAGACGTAGCTCGAGGGGCCTTGCGCGAGCGAGACGCCCTGCTCCATCGCGTTGACGCTGTCCTCCACCGCGAGACCGATCAGCCCGAGGTGCTGGACGTCGAGCGGTTTCGCCTGGCGGCCTCCCGAGCCCGGCGGGCGCGCGCCGCCGGTCGTCATCGTCACCGCGGGGATGCCGCGGCTCACGAACGGCGCCTGCTCGTAGGGGCTGAACGGGAAGGCGAGGCCCAGCAACTGCTGCAGCCCGCTCGGCCGCGCCGGCTCGGATCCGCCCTCGTGCACGAGGGCCGCCCGGAGCGTCTCGACGAGGCCCGCGGCGGGGGAGCGGGCGGTGTCGCCCGCGAAGACGAGCCGCGGCGTGCCCTTGCCGCCGATCGAGTCGAGGTTGACGACCGCGACGACGTTGCGGCGTGTCTGCGGCTCGGCGGCGAAGTGGGCCGCGCCCAGCGCGCCCTCGGCGGCGCCGTCCGTCGAGAGGAAGACGATCGAGTACGGCAGCGAGAGACGCAGCTGGGCGGTCGTCGAGGCATACGAGCGGGCGAGCTCGACGAGCGCGGCCGTGCCGGAGGCGTTGTTGTCGAGCCCCGAGCCGGGACCGCTGTCGTCCCGGTGGGCCATCACCACGATCTCCTGCGGAAACTGGCCCGCCTTCTCGGCGACGAGATCGACGAGGTTCGTCGTCCGTCCGTGGATCGTCGCCGTGAACCGGTCGTTGCGGACGGCGAAGCCGTACGGCTCGAGCTGGCTGCGGAACCAGCCGGCCGCGCCGGTCGCCCCCGGGGTTCCGGGTGCGCGGTGGGGATAGCGCGAGGCGAGGTCGGAGGCGAGGCTCGCCGCTGCGGCTCCGTCGAAGGCGGGCGGGAGGTTCGGCGGCTGGAGCGCGGCCGGCCGGGCGACGCTGAAGGCGAGCAGGAGCAGGGGGAGGCCGACGAGCAGCCAGGTGCCGCGATAGAGGCGGGCGTTGACGGGGCGCTCGAGGGAACCCGGTCGTGACGGCCGCCGCTCGGGTCTCGGGGTGCCCGGCATCACGACCGCTCAGTCTAGGAGGGAGCCCGGCCTGCCGTTTTCCCGTGGAAAGGCCGGCGCGATGTTACGCGCCCGGCGGGACGGGGAATCCGCCGGGCGGTGGCGGTGGCCCGGCCGCGACCGGTAGAAATCAGCGGGTTTAGAAGGGGGAACCTGTGGGAACATGCCCGCCGGCTGCAGCGTGAGCGAAGCGACCTCGTCCCACACATCGAGCGTGGAGCTCGAAGGCATGCGGACCGTGCGGCTCCGGATCCCGGCGCGCGCGGAGTACGTCGCGCTCGCCCGCCTCGCCCTGAGCGGCCTCGCCGACATCGCCTCCCTCTCGGACGACGTCGTCGCGGACCTCAAGCTCGCGCTGACCGAGGCCGTCTCGAACTCGGTCCGGCACGCGTACGCCGGCGGCGCCGGCTTCGTCTCCGTCGCGTACGAGCTGACGCCGCACGCGCTCGGGATCGAGGTCGTCGACGACGGCGCCGGCTTCGATCCGGCCCGGCCGCCGGCGCTCGAGGGCGAGGAGCTGACCGAGGGCGGCCTCGGCATCGCGATCATCCGGACGATCGCGGACGAGCTCGAGATCAGGTCGCAGCCGGGCGTGCGCGGCTCGCACCTTCGCTTCGTGAAGCGGCTGCAGCCGGCACCCGGACGTTGACCGATCTGACAACGCCACGGCGCAACCTCCTCGTCGTCGCCAACCGCGCTCCGGTCACGTACGGGCGGGAAGGCGGCGAGCGCGTCGCGAGGCGCGGCGGCGGCGGGCTCGTCACGGCGCTCGCCGGCCTGCTCGGCCATCACGACGTGACGTGGATCGCGAGCGCGATGACCGGGGAGGACGCGGTGGTGGCCGCCGAGTCGGGCGGCGCCTTCGCGGAGACGAGCCGCGACGGCGCCGGGTACCGGCTGCGGCTCGTCGCGCACGACCCGGCGGCGTACGACCGCTTCTACAACGTCTTCGCCAACCCGACGCTCTGGTTCCTGCAGCACTACCTCTGGGGGCTCGGCGAGGGGCTCGAGCTCGATCCGGCTCTGCACGCCGCCTGGAGCAGCGGCTACGTGCCGGTCAACGAGGCCTTCGCGGCGGCGGTGCTCGAGGAGCTCGAGCGCGATCCCAGCGCCGCCGTCCTCTTCCACGACTACCACCTCTATCTCGCGCCGAGGCTCGTGCGAGAGGCGCGGCCCGGGGTCGTCACCGCGCACTTCGTCCACATTCCCTGGCCCGAGCCCGACTACTGGCATGCCCTCCCGCGAGAGCTTCGGAACGCGATCCACGAGGGTCTGCTGGCGAACGACGTGGTCGGCTTCCACACCGAGCGCTGGCGCCGCGCCTTCCTCGCCTCGGCCGCGCGGCTGCTCGGCGCTCGCGTCGACGAGCGGGCGGGAACCGTCGAGCACGGCGGCCGGACGACGCGCGTCGTGGCGCATCCGATCGGCGTCGACGCGGCCGAGTTCGAGCGCCTGCGCGGGGACGCGGCGGTGCTCGAGCGCGAGGCGGCCCTCGTGGCGCGGCGGCCGGAGCTGCTCGTGCTGCGGGTCGACCGGATCGATCCGTCGAAGAACGTCGTCCGCGGCTTCCACGCCTTCGCGCTGCTGCTCGAGCGGCATCCGGAGCTGCACGGGAGGGTCGGCCTGACGGCGCTCCTCGCGCCGTCCCGGCAGGACATTCCCGCGTACGCGAGCTATGCGACCGCAGTGGAGGCGGCGGCGCGGGAGGTGAACGAGCGCTTCGGGCGGGACGGCTGGACGCCCGTCGAGCTCGACGTCGCCGACGACTTCCCCCGCTCGGTCGCCGGCTACAAGCAGTTCGACGTGCTGCTCGTCAACCCGGTCTTCGACGGGCTCAACCTCGTGGCGAAGGAGGCGTTCCTGCTCAACGAGCGCGACGGCGTGCTCGTCCTGTCGGAGAACGCCGGCTCGTACGAGGAGCTCGGCGAGTGGGCCCTCGGCGTGAACCCGCTCGACGTCTCCGGAACGGCCGCGGCGCTGCACGCGGCGCTCGAGCTCCCGCCGGCGGAGCGGGCGCGGCGGGCGACGGCGATCCGGGAGCACGTTCGCCGGCACGACATCCGCGAGTGGATCGCGGCGCAACTGGGTGACCTCGACGCCGTACGATCCGCCTGATGGACGAGCTCTCCCACGTGGACGACTCCGGCCGGGTGCGGATGGTGGACGTCGGCGGCAAGGAGTCGTCACGCCGGCGCGCCGTCGCGCGCGCCGAGGTCCGGATGGCCGCCGAGACCGCGCGGATCCTGCGCGAGCTGCCGAAGGGAGACGCCCTGGCCGCCGCCCAGCTCGCCGGGATCATGGCCGCGAAGCGGACGAGCGACCTGATCCCGCTCTGCCATCCGCTGCCCCTGACGCATGTCGAGGTCGAGCTCGAGGTGGGCGCGGAGTCGGTGGAGATCGTGGCGTCGGCGGAGACGACCGCGCAGACGGGAGTCGAGATGGAGGCGCTGACGGCTGCGAGTGTCGCCGCGCTCACGGTCTACGACATGGCGAAGGCGGTCGACAAGGGGATGCGCATCGCAGAGGTGGCGCTCGTCGAGAAGACGAAGGAGCACGTGGTCTGAATCGCGCCGGAGGATGCTGCGCAGGGCCCGGGGGCGCCGGATGAAGGCCGCGGTGCTGACGGTGTCGGACGGCGTCGCCGCCGGCACGCGCGACGACCGGAGCGGCGACGTGCTCGAGCAGCTGCTGCGCGCCGACGGCTACGAGGTCGAGCGGCGCGTCGTCCCCGACGAGCGCGGGCGGATCTCCGCCGCGGTCGCCGAGCTCGCGGCCGGGGCCCGGCTCGTGCTCACCACCGGCGGCACGGGCCTCACGCCGCGTGACGTGACGCCGGAGGCCACGAGGGACGTGCTCGACCGGGAGGCGCCCGGCATCGCCGAGGCTCTGCGGGCCGACTCGATCGCGAAGACGCCGCACGGGCTCCTCTCGCGTGGCGCGGCAGGCGCCGTCGGCGCGACGCTCGTCGTCAACCTGCCCGGCTCGACCGGCGGCTGCCGTGACGGGTTCGCGGTGCTCCGCCCGGCGCTCGCGCACGCGCTCGAGCTGCTCGCCGGCGAGCGAGCCGTCGCCCACGAGCAGACGTGACGGCCTCCTCGACCGGGCTCGCGCCGCTGCCGGCGCGCTTCGCGCGGCTCGTCAAGATCGAGCACACGGTCTTCGCGCTCCCGTTCGCGTACGTCGGCGCCTTCCTCGCCGTCCACGGCACGCCGACGGGGCACGACCTGCTCTGGATCACCCTCGCCATGGTCGGCGCGCGTTCGCTCGCCATGGCGCTCAACCGGCTGATCGACGCCGGGATCGACGCGCGCAATCCGCGCACGGCGGCGCGTGAGCTGCCGAGCGGCCAGCTGTCGGTCGTGCAGGTCGTGCTCTTCTGCGCCGCCTCGCTCGCCCTCTTCCTCGCAGCCGTCTGGCAGCTGGACCCGCTCGTCCGCTGGCTCTGGCCGATCCCGGTGCTCGGCTTCGTCGTCTACCCGTACCTGAAGCGGTTCACCTGGCTCTGCCACTTCTGGCTCGGCGCCGTGGACGGCCTCGCGCCCGTCGGGGCCTGGGTGGCGATCACCGGGCGGCTGCCGTGGCAGGCCTGGCTGCTCGGCGCCGCCGTCGCCCTCTGGGTCGCCGGCTTCGACCTCTTCTACGCGCTCTTCGACGAGGAGGTCGACCGGCGGGACGGCCTCCACTCCGTCGTGACGCGCTTCGGCCCGCGCGGTGCCTTTGCCGGTGCGCGGCTGTCGCACGCCGCGACCGTGGCCTGTCTCGTCGCTGCCGGCCTCGGGCTGCCCGTCGGCGCTCTCTACTGGGTCGGGGTGGCGGGCGCCGGCGCGCTGCTCGCGTACGAGCACTCGCTCGTGCGGCCGGACGACCTCCGCCGGCTCGACACGGCCTTCTTCACGATGAACGGGGTGATCAGCGTCGTCTTCGCCGTCTTCGTCGTCGTCGACGCGGTCGTGTAGCGGCGGGCGGGACCGGGACGCCCTCCCTCTGTGGCGTCCCGGCCCCTGCCGCTCTCGCCTACCCCTTGGCGTGCTTCAGGTGGCGGTGCAGCCAGCGCAGCGGGTGCGCCTTGCCCACCTTGCATCCGGCGGAGAGGACGACGCCGGCCCCGGCGACGCTGCCCTGTCCCAGTGACCCCGACGAGAACCCGCCGGCTGCGTCGAACGGCGCGGAGAGCGTGAGGACGATCCGGCCGCCGGGATTGCGGACGCGGCCCGCGACGAGGCCGCTCGCCTGCCCGTTGTCGAGCGCGGCGTCGATCTTGCCGGCCGCGGTGTTCCCGTCCGCCGACTTGATCCGGAAGACGCCGACGAGCCGGCCGAGCCCGGTGCTCGTGTCCACGAGGCTGCGGGCGCGGATCGTGACATCACCCTGGAGACGGCCGTCGCTGCTCGACGCCGTTCCCTTGTAGGTGGCCACCGTCGCGGCGTACGTGTCGCCGCCGTTGACCGAGCACGACACGACTTTCGCGTTCGAGACGGTCGTCGCCGAGAACGTCGCCGACGCAGACTGCGCGCCGGAGCTCGACGCGGCGATGGCCACCCCTGCGGCCGCGAGGGCGGCAACGACCGGCAGTGCGAGCAGTGCGAGCCGCTTTCTTGACATGAGGGTCGTCCTCCTATTCGTTTGCGGCTCCACCGTGACGGCGCCGTACACGACATTCGGCAAGCTCTCCGTAAAAGACCTGTAAAGCGCGGGGAACCGCCTATGCTGGGCCGGTGCTGATCGTTCGCGGGCTCGGCAAGCGCTACGGCGACAAGCGCGTCTTCCGCGGCATCGACCTCGAGCTGCCGCGCGGAGGGTTCGTCGTCGTCACCGGCCCGAACGGCTCGGGGAAGACGACGCTGCTGCGAATCTGCGCGGGGCTCGCGACGCCGAGCGAGGGCTCGCTCGAGCGGGGCGTCGGTCGCGCGCAGGTCGGCTACCTCGGGCACGAGCCGCTCGTCTACCGCGAGCTGACGGCGCTCGAGAACCTCGACCTCTACGGGCGGCTCTACCGCGTCCCGGAGCGGCGCGAGCGGATCGGCATGCTGCTCGAGCGCTTCGACCTCTGGGAGGTGCGCCACGAGCGCGTCGCCTCGTACTCGCGGGGCATGACGCAGCGGCTCGCCCTCTGCCGCGTCCTGCTCCACGATCCCGAGCTCCTCGTCCTCGACGAGCCGTACAGCGCGCTCGACGAGGCAGGCGCCGGCCTGCTCGACGGGCAGCTCGCCGAGCTGCGCGGGGAGCGGAGCTTCCTGCTCGCGACGCACGAGCCCGCCCGCGTCGAGCGCCTGGCGAGCGGGCGCCTCGCACTCGCCGCATGAGCTACCTCCGGGACGTCGGCGCCCTCGCGCGCAAGGATCTGCTCCTCGAGCTGCGAGCGCGGGACACGCTGCCCGCGATGCTCCTCTTCGTCGCCGCCATCTTCGTCGTCTTCCACTTCACCCTGCCGGCGAAGCCGTCGCGGCTCGAGACGAGCGGGCTGCTCTGGGTCGCGATCCTCTTCACCGCCCTGCTCGGGCTCGGACGCGCCTTCGTGCCCGAGCGGGAGCAGCGCACCATGGACGGCCTCGTGCTCGCGCCGTGCGACCGGAGCGCGATCTGGCTCGCGAAGTCGCTCGCGACGCTCGCCTTCCTCGCGGCCGCCGAGGTGGTCGCCCTGCCGCTCTACGCGCTGTTCTTCCACCGCGTCTCGGGTGCGACCGTCCTCGCCGTCGTCCTGGCCGACCTCGGCATCTGCGCCGTCGGCACCTTCCTCGGCGCGATGGCCGTCGTCACGCGTGCGCGCGACCTGCTCCTGCCGCTCCTCTTCCTGCCGCTCGCGATTCCGATCGTCGTGGGCGCCGTCGGCGCGAGCGTCGGCCCGCCGGTCGTCGCCTCGCCGGGGAAGTACCTCGCCTTCCTCGGGCTCTACGACCTCCTGTTCGGGGTGATCTGCTGGGCGTCGTTCGAGTACGTCGTCTCCGAATGAGCGCCGCGGCTGCGACAATTCGGCCGGTGGGTCGGACGTCCCGCATTCCTCTGCCCGCGCTCGCCGCGGCCTCGCTCGTGCTCGTCACGGGCGCGCTGGCGCTCGTCTTCTTCGTCGCGCCGAACGACGCGAACCAGGGCTTCTCGCAGCGGATCTTCTACTTCCACGTCTCGATCGCGATCACCGCGTACGCCTGCTTCGCCGGCGCGGCGTGGAAGGCGTTCCTCCACCTGTGGAAGCGCGAGCCGAGGGCCGACCTCGAGAGCTACGTCTGCGTTCACCAGGGCCTGATCTTCGGCACGCTCGTGCTCCTCACCGGCTCGATCTGGGCGAAGATCTCGTGGGGGCACTGGTGGCTGTGGAGCGAGGACCAGCTCGTGCTCTTCCTCGTCCTCTTCCTCTTCTACTGCGCGTACTTCATGCTGCGCTTCTCGCTCGAGCCGGGTCCGCAGCGCGCCAACCTGAGCGCGGTCTACGCGCTCTTCGGCATCGTCCTCGTCCCCGTGAGCTTCGCCGCGATCCGGCTCGCGAAGAACCTCATCCACCCGGTCGTCTTCACCCTGCACGGCCCGAACTTCGGCGGCTGGATCCTCGTCACGTACTGCGTCGCGCAGGTCGCGATGCTCGTCCTCGCGTACACGCTCTACCGGCTCGAGCTCGGCGGCAAGCGGCTCGACCAGCGCGTGCGGGACCTGAAGGAGGTGCTCGTTTGACCACAGCCGAGAAGTACGTCACCGCGGCGTACTGCGTCGTGTTCGCGGTCGTGCTCGTCTACGTCCTCATCCTCGCGCTCAAGCTGCAGCGGCTCGAGCACGAGGTCGAGAAGCTCGCCGGGCGCACGTCTGCGCCGGACGGCGAGGGTGAGCCCTCCAGGGAGCCGGCGCCCGTTGGCTGAGATCCTGTTCTGGCCGGCGCTCCTCCTCTACGGTGAGGCCGCGGTCGGCTACCTCGGGGACGCGCGCCGGCCGGGGCGCGCGGGTCGCGTCGCCACCTGGGGGGTGCGGCTCGGCTGGCTCGCGCAGACCGCGCTGCTCGGTGCGCAGGCCGTCCGCGACGACGGCTTCCCATGGGGCACCTGGGCGTCGTCGCTCGGTCTCTTCGTCTGGTTCGTCGTCTCCGCCTACCTGATCTGGGGCTGCCGACGGCCGTACCGCCTGCTCGGCCTCGCCGTGATGCCGCTCGCGGCGGCGCTCCTCGTGGTCGCCCACCTGGGCGGCGGCACCGGGGTCGGCGGCGCGAGCCACTACTCGAACCTGTTCCTCGTCCTGCATGTGGGCCTCGTCCTGGCCGCCTTCGCCGGCTTCACCCTCGCGGCGGCGCTCTCGGCCCTGTACGTCTGGCAGGAGCGGTGGCTGAAGACGCGGCCGGCGACGATCCTCCGCCGCCAGGTCCCCGCGCTCGCCACGCTCGACGCGCTCGCGTTCCGCGCCGTTGCGTGGTCGCTGCCGCTCCTGACCCTGGGGATCGCGGTCGGGCTCGTGCGGCTCGTGGTGCAGGACGACCGGCTCGACGCGCTCATCGCCGCGACGGCGGCGACCTGGCTCGTCTGGTGCGCGTACCTCGCGCTGCGCGTCCTCGCCGGCTGGGCGGGCCGCCGCGCGGCGTACGTCGCTCTCGCCGGGTTCGCGCTCGTCGTCGTCGTCCGTCTCGCCCTCCCCGCCACCCACTTCGCCTAGGACCTCCGATGCGCCTCGTTCTCGTCGGCACCTCCCACCATCACGCTCCGGTCGAGCTGCGCGAGCGGGTCGCGCTCGAGCGGGAGGAGGCCCAGGAGCTGGCGGGGCGGCTGGCGACCGGCGGGCGCGAGGCGGTCTGCCTCTCGACCTGCAACCGGACGGAGCTCTACCTGGCGGCGGACGAGGCCGAGGCGGCCGAGCAGGACGCGGTGGCCGCGCTCGCGGCGCTCGAGCCGGAGGTCGAGCCGGCGCTCTACCGGCTCCACGACCGGGCCGCCGCGCATCACCTCTTCCGGGTCGCGGCGGGGCTCGACTCGCTCGTTCCCGGCGAGGGGGAGATTCTCGGCCAGGTGCGCGTCGCGCACGAGCTCGGCACCACCGGCCCGCTGCTCGACCGCGTCTTCCGGCAGGCGCTCCACGCTGGTCGCAAGGTGCGGGCCCAGACGGCGATCGGCGAGAGTCCGGCCTCGGTCTCCTCCGCCGCAGCGGCGCTCGCCGAGCAGGTCTTCGGCAGCCTGGCGGGCCGGACGATCCTCCTGCTCGGCGCCGGGAAGGTGAGCGAGCAGTCGGCCCGGAACCTCCGCTCGCGCGGGGCCGAGATCGCCCTCGTCGCCGACAGCAAGACCGGGCGCGACCGGATCGTGGAGCAGCTGGCGGCGGTGGACGTCGTGATCGCCTCGACGAACGCTCCGGGGCTCGTGCTCGACGCGGCGGTCGTCGGGGAGGCCCTGCGGCGGCGGCGCGGCCGGCAGCTGCTGCTCGTCGACCTCGCCGTGCCCCGCGATCTCGACGCCGCGATCGGCGCCCTCGACGGCTGCTACCTCTACGACATCGACGATCTCGAGGAGATCGTCGCCGAGACGCTGTCCGGGCGGCGGCGCGAGGCGGAGCGGGCGGAAGGACTCGTCGCCGCGGAGGCGGCGAAGTTCCACGAGTGGCAGGCGTCGCTCGACATCGTGCCGGCGATCGCCTCGCTGCGCGCTCTCGCGGAGGAGATCCGGGCGGCCGAGCTGCGCAAGGCCGACGGGCTCCTCGGGCGGCTCGACGAGAGCCAGCGGCGGGCGGTCGAGGCGGTCACGGCGCAGATCGTGAACAAGCTCCTCCACCTGCCGACGGTGCGGATGAAGCAGGCGGCCGCGGCAGCCGATGGGGTGATCTATGCTGAGGCCGTGCGGCACCTCTTCGGTCTCGGCGAGGACGAGCGCTGAAGGTCGGGCAGCTCACCGGGCGCCCGTTGCCGCTTCAGGCGCCGACCGCCTTCATCCGGGTACGGCCGCGGAGCGCGGGCTGCGCTCCGCTCGTGCGCAAGCGACTGCCCTGTGCTCGTCCGCGTCGGCAGCCGCGGCAGTAGGCTCGCCCTCACCCAGGCGGAGCGCGCGCTCTCGTCGTTGCGGGCACCCGGGATCGAGCTTGCGCTCGTCCCGATCACGACCGCGGGGGACCGCGACCGCACGCGGCCGTTCGGCGAGATCGGCTCCCGGGGGGTGTTCGTCAAGGAGCTCGAGGAGGCGCTGCTCGAGCGCCGGATCGACGTGGCCGTGCACTCCGCGAAGGACCTGACCGCAGTCGGGTCCGAGGCGCTCCCGATCGGCGCCTACCTCCGGCGTGACGACCCGCGCGACGCCCTCTGCGGTGCGGACTCGCTGCGGGCGGGGATGAGGATCGGCACGGCTTCGGTGCGACGCCGGGCGCAGCTGCTCGCGCTCGAGCCGTCGCTGGAGATCGAGTCGCTCCGGGGCAACGTCGACACGCGCCTGCGCAAGCGTGGGGAGCGGGGGCTCGACGCGATCGTGCTCGCTGCCTGCGGCCTCGATCGGCTCGGGCTCGAGGGCGAGATCGGCTACCGGTTCCCTCCGGAGGAGATGCTGCCGGAGGCGGGACAGGGGGCGCTCGCGCTGCAGGTCCGTGCCGGGGACGAGCATCTCGTGGCGGCCGCCGACGATCGTGAGACGCGGCAGCAGGTGGAGGCGGAGCGGGCGGTCGTCGCGGCGGTGGGCGGTGGTTGCCTTGCGCCGACGGCCGCACACCACGACGGCGTGGTCCTGACGGGGCTCGTGGCGGCGGAGGACGGGTCGTGGCTCGAGCGGCGCACGGGGTCGGACCCGGGGGCGCTGGGGCGGGAGCTCGCCGCCGCGGCGGCCGCCAACGGCGCGTGACGAGATGGTGACGCTCCTGCTCGAGAGCCGGCACGGACACGGCGCACTTCGCGCGGTAGCGTCGAGCGCGGCACTCGCGCATCCCCTTGGGCGGGTGGGGGTTCGGGATGGACGCTGAAGGCAGGCCCCGCGTCGCCGTCACGCGCGCCGTAGGCCAGACGGACGAGCTCGCGGCGCGGCTCGCGGCGCTCGGCTGCGAGCCGGTCGAGTGGCCGCTGATCGCGATCGAGCCGCTCGCCGACGATCCGGTGGACGTGGTCGGCTACGACTGGGTCGTCGTCACGAGTCCGAACGGCGCAGCGGAGCTCGCGCGGCGCCTCGCGAACAGGCCTCACCGCCTCGCGGCGATCGGCCCCGGCACCGCCGCCGCGCTGCGCGAGCACGGGCTCGAGCCGGACCTCGTGCCGCGGGTCTCGACCCAGGAGGGGGTGCTGGCCGAGCTGCCGCGACCCGCCGGCCGCGTCCTGCTCGCCGCGGCCGAAGGCGCGCGCCGGCTGCTCGTCGACGAGCTCGGAGCCGAGTTCCTGCCGCTCTACCGGACGGTCGAGCTCGCGCCGGCCGACGTTCCGGACGTCGACCTCGTCCTCCTCGCCTCGCCTTCCGCAGCCCGTGCGCTCGCGCGCACCCCGCTACGCGCGCCCGCCGTCGTGATCGGGCCGCAGACGGCGGCCGCCGTGCGCAGGCTCGACCTCGAGCTCGCAGCCGAGGCCGAGAGCCACGACCTCGACGGGCTCCTCGCAGCGCTCGAGCGGGTTCTCCGCGAGAGCCGATAGCCTCCCGCGGCGATGGCGCTGCCAATCACGTTCCTCACCGATTTCGGCCTCCAGGACGACTTCGTCGGCACCTGCCACGGCGTGATGGCCACGATCGCGCCGGAGGCGCGGATCATCGACGTCACCCACGGGATCCAGCCGGGCCGCGTCCTCCAGGGAGCGCTCGTCCTCGCCAACGCGCTCCCCTACATGCCGGTGGGAGTGCACCTCGCGGTCGTCGATCCCGGGGTGGGAACCGGCCGGCGGGCGCTTGCCCTGCGTGACCGGGAGGGCCGCCTCTACGTCGGGCCGGACAACGGTCTTCTCCTGCCTGCCGCCGAGCGCTTCGGCGGCGTCGCCGACGCCCACGAGCTCGCGAGCCCCGCCTACTCCCTGCAGCCGGTCTCCCGAACCTTCCACGGGCGCGATCTCTTCTCGCCCGCCGCCGGCCATCTCGCAGCAGGAGTGCCGCTCGCCGAGCTCGGGCCGCCGATCGACCCGGAAGAGCTCGTGCCGCTCGAGATCCCGCAACCGCAGGTGGGAGCCGCCCGGATCCGCGCCACCGCCCTCGCCGTCGACCGCTTCGGCAACGTGGCCCTCAATCTCACGCGGGAGCAGCTCGAGCAGGCCGGTGTCGCCTCCGGCACCCGGATCGAGCTCACCTGCCACGACAACCGCTTCTACGCGGTCGCGGCGCGGACGTTCGCCGACGCTCCGGCCGGCGAGCTCATCGTCTACGAGGACAGCTACGGGAGCCTCGCCGTTGCCGTCTCGAGCGGGAGCGCGGCCCAGCTCCTGCGGGTCGAGGAGGGGACGGAGATCGTCCTGCGCCTGGACGTCGCGTGAACAGCCAGTCGTACGCCCGCTTCGTCACCGATCTCGTCGTCCGCAACCAGTCGGCCTGGCGTCTCGTCCGCGGCCGGCTGCGCGAGCGGTTCGACCTGCTCGCCGCCACCTGGGAGACGCGGATCGGCCCGCACCACCTCTGGGCGCTCGATCTCGCGCTCGCGGACGTGCCGCCGCCCCGCCGTGCGCTCGATCTCGGTACCGGCACGGGCGTGGTGGCGAAGGCGGTCGCCGAGCGGTATCCGGCCGCAGAGGTCGTCGGCCTCGACCTCAGTGCCGCGATGATCGACCAGGCGCGGCGCACGCTGCCGGCCGAGCTCGCGGACCGGGTCCGCCTCGACGTCGCCGACGCGGCCGCGCTTCCCTGCGCCGACGCCGAGTTCGACCTCGTCACCCTCTCGAACATGATCCCCTTCTTCGCCGAGCTCGGCCGCGTCACCGCGCCGGGAGGAACCATCGCCATCTCCTACTCGAGGGGCGCGGAGACACCGATCTACGTTTCGCCCGAACGGCTGCGCCACAAGCTCGGGCGGCGCGGCTTCACGGAGTTTGCGGAGTTTTCGGCGCCCCCGGCGACGGCGCTGCGCGCAACGAGGCGTTAGGCTCCCGGCCAACGGTCGTCCGCGACACGGTCGCACCGGTCCGAACGACCAGAGGCCCCGCGGGCTCCGTTCGCGGGGCCTCTCCGTCACCCGGCGAGCTGCACCGCTGCCGAGAGGGCGGGGGTACACTGACCGCCCGCAGCGGCGAGGTAGCTCAGCTGGTAGAGCACTCGGCTGAAAACCGGGGTGTCGCCGGTTCGAGTCCGGCCCTCGCCATTCCCGTTGCCCTGACGCGGAGACCGTCCGCTGCCTGGGTTGCTGCTAGGCTCGATTGACTTTCTGAGCGAGTACCGGATGCGCGCGTGCGCCTCCTCTGCCCGTTCCCGAGTACGCAGAGGAGGTGTTTCGTTCATGGCAACTGGAACCGTGAAGTGGTTCAACGCCGACAAGGGGTATGGCTTCATCGCTCCCGACGACGGCGGCGAGGATCTGTTCGTCCATCACAGCGCGATCGTCGGCGAGGGCTACAAGACGCTCGCCGAGAACGCGAAGGTGCAGTACGAGCCCGAGCAGGGTGAGAAGGGGCCGCAGGCGACCAACGTCGCACCAGCGTCGGCCTGACCGTGGCCGGGGGCAGCTGCGCGGGACGCCCGCCGTCCCGGCAGCTGCGCTCGACCATCGACTGGAAAGGAGCAGGCGGATGGCGGCTCGTAACCAGCAGACACACGCGAAGCGGGCACGGGAGCTCGCGGTGAAGGAGCGTCGCGAGCGCAAGCGGGCGAAGAAGGCGGAGGCCGCCGCTCGACGCGTGGCCGGTAGCAACGGGACAGAAGTGCCCGGGGGCGGCACCGTGCCCGGTGCCGAAGAGCACGAGGAGATCACCCCGTCGGAGTGGATCAGATGAGCCCGGTGCGTCGAGACGAGGACGGTGTCCGCCGCATTCGCGGGGCCGTGGCCGTGCCGCCCGGTGCCACGACCGGCGAAGAGGACTGGCGCGGCGCCAACGAGGCGAAGATCGAGAAGCTGCGCGTGAACGCCTTGCGCCGGCGCGCCCGGTCGTCCGGGCTCGAGCTTCGCCGCTCGGACTACGGGTACGCCCTGATCGGCACCGCGCGCCAGCCCGTCGACGACCGCAGCGACATGAGCCTGGACGAGATCGAAGTCTGGCTCGATCGGGCGCTCGCGTAGCGCCACCTGCCGGTCGCGGCACGAGCGGACGTCGTCGAGGTGAACTCGATCCTCGATCGCGAGAACGCGACCGGCGAGCTCGCGGTCGAGCTCGCCGCCTCCGCGCTCGGCGCACGGATCCTCTGATGGCTGTGCAGCTCGAGGTCCGCGAAGGAGACATCACCGCCGTCGAGGTGGACGCCGTCGCGAACGCCGCCAACGACTACCTCTGGATGGGAGCCGGCGTCGCGGGAGCGATCAAGCGCGCCGGCGGTGCCGAGATCGAGCGGGAGGCGATGGCGCAGGCACCGATCGAGCTCGGGAGCGCGGTCGCGACCGGTGCCGGCAGCCTCCCGGCGCGATACGTCCTCCACGGCGCCGTCATGCGGCAGGACCTGCGCACCGACGCCGGGCTCGTCCGTCGCACGACGCGCTCCTGCCTCGAGCTCGCCGACGAGCTCGGCTGCCGCTCGCTCGCGCTGCCCGCGTTCGGCACCGGCGTCGGCGGCTTCCCGCTCGCCGAGTGCGCACGGATCATGGTCGAGGAGTGCCGGGACTTCGAGCCGGGCTCGCTCGAGCTCGTCGTCCTGGTCGCCTTCGGCCGGACCGCCTACGAGGCGTTCTCGTCCGCGCTCTCCTCGCCGCTGCCCGACGGCTCGTAGTACCGGCGGCCCTGGAGCTCCTCCGGCAGGTAGCTCGTCTCGAAGCCGCGCGGGTCGTCGTGCGGGTAGACGTAGCCCTCGCCGTGGCCGAGCCGGCGGCCGGACCAGGAGCCGTCGCGGAGCGCCTGCGGGGGACGCACGGCCCCGTGCTCGCGGACGTCGGCCGCGGCCCGGCTCAGCGCGACGTAGCTCGCGTTCGACTTTGGCGCGCGGGCGAGGTAGACGGCGGCCTGGGCGAGGTTGAGCCGCGCCTCGGGGAGCCCGACGTGCTCGACCGCCTGCGCCGCCGCGACGGCGACGAGGAGCGCCCGCGGGTCGGCGTTGCCGATGTCCTCGGAGGCGAGCACGATCATCCGCCGCGCGATGAAGCGCGCGTCCTCGCCGCCCTCCAGCATGGCCGCGAGGTAGTAGACGGCGGCGTCGGGGTCGCTCCCGCGCATCGACTTGATGAAGGCGGAGGCGAAGTCGTAGTGCGCGTCGCCGGCCTTGTCGTAGACGAGCGGCGGCTTGCGGGCGGCGTCCTCGACGTGCGCCTCCGTGACGGCCGAGCCCTCGGCCCGGGCCGTCTCCGCCGCGAGCTCGAGGATGTTGAGCGCGGTGCGCGCGTCGCCGCCGGCCCGCCGCGTCACGAGCTCGACGACCTCCGCAGCCGGGTCGATGCCCAGCTCGCGCGCGCCGCGGCGGGCGATCTCGCGCAGCTCCTCCTCCTGCAGCGGCTCCAGCTCGTAGACCTGCGTGCGGGAGATGAGGGCCGAGTTGACCTCGTAGTACGGGTTCTCGGTCGTCGCGCCGATCAGCGTGACGAGGCCGGACTCGACACCCGGCAGGAGCGCGTCCTGCTGCGCCTTGTTGAAGCGGTGGATCTCGTCGAGGAAGAGGATCGTCCGGCGGCCGTTCGCTCCCAGCCGCTCGCGCGCCCGCGCGAGCACCTCGCGGACGTCCTTGACCGTGGCCGAGACGGCCGACTGCTCCTCGAAGGCCGCCCCGGTCGTCGCCGCCACGATTCGCGCGAGCGTCGTCTTGCCGCTGCCGGGGGGCCCGTAGAAGATCGTCGAGTGGACGCGGTCCTCCTCGATCGCGCGCCGCAGCGCCGAGCCCTCCCCGAGCACGTGCCGCTGGCCGACGAACTCGTCGAGGGTGCCCGGCCGCAACCGCTGCGCGAGGGGCGCGACCTCGCCGGCGCGGCGCTCGGCCGCATCTGAGAAGAGGTCGGCCATGGAGAAAGTATGCTCCGGCCTGTGGCCGCAGCCGCTCTCCGCGACGAGGTCACGGACCTCCTCCAGCGCCTGATCCGGGTCGACACCACGAACCCGCCGGGGAACGAGACGGCAGCCGCCGAGCTGCTGCGCGACTACCTCGAGGCGGCGGGCGTCGAGTGCGAGCTGCTCGCGCGGGTCCCCGAGCGCGCGAATCTCGTCGCCCGGATTCCAGGCGGGGACGGGCCGTCGCTCCTCCTCCTCTCGCACACGGACGTCGTCCTCGCCGATCCGGCGGCGTGGTCGGTGCCGCCGTTCTCCGGCGAGCTGCGTGACGGACAGGTCTGGGGCCGCGGCGCGTTGGACATGAAGGGGCAGGTCGCGGCGAGCGCCGTCGCGATCGCGTCGCTCGCGCGGGAGGGCTTCCGGCCGGCCGGCGACCTGATCTTCGCCGCGACCGCCGACGAGGAGGTCAACGACGGCTTCGGCCTCTCCTGGCTCTGCCGCGAGCATCCGGATGCCGTCCGTTGCGACTACGCGATCAACGAGGGCGGTGGCGACCGGCTCGAGCTGGCGGGCGGCACGACCGTCTACCAGGCCACGGTGGCGGAGAAGATGAGCGCGCCCTTCCGCCTGCTGGTGCGCGGCCGCTCGGGGCACGCGTCCATACCGGCCATCGCCGACAACGCCCTCGTCAAGGCGGCGCAGCTGATCGAGCGGCTGACGGCGTACCGGCCCGAGCCGCAGCTCGGACCTGAGATCGAGGGCTTTCTCCGCATCGTGCTGGGCGAGGTGCCGCCGCCCCCGGACGCGGTCGAGCGCGTGCGCAGCGTCGCCCCGGGAGCGGCCGGGACGGTCGAGGCACTCCTCGCGCCGACCTTCTCCCCGACGATCATCTCGGCCTCACGGAAGCAGAACGTGATCCCGGCGCTCTGCGAGGTCGAGGTCGACTGCCGCCTCCTGCCCGGCCAGCATCCCGAGCACGTCGAGCCGATGATCCGCGCCGTCCTCGGCGGCGACCTCGAGTACGAGATCGAGTGGCTCGAGGCGCACGGCGGCACCCGCTCGCCGCTCGACACGCCGCTGTGGCAGGCGCTCGAGGAGTTCGTCGCGGCGGCGGAGCCGGGCGCGAAGGCCGCCCCGCTCGCCTGTACCGGCTTCACCGACAGCCACTGGCTGCGCGAGGCCTTCGGCACGGTCGCCTACGGCTTCTTCCCCGCGAGCGGCGAGCTGCCCACGGACGTCCTCCTCTCGCTCGTCCACTCGGCGGACGAGCGGGTCCCCGTCGCCGACCTCGAGCTCGGCGTGGACTGGCTCCGCAGCGCCGCACGCTCGCTTCTCTAGCTCGCGAAGCCTTGCGGCTTCGCTCGCCGGACAGCATGGAACGGGGGCCGGGGAGAGCGCGGTCTCC
>CAZRTE010000020.1:0-31749 GCA_964602945.1 uncultured Gaiellales bacterium
GAGCGAACGGGAGACCGCGCTCTCCCGTTCGCGGAGTTCCGCTACCCCAGCGAGCGAGACCGCAGGTCTCGCGAGCTATCCGACGGGGGGCCGGATGTAGATGACGCCCTCGTGCTCGATCGGCACGAAGGGCGCGCCGACGCTGAAGACGACGCCCTCGACCTGATGGAAGAGCTCGCCGCCGCCCTCGCCGACCGGGACGACGATGCCGATCTCGTCCTCCGGCTGAGCGTCGAGACCCTCGTCGCGCAGCGCCTCGAGCAGCCGGTCGCGGTCGGGGATGCGGGCGGCCTCGACGCGGATCGTGCTCGACATCTCGTCTCCTCTCCTCGGAATCTCGGATCCGAACAGGCCTTGTGTTCGCCTGGAAAGCGAAAAAAACGTCGATCTTGGATCCCGATTGTCGCCGAAGCACCGGCCCGCTTGCAACCGTTATTTTCCGCACGCGTGGAGAAGAGGACGCCCTTCGTCTCGAGGTACAGCCTGAGCTCCGGGCCCTACGACCGTCTGCGGGCTCCAGTCGGTTGAGCACCGCCTCGAGCCGGACGATCGTCTTCTTCCCGGAGGGCGCCTTCGGGCCGACGAACAACTGCGTCGGCATCGGCGACGTGCTCCGGCGGCGCGGGCACCGGGTCGTGTTCGTGGTCGAGGAGTCGTTCGCGGGGACGCTCGAGGCGCAGGGGTTCGAGGAGCGGTCGATGCGCCTCGCCCCGCCGCCCGCCGAGCCCGAGGAGCCCGGCCAGTTCTGGAAGGAGTTCATCCGCGACACGGCGCCGGTCTTCCGCAAGAGCACCTTCGAGCAACTCGGCGAGTTCATCGCCCCCACCTGGCAGGCGCTCGCAGACGGCGCCCGCTACGTCGACGAGCGGCTCGCCGAGATCCTGGCCGAGGTGGCGCCGGACGTGGTGGTCGAGGACAACGTCGTCGCCTTCCCCGCGATCCCGGCGAGCGGGCGGCCCTGGGTGAGGATCGTCTCCTGCAACCCCCTCGAGGTGAAGGACCCGGATCTGCCGCCGCCCTTCTCCGGGCTGCCGCTCGACGACCGGTCCGGGTGGGACGCGTTCCGGAGCGAGTACGCGCGGCAGACCGGCGACCTGCAGGCGTCCTTCTCCGCCTTCTGCGTCGAGCGCGGTGCACCTCCGCTTCCCGAGCTGGAGCTGATCCACGAGTCGCCGTGGCTGAACCTCGTGCTCTACCCCGACGAGCTGGACTACCCGCGGAGCCGTCCCCTCGGGTCACGCTGGCACAACCTCCAGACGAGCGTGCGTGCGACGGACGCGCCGTGGTCGCCGCCGCCCCCGGACGGCCGAGCGACCGTGTACCTGAGCCTCGGCTCGCTCGGCTCGGCCGACGTCCCGTTGATGAAGCGGCTCGTCGCCGAGCTTGCGGACACGCCGCACCGGTACATCGTGAGCAAGGGGCCGCAGCACGCGGAGTTCGAGCTCGCGGAGAACATGACGGGCGAGGAGTTCCTGCCGCAGACCTCCGTCCTGCCGAGCGTGGACGCGGTGATCACGCACGGCGGCAACAACACGACCACGGAGTGCATGTGGTTCGGCAAGCCGATGCTCGTGCTCCCGATCTTCTGGGATCAGCACGACAACGCGCAGCGGGTGCCCGAGGCCGGCTACGGCGTGCGGCTGCCGACCTACGGCTTCGCCGACGGGGAGCTGGCCGCCGCCGTCGATCGCGTGCTCGCCGACGAGCCGCTGCGGGCGCGCTGCGCCGCCGCGGGGGAACGTCTACGCGGCCGGCCCGGGACGGTGGCCGCCGCCGATCTGATCGAGCGGGTCGCCGCCGGCTGAGCCGCTCCGGCCGAACCCCATATCAGGCCTCGGACCGGTCGCACCTGCCATTACAGATCCGTTACAACGCGCAACGCGGATCCGCATCGTCCCTGATGCCGCGGCAGGTCCCGGCGGCGGACCCTGCAGCAATGAGCACGAACACCGCATTGCTGATCCTCTCGATCGCGGTCGTGGTCTTCGTCCTCGCGGCTGCGCTCTGGGCGTTCGTCATCGCCCCGTTCTGGGTGCCGTGGCACTCGGGGCACCAGCACTGACCGCGTAGGCGGCGTCTACTTCCGCAGCGAGAGGGCTGCGCCCACCGCGAGGAGCGCGATCCCGAGCAGGCGCGGCCAGTGGAGCGCGATGCGCTCGGAGCCGAAGAGCCCCCAGCGGTCGATCGCGGCGCCCATCGCGAGCTGGCCCGCGATCAGGATCCCGACGGTCGCGGCGACGCCGATCCGCGGGCCTGCATAGGTGACCGTGAACACGATCAGCAGGCCGAACGCTCCGCCGAGCAGCATCCACCAGGGCTGGTGGACGGCTCGCTCGAAGCCGGAGAGGCTGCGGTGCGCGAGCCCGAGCACCACGACGGCGAGCAGCGCGGCCAGCACGGAGGCGAAGCCGAGCGCCTCGAGGACGCCGATGCGCTCCCCGAGCCGCGACATGATCGCAACCTGCACCGAGCCGGCAAGGCCGGCGACCACCGCCAGCCCTGTCGCGAGCGCGCCCCCTGACACGGGCCTACGATAACCCGGTGCCGATCTTCCAGCCCGAGCTGGAGACGCTGTCGCGGCCGGAGCTCGAGCAGCTCCAGCGCGAGCGGCTGCGCGAGCGGTTCGGCGTCGAGCTCGAATCCCTGCCGGAGCTGCCGTTCCGCGTCAAGTCCGACCTGCGGGACGCGTACCCCTTCGGCCTCCTGCAGGTCCCGCTCGAGGAGTGCATCCGGATCCACGCCTCTTCCGGCACCCGCGGCAAGGCGACGATCGTCGCCTACACGCCGGCCGACATCGCCGGCTGGGCGGACTGCTGCGCGCGGGCGCTCGCAGCCGCGGGCGCCGGCCCCGGCACGATCGTCCACGTCGCCTACGGCTACGGCCTCTTCACCGGGGGCCTCGGTCTCCACTACGGCGCGGAGCGGCTCGGCTGCACCGTCATCCCCGCCTCGGGCGGCAACACGCCGCGCCAGGCCCAGCTGCTCGAGGATCTGGGCGCCGAGATCCTCTGCTGTACGCCGAGCTACGCGCTCGCCATCGCCGACCACGTCTCCGAGCCGGCACGGCTCGGCCTCCGGGCGGGCCTCTGCGGCGCCGAGCCGTGGACGGAGGAGCTGCGCGAGGCGATCGAGGCCGCGCTCGAGCTGGCCGCCCTCGACATCTACGGGCTCTCGGAGGTGATGGGGCCCGGCGTCTCGTCCGAATGCCTCGAGGGGCGAGACGGGGCCCACGTGAACGAGGACCACTTCCTCGTCGAGGTCGTCGATCCGGAGTCGGGAGAGCCGCTCGCCGACGGCGAGGTCGGCGAGCTCGTCTTCACGACCCTGACGAAGGAGGCGCTCCCGCTGCTGCGCTACCGCACCGGCGACCTCGCCTCGCTGACCCGGGATCCCTGCGCGTGCGGGCGCACGTTCGCACGGATGTCGCGGGTGCTCGGACGCACCGACGACATGCTGATCATCCGCGGCGTCAACGTCTTCCCGAGTGAGATCGAGCGGGCGCTGCTCGCGATCCCGGAGCTCGCGCCGCACTACCAGCTCGTCGTCGAGCGGCCCGGCCATCTCGACGAGCTCGTCGTGGAGGCGGAGCTGCGCGAGGGCGAGCCGGGGGGCGAGCGGCTCCAGGTGCTCGTGGAGGAGCGGCTCGGGCGGGCGCTCGGGCTCACGGCAGCGGTGCGGGTGGGGCCGCCCGGCAGCGTCCCACGAAGCGAGGGAAAGGCGCTGCGCGTGCTCGACCGCCGCGGGTAGGGTCCGGTCGCCAGCGAGCCGAAGGAGCCTCATGTACAGGGTCGTCGTCCTCTACGAGCAGGAGCCGGACGCGGCTGCCTACGCCGAGCATGCCGAGCTCTGCGCGCAGGTGCCGAACGGCGTCTTCCGGCACGGGAAGGTGACGGGCGCCCCCAGGGGCGAGCCCGCCCACGCCTACTACGCGGAGTGGGAGTTCGCCGACCGGCAGGCGTTCGACGCGGCCGTGCGGAGCGAGGAGTTCATGGCCACGGGCAAGGACGCCTTCGAGCGCGGCCTGCCGCAGCCGACGGTCGAGTTCCTCGAGCTCGCCTGAGACTCGCCGGCGGCAGGATCGGCGGAATCCCCGATAGCCGCCGGGTGCTCACCGAGGCACGATCTCCTCGAAGAGAAGGAGGTTTCGGATGGGCGAGGAGAAGCAGGAGGGGATCATGGAGAAGCACTCGCACAAGCTCGTGCTCGGCGGCCGGGCGGTCGGCGTGCTCTCGGTCTTCCTCCTCGTGCCGGTCGTGCGGCGGCTGCGGGCGCAGCGCCAGGAGCGGCACCACCATCGCCGTCTGCTGTTCGGACACTGACGGAGGGCGCCGCAAGGGCGCTCCGGCCGCGCCCCCGTTAGTGTCCGTGCCGTGGCGGAGGTCGAGGTCAGCCGGGACGGCGCGGTTCAGACGATCACGCTGAACCGGCCGGACAAGCTGAACGCGTTCACGCTCGCGGTGCACGAAGGGTTGCGCGACGCGCTCGAGCAGGCGCGCGACCCGGAGGTGCGTGCGGTCGTCCTGACCGGCGCCGGGCGCGGCTTCTGCGCCGGTCAGGACCTGACCGAGTTCGGCGAGGCGCGCGACATCGCCGCGATGCTCCGCGCGACCTACCACGTCAACGTGCTCGCGATCCGCTCGCTCGAGAAGCCGGTGCTCGCGGCGGTCAACGGCGTCTGCGCCGGCGCGGGGCTGTCGCTCGCCTGCGCCTGCGACATCCGGCTCGCGTCCGAGGCGGCCTTCTTCGTCCCCGGGTTCGTCGGGATCGGGCTGATCCCCGACTCCGGCGGCACGTACTTCCTCCAACGCCTGCTCGGCACGCCGCGCGCCTTCGAGTGGATGACGTCGAACCGGCGTCTGACGGCCCCGGAGGCTCACGCGTGGGGACTCGTGTCGGAGGTGGTCGAGGCGGACTCCTTCGCCGCGCGGGTCGGCGAGCGCGCGGCGGAGCTCGCGGCGGCACCGACGCGCGCCATCGCGCTGACCAAGCGGCTCTACGACGTCGCGGGGACCTCGACGCTCGAGGAGCAGCTCGAGCTCGAGGCGGAGGCCCAGGCGGCGGCGGCGCAGACGGACGACTTCCGCGAGGGCGTCGCCGCGTTCGTCGAGAAGCGCGCGCCCGAGTTCCGCGGAACGTAGCTACACGCCGACGAGCCGCTCGACCTCGGCCTCGCCGGGGAAGCGGTGCTCCTCGTGCTTCGAGAAGACGAGCTCTCCGTCGCGGACGACGTCGAACTGGCCCCTGCCGCCGGCCACTGCCTTCGCCTCGACCCCGCGCTCGGTCAGCATGGCCGCGAGACTCGCGGCCCTCGGCTCGTACCCGCTTCAGGTGGGGCAGTAGAGGATCTCGACGGGCACATTGAGATCGTACGTGGAGAATGCGACACTCCCGCGCATGGACCATCCCATTCGCCTCATCGTCACCGACGACCTGCAGCGGAGCCGTCTCACCGTGTTCTTCCGCCTGCTGCTCGCCATCCCCCACTTCATCTGGCTCTACCTCTGGGGGATCGCCGCCACCATCGTCTGGATCGTGGCGTGGTTCGCGGCCCTGTTCACGAAGCGTGTCCCGGAGGGAATGCACGGCTTCCTCGCCGGCTTCCTCCGCTACCAGGTGCATGTCTTCTCGTACATCTCGATCGTCGCGGACCCGTACCCGCGCTTCTCCGGCTCGGCGGGCTACCCCGTGACGGTCGAGATCGCCCCTCCCGGAGAGCAGGGCAGGCTCGGTGTCTTCTTCCGCCTCCTCCTCGCTCTGCCCGCCCTCCTCGTCTCCACCGTCCTCAACTACCTGACCGAGCTGCTGGCCGTCTTCGCGTGGTTCGTCGCGATCGTGCTCGGGCGGATCCCGGAAGGCCTGCGGAACCTGCTCGCCTTCAGCGTCCGCTACCACGCCCAGACGCAGGCGTACGTGTACCTCGTCACCGACCGCTACCCGAGCCTGAACGTGGGGCTGGAGGCATGAGCGAGGGCATGAGCGAGGACGATCTGGCGCGGCTCCACGCGGCCGGGTCGAAGGTCGAGTTCACGGCGGGGCAGATGCTGATCGAGCGCGGCCAGCCCGGCGCCGGGCTCTTCGTCGTCCTCGAGGGGAGGATCGTCGTCGACGCCCGGGAGGAGACGGTCGAGTACGGGCCCGGCACCGTGTTCGGGGAGCGGGCGCTGCTCTCGGCGGAGGGCAGGCGGGAAGCGCGCGTCCGCGCGGTCTCGGACGGCGTCCTGCTCGCGGTTCCCCGGACGGAGGTCGATCGTCTCTGCTCGGACGACCCCGCCTTCGCCGAGCGACTCGCCCGGTCGTCCTGAGCCGCGCGACGCGACGGCAGAGGCGCGGGCGAGCGGCAGCGGCCCCCGTCGGCTGCGAGGCGCGTGCCCGCCGCTAGCCTCCTGTTCGAGATGCCGCTGGCCAGCGCAGTGCGGGACGGGCGAGCCGGGGAGGAGAGCCGATGACGCTCCCGGCGGTCATCGCCGTCGACGGTGACTCGCGCCCCCTCGGCGCCGTGGAGGCGCAACTCCGCGAGCGGTACGGGCAGCACTACCGGATCGAGTGCCCCGGTGAGCCGGCCGCGGCGCTCGCGCTGCTCGAGTCGCTTGCCGCAGAGGGCACGGACCTCGCGCTGCTCCTCGCCACACCGGCAGCGGTGGATGCGACCGGCGGAGCGCTGCTCGATCGTGCGCGCCGCCTTCACCCCCAGGCGAAACGGGCCCTGCTCGTCCGGGCCAATGTCTGGTTGGACACCGAGACGGCGGAAGCCGTGCGAGTGGCGCTGGCGCTCGGCCGGGTCGACCACTTCGTGCACGTACCGGGGCCGTCACCCGACGAGGTGTTCCTCAACGCGATCGGCGGGTTTCTCCTCGAGTGGGCACACGAGCGACGGCTCGTCCCGCAGACGATCCACGTCGTCGGCGAGGACTGGTCGGGGAGGGCGTACGAGCTGCGGGCCGCACTCGAGAACTGCGCCGTCCCGCACGTGTTCTGTCTCGCCGACTCGGAGCGAGGTCACGAGCTGCTGGCGAAGGCCGGCCCGCAGGTCGAGCTTCCGCTCCTGGTGCTTCCCGACGGCAGCGCCCTGAGCAATCCGTCGAACGCGGAGATCGCCGTCGCCGCCGGCGCGCCGCAGGTGCTCGAGTCGCAACCGTTCGATCTCGTCGTCGTCGGCGCGGGCCCGGCGGGGCTCTCCGCAGCCGTCTACGGCGCATCCGAGGGACTGCGGGTCCTGGTGGTCGATGCCGGCGGCATCGGGGGGCAGGCACGGTCGAGCTCGCTCATCCGCAACTATCTCGGCTTCGCCAAGGGCATCAGCGGCAGCCGTCTGGCGGAGCAGGCGTACGAGCAGGCGTCGGCCTTCGGCGCGACGTTCATCTTCATGCACCGCGCGACCGGGCTCGTCCGGGACGGCGACGAGCTCGTCCTCGCGCTCGAGGACGGCCGTTCGGTCCGTGCGGCCGCGGTGATCCTCGCGGCGGGGGCGAGCTATCGCCGGCTCGGGATCGGCGAGCTCGAGGATCTCGTCGGCGCCGGCGTCTTCTACGGCGGCCCCGTCTCCGAGGCGCCGTCGCTGAGCGGGAGGGACGTGTACGTCGTCGGCGGCGGGAACTCCGCCGGCCAGGCGGTGCTGCACCTCGCCCGGTACGCGCGCCGCGTCACCCTGCTCGTGCGCGCGGACTCGCTCACCGAGAGCATGTCGCTCTATCTCGTCCGCGCGATCGAGGACGATCCCGCCGTCGTCGTTCGCACCGGAACAGCCGTCACGGCTGCCGGCGGCGAAGGTCATCTCGAGCGGCTACGCCTTCGCGACCAGGCGACGGGCGCGGAAGAATGGGTTCCCGCGGACGCGCTCTTCGTCCTGATCGGAGCCGACCCGCTGACGGAGTGGCTCCCCCCGGAGCTCGCACGGGATGCGAACGGCTTCCTGCTCACGGGCGACGACCTCGACGGCCACTGGTCGCTCCCGCGGCCCCCGCTTCCGCTCGAGACGAGCATGCCCGGCGTGCTTGCCGCTGGCGACGTCCGGCACGGATCCATGAAGCGTGTCGCTGCCGCCGTGGGCGAGGGGGCATCCGCAGTACAGCTCGTCCATCGCCTGCTCGCCGAGCCGCGCCCGAGCGTCCCGTCCGCCGCCGGCTAGATCGTCTTGAACTGCTCGAACGGCTGGCGGCAGCTCTCGCAGTAGCGCAGCGAGCGGCACGGTGTCGGGCCGAAGATGTTCTCCAGCCGCGTCGCCGTCGAGCCGCAGTAGGGACAGCGGAAGGCGTCAGCCCGGAGCTGCACGAGCTTCGGCGCCGACGCTTCTCGCGGTGCGGGAGGCGCGAAGCCGGCCTCGCGGAGCTTCTCGCGTCCGGCCGGCGTGATGCGGTCGGTCGACCAGGAGTCGTCCGTCACCACCTCGACCTCGGGCTCGGCTCCGAGCCCGGCGACCTTCTCCTCCATGGCCCGCTTCATCACCTCGAGCGCGGGACAGCCGAGGAAGGTCGGCGTGAACTCGATCCGGACGTGTCCGTCCCGGACGTCGACCGAGCGGATCACGCCGAGCTCGACGAGGGAGACGACGGGGATCTCCGGGTCGGGGATCTGCTCGAGCGCCTCCCAGACCTGCTCCTCGGCGACCGCTACCACTGCGCTCCGGCCGGCGCGGAGCGCCGCACCGTCGTCATCTCCTCCCAGAGCGGCGCGAGGTCGTCGGTGTGACCGCCTCGCTCGTGCGCAAGTTGCAAATTGCAACTTGTGGGGTCGAGGCCCGTGCGCAGAGCCAGCTCCGGGCGCTGCTCCTCCGGCAGGACGCCGAGCGCGTACGGCCACAGCTCCTCGACCGCCGCCCGGAAGCGCGGCTCGTCGCGGAGCCGCTCGTGCCACATCTCCGCGTGCATGCGGTGGTACGCCTCCTCGCGGTCGATCTTCGCCGCGAGGCCCGCGACCGCCGGATCCGGATCGTCCTTCAGCGCCGCGAGCCGGATCTCGTCCGCGAGCTCGTAGAGCCACCGCCGCGCGATCGTGTGCGCCCAGTCGAGCAGGTGGAGCTCCACGAGCGGCGCGCAGCGGTACTCGTCCGGCTCGCGGTCGAACGCGAGGGCGTCCGGGTCGTCCGAGAGGAGCGAGTAGACGGCGCGGGCGTGGCCGATCTCGTTCTGCGCGATCGAGGAGAAGGCGACGTCCTCCTCGAGCAGCGGCGCGATCCCCGTCCACTCGGAGTCGCGCCAGCCGACGATCAGCTCGTCGTCAGCGATCCCGAGCAGTGCCTGCTCGTTCACGGGCCTCCTTCAGCCTCGCCTTGATCGAGTAGCCGTCGACGCGCCGGTACTTGAGGTCGAACTCGTCCGCCCAGTCCTCCACGTCGCGGATCGCGTCGCGCGGCACGAGCCAGAGCGCGACCGACTCGCCGCGGCGGCCGTACTGCTCGCGCGCCCAGGCCTCGGCGAAGTCCGCGTCGGGCGCGACGACGGAGCCGGCGTGCTCGAACGGCTGGCCGCGGCGCTCCTGCCGGAACACCTCGAAGACGCGCGGCTCCGTCATGCGGCGAGGACGAGGTCGCGCACCCACTGCTCCTGGTCGAGGAAGCGCTTGCGGAAGGCGAGCCGCTCCTCGGTCATCGGCCCGTGCCCGGTGACGACGTGGCGCAGCTCGCCCCAGTCGGGCTCGGTGTACTCCCAGACGCCGTCGTCCCGCTTGCGGAGCTTCGGGTCGGGGATCTCCAGGCCGAGCTCGCGGATCTGCGGCACGTAGCCGTCGAGGAACTGCTGGCGCGCCTCCTCGTTCCCCTGCGACTTGATCCGCCACAGGTACATCGGGTCCTCCTCGCGCGGGATCGGGTTGCCGTGGAACTGCATGAGCGGCCCCCACCAGCGATCGAGCGCCTCCTGCACGAGCTCGAACTGCGCGGGCGTGCCGGTGACCAGGGCGAGGATCACGTCGCGGCCGTGGAGGATGTGAAACGACTCCTCCCAGCAGATCTTCTTCATGATCCGCGCGTACGGCGCGTACGAGCACTTGAGCAGCGCCTTCTGGCTGACGATCGCGGCGGCGTCGACGAGCCAGGCGATCACGCCCACGTCGCCCCACGTCCTCGTCGGGTAGTGGAAGACGTTGTGGAACTTCGCCTTGCCCGAGATCAGGTCGGCGAGGGACTGCTCGCGGGGCTTGCCGAGATCCTCGACGATGCGGTAGATGAGCTGCGCGTGGCCGACCTCGTCCTGCACCTTCGCCGTCAGCGCGAGCTTGCGCTGGAGCGTCGGAGCACGGAGGATCCACTCGCGCTCGGGCAGGACGCCCATGAGCTCGGAGTTGCCGTGCATCTCGATGAACTTGATCAGCTTGGCCCGGTAGTCGTCCGGCATCCAGTCCGTCGTCTCGACCTGTCCGCCGGACTGGACGTACTCGAGAAATGCCTGCTCGTCCCGGGGAATCTCGACCGCTGCCACGCAGCACCACCTTCCGAACGATCGTTAGGTTTCGCATTCTAGTGGCCTCTACCCGCCGCACCGAGCTGACGCGCGCCGCCGCCCGCCTCTTCGCGGAGAAGGGGTACCACGGGACCTCGATCGGCGACCTCGCGGACGCGCTCGGCGTGCAGAAGGGCTCGCTCTACGCGCACATCGAGTCGAAGGCCGACCTGCTCTGGGAGGTCGCGCGCGAGGGCGCCGTCGCCTTCCACGCCGCCCTCGACGCGGTGCCGGAGGAGGGGCCGGTCGTGGAGCGGATCCGCGCCGCGCTGCGTGCGCACCTCCGCGTCGTCGCCGAGCAGCTCGACATCGCCACCGTGTTCGTGCGCGAGTGGCGCTACCTCGAGGGCGGGCGGCGGGAGGAGTTCGTCGCCGAGCGCCGCCGCTACGAGGAGCGCTTCCGCGCCCTCTTCCGCGAGGGGCGCGAGCTCGGCGAGCTGCGGGCCGACGTCGACGACGCGACGGCGGCGCTGCTCGCCCTGTCCGCGGCGAACTGGGCCTATACGTGGCTCCGCCCGGAAGTGGACACCGACGAGCTCGCCGACCGCTTCACGGCGCTGCTGCTCGACGGGATGCGCGGCTACGCGAGCCGGTGAAGATCTGTTTCGTCGTCAACCCGTTCGCGACGCGCGTCAGCGAGGACCGGCTCGAGGCCGTGCGGGCGGCGCTCGAGCGGGTGGCCGGTCTCGAGGTCGTCTTGACGGAGCGGCCGCATCACGCGACCGAGCTCGTCACGGAGGCGTGCCGCGGGGAGGTGGACGCCGTCGTCGTCTTCTCCGGCGACGGCGGCTTCAACGAGGCACTGAACGGGCTCGACCGGGACGTGCCGATCGGGTTCCTGCCGGGCGGCGGCGCGAGCGTCCTGCCACGCGCGCTCGGCCTGCCGCCGGATCCCGTGGCGGCCGCGCGGCAGATTGCGGACGCGCTCGCCTCCGGCCGGACACGCCGGATCTCGCTCGGGCGCGTCAACGGGCGCCGCTTCGGCTTCGCCGCCGGGCTCGGGCTGCCCGCCGACGCCGTGCGGCGCGTCGACGCGCTCGGCCGCGACCGGCAGGGCCGGCGTGCCGGAGACGCCGCCTTCGTGCTCGCGGTCGTCCGCTCCATCGCCGCGCACCGGGGCCGCCTCGAGCCCCGGCTCGAGGTCGCAGGCCTCGGCCGGGCGTGCTGCGCCTTCGTCGCGAACGGGCGGCCCTACACGTACGCGAAGCGGCTCGGGCTGCCGATCGCCCCGGCGGCCGAGTTCGAGCTCGGCCTCGACCTCGCCGCGCCCCGCCGCGTCCGGCCGGCCGCGCTGCCGGTCACGGCCGCGCGCGTCCTCTCGGGTCGCGTCCTCGGCGGCGGGTTCCTCCACGGGCACGACCTCGACCGGATCGAGATCGCGTGCGACCTCCCCCTGCCGCTGCACGCGGACGGCGAGGACCTCGGCGACGTCGAGCACGCCGTGTTCGAGGCCGAGCGTGGGGCCGTCTCCGTCCTGGTCTGAGTAGGCTTGGCACGCGTGGCCGAGGTGGCTTCAGAGGAACACGAGCTCCGCCGGGTGATCGACGAGGGGCGCGAGGTCGACGGGCTCGGCGAGAACGAGCTCCTCGCGATCCACCGTTCCCTCGTCCTCCTGCGCACGTACGACGAGCGGTCGGTCGTCTACCACCGCCAGGGGCGGATCGGGACGTACGCGATCTTCTGGAACCACGAGGCGATGCAGGCCGGGTCGGTGCACGCGCTCGCCGACGGGGACTGGCTCTTCCCGAGCTACCGCGAGTCGGCGATCGGCCTGCTGCGCGGGATGCCCGTCAGCACCGTCCTCCACTGGTGGCGCGGCCATCCCGCCGGCTGGTGGAACCCCGCCGACTACCGGGTCGCCTCGATCTGCGTGCCGATCGGGACGCACGTACCGCACGCCGCGGGCCTCGCCTGGGGCGAGAAGCTGAAGGGGAACCCGACCGTCGCGATCGCCTACTTCGGCGACGGCGCGACGAGCGAGGGCTCCTTCCACGAGGGCGCCAACTTCGCGGCCGTGATGCAGGCGCCGCTGATCCTCCTCTGCAACAACAACCAGTGGGCGATCTCGACCCCGGTCGACGAGCAGACGCACGCCGACACGCTCGCGGCCAAGGCCGCCGGCTACGGGATGCCGGGCGTGCGCGTGGACGGCGGCGACGTGCTCGCCGTCTACGAGGCGACGCGCGAGGCGGCCGAGCGGGCCCGGGCCGGGGGCGGGCCGACCTTCGTCGAGGCCGTCACGTACCGGGCGGCGCCGCACGCGACGGCCGACGACCCCCGTGCGTACATCGACCTCGAGCGCGTCGAGGAGGAGAAGCAGAACGAGTGCCTCGGCCGCTACGAGAGCTACCTGCGCCGGCTCGGCGTCCTCGACGACGCGCGCGCGGAGGAGGTGCGGCAGGAGGCGCTCGAGCTCATGCGCGCCGGGATCGCCGAGGCCGAGGCGGAGCCGGAGCCCGATCCCGAGCTCCTCTTCGACAACGCCTACGTCCTGCCGCCGCCGAACCTCCGCGAGGGCTGGAGCGCCTGATGGCCGAGCTCTTCCTCGTCGAGGCGATCAACGACGCCTTCCACGTCGAGCTCGCGCGCGACGACTCCGTCATGGTCCTGGGCGAGGACGTCGGGCGCGCCGGCGGCGTGTTCCGTGCCACGGCCGGGCTGCGCGACCGTTTCGGTGAGAGCCGCTGCGTCGACACGCCGCTCGCCGAGGCCGGGATCCTCGGCAGCGCCGTCGGGCTCTGCATGGCCGGCTGGCGGCCGGTCTGCGAGATGCAGTACGACGCATTCTCCTATCCCTGCCTCGACCAGCTCATCACGCACGTCGGCCGCTACCGCTGGCGCACCGGCGGGAAGATGGAGTTCCCGCTCGTCGTGCGCATGCCGTACGGCGGCGGCGTGCGCGCGCCGGAGCTGCACGACGACTCGCCGGAGGCGTACTACGTCCACACGCCGGGGGTGAAGGTGGCGATCCCCTCGACGCCGGCCGATGCGAAGGGGCTGCTCGCGGCGGCGATCCGCGATCCCGATCCGGTCGTCGTGCTCGAGCCGAAGCTCATCTACCGCGCCGAGAAGCAGGAGGTGCCCGAGGGAGAGCACGTCGTCCCGCTCGGCCGCGCGCGGCTGGCCCGGGAGGGGAGCGACGTGACGCTCGTCGCCTACGGGGCGATGGTGCCCGTGTGCGAGCGTGCGGCCGAGGAGCTCGAGGGCGAGGCGTCCGTGGAGGTGCTTGACCTCCGGTCGCTCAAGCCGCTCGACGAGGAGGCTCTGCTCGCCTCGGCGGCGAAGACGGGACGCGTCGTCGTCGTCCAGGAGGCGCCCCGCACCGCGGGCTTCGCGGCCGAGATCGCGGCGATCCTCGCGGAGAAGGCGATCCTCGACCTCCACGGCCCCGTCCTGCGCGTGACCGGCTTCGACGTCCCGTATCCGTACTGGAAGATCGAGGACCACTACATGCCGTCGGTCGAGCGGGTCGCGGCGGCGGCGCGCAAGCTCCTCGAGTTCTGATGGCCTACGAGTTCAAGCTGCCCGACCTCGGCGAGGGGCTGACGGAGGGCGAGATCGCCCGCTGGCTCGTCGAGGAGGGGCAGGAGGTCGCGGAGGACGAGCCGCTCGTCGAGATCGCGACGGACAAGACGACGGTCGAGATTCCCTCGCCGGCCGGCGGCACCGTGGCGCGGATTCTCGTGCAGGAGGGCGAGGTCGTCCCGGTGGGCACGATCCTCGTCGTGATCGGCGGCGACGGCGCGCCCGCGCCCGCACCTGCCCTTTCGGGGCATGGCCCGGTGCCAGGCACCGAGACACGTCCGAAAACGCCATCCCCGCGGGCGGGCGGGGGAAAGGTACGCGCGACGCCGCTCGTCCGCAGGGTCGCAACGGAGCTTGGTATCGACCTTGCGACGGTGGCCGGCAGCGGCCCGCAGGGCCGCATCACCGAGGAGGACGTGCGCGCCGCTGCCTCTTCCGGCCATGTCCCGGTGCCTGGCACCGAGACAGGTCCAGAGGAGACAGGTGGGACGCGCGTTCCGCTCCGCGGCGTCCGGCGCCAGATGTTCGAGCACCTGACCCGGGCCCACCGCGAGATCCCCGCCGTGACCTGGGTCGAGGAGTGCGACTTCTCGAGCGTCGACCTGAAGCGGCTCGTGCCTCTCGTCCTCCAGGCCGTGACGGGGGCGTTGCAGGAGTTCCCGGAGCTGAACGCGCGCGTCGGCGACGGCGAGCTCGTGCTCCTCGACCGCTACGACATCGGGATCGCGGTCCAGACCGAGCAGGGGCTCGTCGTGCCGGTCGTCCACGGGTGCGACCGGCTCTCGCTCGACGAGCTCGACACGGAGGTGCGGCGCCTGGCGGAGGCCGCCAACGCGGGAACCCTCGAGCCGGAGGAGCTGCGCGGCGGCACGTTCACGGTCACGAGCGCCGGCAGGGCGGCGGGTCTCTTCGTCACGCCCCTGATCAACCACCCGGAGGTGGCCATCCTCGGCGTGCACCGGATCGCCGATCGCGCGGTCGTGCGCGACGGTGCGGTCGCCGTCCGGTCGATGGGGAACGTCTCCGTCACGTTCGATCACCGCGTCATCGACGGCAAGCGCGCCGCCGACTTCGGCCTGGACGTGATCGCGCGGCTCGAGCGGAGCTAGGCGGTAGCGACCTCGGGCTCGTCGAGGTACGGCGCGAGCATCTTCTCGATCCGCGGGGCCGTGACCCGGCCGTCGAGCCGCGAGACGGTGCGCTTGTCGACCACGAGCACGAGCGACGGCACCTGCCGGACGCGGAAGCGCCGGGCGAGGTGAGGGAACTCGTCCACGTCGATCTTGTCGATGCGGAGCCGGTGCCGTTCCTTGTGCGCGAGGTGGGCGAGCAGGCTCTCCATGCGGCGGGCCGGCCCGGAGCGGTGCGAGGTGAAGAACACGAGCAGCGGGTGATCGTGGCGGGTCACACAATCCCTCCTGGGAGTGGGGTTCGAGGCGACAACGTCCGGACACCGCCGCTGGTTACGGCCGTAGACTGAGCCGAGGATGGGCTGGTGGTACTGGATCGGCGTGAGCGCCGGCCTCGGCGCTGCGGCCGGAGTGCTCCTCGCGGGCGTCGCGGGAGCAGCCTCCAAGGTGGTGGTCGGCGCCTCGGCGGTGGTCGCGGTCCTCCTCGGGGCCGCGCTCGGCTACGGCATCGACGAGTGGAAGCCGGGCGGGTGGGCCGACGTCGCCGCGGGCGCTGCCGGTGGCCTGCTCGGCCTGTTCGGAGCGGCGCAGATCGTCGTCGGCGCGCTGCGGCGCGGCGGCACGCGCGGCGGCACCGCGACGCTGCTCGGCGGCGCCGCCTTCATCGCGGCGGGGATCGGCTTCGTCCCGATCGTCGGCTACCTCGAGGCGCTCGCCCTGCCGGCGCTCGGGGTGCGACTGCGGCGGGCGAGACCCGAGCGGTACGCAGGTTTGCGGACGCTCGGGCGCGACTAGAGCGAGGCGCAACGCCTTGAAGAAGGTCGTCCTGATCATCGTGGACGGCATGACGCCGGCCACGTTCGAGGGCGCGGTGGAGAGCGGCCGCGCACCCGCCCTCGCGTTCCTCGCCGCGCACGGCGAGTACCGTCGCGCGACCTCCGTCTTCCCCTCGCTCACGCCGGTCTGCCTCTCCTCGATCGTGACCGGTGCCGGGCCGGCGGTGCACCACATCCCGTCGCTCGTCTGGTGGAACCGCCGGGAGCGGCGGGTGATCGAGTACGGCTCCTCGTTCCCGGCCCTGCGTGCCGCCGGTCTCTCGCAGGCGCTACCGGACTCGATCTTCAACATGAACGCCCGCCACCTCGCCCGCGACGCGGTCACCGTCTTCGAGGCGCTCGAGGACGCGGGGCTCGAGACCGCGGCGGTGAACATCACCTGCTACCGCGGCCGGCACCGCCACGTCGCCACCCTGCCCGGGGTGAGACGCGCCGCGTACGGCCCGCGCCGCTTCTTCTTCTACGGCCTCTTCGAGTCCGACCGGACCGGAGCCCCGTTCGCAGTGCGCAGCCGCCGGGGCGGCTCCGTCGACGCCTACGCCGCCGCCGTCGGCCGGTGGCTCGTCACGCGCGACGGGTTCGACTTCCTCACCTACTACCTCTCCGGCTACGACTACGCGTCCCATGCCCACGGCCCGGCCGGCGCGGCGTCGAGCAGCGCGCTCGACCAGACGGACGCGGCGATCGGCACGCTGTTCGAGGCGGCCGGCGGCCCCGACGAGTTCCTCGAGCGCTACGCCGTCGTCCTCCTGTCGGATCACGGCCAGACCGAGGTGCAGGAGGCGGTGCGGCTGGAGACGCGGTTCACGGACCTCGCGGGGCAGCTCGCCGTCACGGGCTCGAACCGGGCCGGGCAGATCTACCTGCTGCCGGGCG
This sequence comes from uncultured Gaiellales bacterium, assembly GCA_964602945.1. Lineage (GTDB taxonomy): Bacteria > Actinomycetota > Thermoleophilia > Gaiellales > Gaiellaceae > Palsa-739. The sequence continues at coordinate 16,801 of CAZRTE010000020.1, forward strand.
CCCGCGTCGAAGCTCCACAGCTCGCCCGGAGGCTGGACGGCGAGCCGTCGGTGGAGGTGACCCTGCGGCTCGAGGACGAAGAGGCGGTGGCCCGCCGCAGCGGCGAGGAGCTGCGCTTCCGGCCCGGGGACGGCGGCTGGGAGACGAGCGGCGACCTGGCGCTGCTCGGCCAGCCGGACGCGCTGCAGCGCGCGTGGTCGGCGCTCGCGAACCCGAACGCGGGCGAGCTGCTCGTGTCGGCGGCCGAGGGATGGGAGCTCGCCGACCTCGGCGGCCGCCACCATGCCGGCGGCGGCAGCCACGGCTCGCTCGCGGCCGGCGACTCGCTCGTTCCGCTGCTGACCGTCGGCCTCGAGCTGGACGCGCGGCGCATCACCGACGTGGCCCCCGCCGTCCTCGAGCACTTCGGAGTCGGGGTTCCGCCGTCGATGGAGGTGCCGGCCGGTGTCCGCTGAGGAGCGTGCGGCGATGGTGGACTGGCAGCTACGGCGTCGGGGAATCGGCGACGAGCGGGTGCTGGCCGCCCTCGGGCGCGTGCCGCGCGAGCTCTTCGTCCCGCCGGGGCTGCGGCCGGACGCGTACGCGGACGCTGCGCTGCCGATCGGCGCCGGCCAGACGATCTCGCAGCCGTTCATGGTCGCGCTCATCTGCGAGCAGCTGGCACTGCGGGGCGGCGAGCGCGTGCTCGACGTCGGCACCGGCTCGGGCTACCAGGCGGCGGTGCTGGCGGAGCTCGCCGCCGAGGTGCACACGATCGAGCGGCTCCCGGCGCTCGCCGAGCGCGCGGGCGAGAATCTCGCCGCCGCCGGCTACGGGGGACGCGTCCGTCTCCACACCGGCGACGGCACCCGCGGCCTGCCCGAGCACGCACCGTTCGCCGCGATCGCGGTCGCGGCCGCCGCGCTCGAGCCGCCGCCCGCCCTGTACGAGCAGCTCGAGCCCTTCGGCCGGCTCGTCGTGCCGGTCGGCGGCCCCGGGGAGCAGTGGCTCGAGGTCGTCGTGCGGACGCTCGAGGGGCCGGCCGTCGTGCGCAGCGTGCCCTGCCGGTTCGTGCCCCTGGTCGCGGGCTCGTAGCCGCGGTCTGCAGGGAGTCCCGCAGAGGGGTGCCTCCGGTCGGACCGGCCCCGGCGGTCGACCCGGGCACGGCGGTACCCTCGGCTCCGTGGAAAGGCGAGTCGCCACGATCGAGTCCGAGCGCGCGGGCGCGCGCCTCGCCGCCTCGCTCCGCTCGGGGCGCAACTGGCAGCAGCTCGCCAAGTTCTGCGCCGTCGGCGGCCTGGGCTATCTCATCAACCTCGCGGTCTACGACGGGCTGCTGCACGCCGGCGCCCACTATCTCTTCGCGGCGACGTGCTCGTTCCTCGTCGCGGTGACGAGCAACTACACGTGGAATCGCCTCTGGACGTTCCGCGCGGAGCGCGGCGGCGTCGCCGTCCAGGGCATGCGCTTCTTCGTCGTGTCGCTCGCGGCGCTCGGAGCGAACCTCGTCGTCCTCCACCTGCTGATCAGCAGCGGTGGCCTCTCCAAGCTGCTCGGCCAGGCGATCGCGATCATCGCGGTCACGCCACTCAACTTCATCGGCAACAAGCTCTGGTCGTTCCGGAGGGTGAGGACATAGTGCCGCCGGGGCACTAGCGTTCCCGGAGTGGGGCGCCGCCTCCTTCTCGTAGCGCTCGCTGCGCTCACGTTCGTACCGGCTGCGGCGGCAGGCACGACGCCCGCGCCGACGGCGCCCGTCTTCGACTCGAACGGCCGCCTCGTCCAGACGCCGTTCGTCCCGAACGAGGCGGGCTCGCGCCGGCTGACGAAGGCCGAGGCGCTCCAGAACTTCGAGCACAACGCGAAGGTGGCGGCCTGGCTGCGCCGCTACCCGCGACACGGCCTCGTCGACGACGAGACGTACTCGGCCAAGACGGGCATGTGGACGGTGAAGATCTGGCGGGGCGCCGCCGGGGAGATCGCGGAGGGGACGGTGCTCGACTCGACGGGGCAGGTGCTCGAGGCGTGGACCGGCCCACAGGTTGCGTGGGGCATGGCGCGCGGGTCTCCCGGAGCCTTCGGCGGCACGGCGATCAACAACCCGTGGATCTGGGGCGCGTTCTGCCTCATCTTCTTCGTGGGGCTCGCCGACCTGCGCCGCCTCGTCTCGCTCCGCAACCTCGACCTGCTCTTCCTCCTCTCGCCCACGGCGTCCCTCTGGTTCTTCAACCACGGCGACGTCTTCACCGCCGTGCCGCTCTTCTACCCGCTGCTCGTCTGGGTCGTCCTGCGCGCGACGTGGATCGGAGCCCGGAACCGCGGCACCCCGGGCGCCGCGCGCTGGCCGGTCTGGGTGCTGCTCGGCGCGACCGTCTTCCTGGCCGGCTTCCGCATAGGCCTCAACGTCGAGCGCTCGAACGTGATCGACGTGGGCTACTCCGGCGTGATCGGCGCCGAGCGGATCGTGAGCGGGCAGGCCCCGTGGGGGAACTTCCCCGTCGAGGACTCGCTCAAGGCGTGCGGGCCGGCCGACGCCTCGGGCGAGATCCGGGACCGGATCCAGACGAACGGCCGCTGCGAGAGCGCGAACCCGCAGGGCGACACGTACGGCCCCGTGGCGTACGAGTCGTACATCCCCGGCTACCTCGCGCTCGGCTGGACGGGGAAGTGGGACGACCTGCCGGCGGCCCACTTCACGTCGATCGCCTTCGACCTGCTCACGCTGCTCGGCCTCTGGCTCGTCGGGCTGCGCTTCGGCGGGCGGCGGCTCGCGGCGGTGCTCGGCTTCGCCTGGGTCGCCTACCCGTTCACGCAGTACGTCTCGAACTCGAACACGAACGACGTCCTCATGCCGTGCTTCCTCGTCTGGGGCTTCTGGCTCGTCTCGGCACCCGTCGCGCGCGGCGTGTTCGCGGCGTTCTCGGGCTGGACGAAGTTCGCCTCCCTCATCGTCGCACCGCTCTGGCTCACGTATCCGGGCCGGAGGCCGAGCCTGCGCTTCGCGGCCGGCTTCGCCGCGGCGACGCTCGCCGCCTTCTCGATCCTCCTGCTCGCGGCGCACCCGCTGGACGAGCTGCACGTCTTCTGGACGCGCACGATCGGCTGGCAGATCGGCCGCGCCTCCCCGTGGTCGCTCTGGGACTGGGGCCAGTACCACGCCCGCGGCCTGCCCGACCTCCACCTCGTGCAGCGCGTCCTGCAGGGGCTGCTCGTCCTCGGCGCAGTCGTCGCCGCGTTCGTGCCCCGGCGGAAGTCGCCGCTGCAGCTCGCCGCGCTGACGGCGGCACTGCTCGCCGGGTTCGAGATCGTCCAGACGTACTGGCTCTACACGTACATCCCGTGGTTCTACCCCTTCGCCCTGATCGCCCTCCTCGCGCCCGCGGTGCCGCTCCGCAGGCTCACAGGAGCTGCGCGCCCGCTCGCCGGGAGGATCGAGCTGCGGCCGTCCGAGAGCCTGGTCTCGGATGCCCGCTCGTAGGCCGGGCTCTTTGGTCGGCGTGAGGCGATGGCCTAGAGTTCCCGGCGATGCCGCGGGATCTTCCCACCGGTGTCGTCACGCTTCTCTTCACCGACGTCGAGGGCTCCACACGGCTGCTGCAGGAGCTCGGCCACGGCTACGCCGAGGCCTTGCAGGAGCATCGCCGCCGTCTGCGTGCCGCGTTCGCGGCGCACGACGGCGTCGAGGTGGATACGCAGGGTGACGCGTTCTTCGTCGCCTTCGGCCGCGCCTCGGATGCGATCGCCGCTGCCGCGGAAGCTCAGCGCGCGCTCGCGGACGGCCCGATCCGCGTACGCATGGGCCTGCACACGGGCGAGCCCCGGCTGACCGAGGAGGGATACGTCGGCCTCGACGTGCACAGGGGAGCGCGGATCGCCGCGGTCGGCCACGGGGGGCAAGTCCTCCTCTCGCAGGCGACGCGTGCCCTCGTCGACGGGCCTGTTCGCGACCTCGGGCCGCATCGCCTCAAGGACCTGAGTGCCCCCGAGCGCATCTTCCAGCTCGAGATCGAGGGGCTGCCGGCCGACTTCCCGTTGCTGAAGACGCTCGAGGTGGGCATGAAGGGGCTCCCGTCCCCGGGGACCTCGTTCGTCGGTCGCGCGAGCGAGCTCGAGGCGATCGACGGGCTGCTCGAGGATCCGGAGTGCCGCCTGCTGACTCTCGTCGGGCCGGGCGGGGTCGGCAAGACGCGGCTCGCGCTGGAGGCGGCGGCACGCCGGATCGAGCGCTACCCGCACGGCGTGCACTTCGTGCCGCTCGTCTCGGTCGCAGCACCGGAGTTCCTCGCGCCGGCCGTCGCCGAGTCGATCCAGTTCGCAGTCGACGGTGCCCACAGTGGCTTCTCGGCGAAGGAGCAGCTCCTCGACTACCTGAGCGAGCGCTCGACGCTGCTCGTGCTCGACAACTTCGAGCACCTCGTGGGCGGCTCGGGCCTGCTCGGCGAGCTGGTCGAGCGAGCCCCGGGGGTCGCGCTGCTCACCACGTCGCGGGAGCGTCTCAACGTGCAGAGCGAATGGGTGTACGACGTCGAAGGGCTCGAGCTGGCGGAGAACGGCAACGGCGGCGCGAGCTCAGTCCGCCTCTTCGTCGAGCGTGCAGCCCAGGCGAGGCCCGGCTTCGAGCTCGACGAGGAGGAGCGTGTCCAGGCGCTTCGCATCTGCCGGCTCGTCACGGGCATGCCGCTGGGCATCGAGCTCGCCGCCGCCTGGGTGTCGATGCTCTCCTGTCGGGAGATCGCGGACGAGATCGAGCGGAACGTCGACTTCCTCGCCACCTCGATGCGCGACGTGCCCGAACGGCATCGCAGCCTCCGCGCCGCGTTCGACCAGTCGTGGCGGTTGCTCTCCGACGAGCAGCGCGACGCGTTCGCACAGCTGTCCGTGTTTCGCGGCGGCTTCGATCGCGAGGCTGCGGCCGCCGTCGCCGGCGCCGACCTCCGGCTGCTGTCCGAGCTCGTCGCGAAGTCGCTCGTCCGCCGCCCCGACTTCGGCCGCTACGAGCTGCACGAGCTGCTGCGCCAGTACGCGGCGGAGAAGCTCGGCGACGCAACCGCAGCGACGTGCGAGCGCCACGCCGGTCATTACGGCGCCAGGCTCGCCGAGCGCAGGGAGGCGCTCTCCGGCGCCGGCCTCGTCGAGGCGCGTGACGAGCTGCGGGGCGAGCTCGACAACCTGCGCGCGGCCGCCGAGTGGAGTGTCGCCAACTGGGGCGAAGGTGAGGCTCGAGAGCTTCTGGCCGGGCTGAACCAGTTCTTCTTCGCACACAGCTGGTTCGACGGGGCCGAGACCTTCGAACATCTCGCTGAAGTCGCGAACGCCGGTGGCCCGGTCGATCTCGCGGGGTCGCCCGTCGCCTTGGCCACGGTCGCGTACCAGACCGCGCTCCGGAGCGCGCTCGGCTACGACGAGGAGATCGACCGCCTGGCGCTCGCCTGCCTCCCCCGGCTCCGCGAGCACGGCATGCGCCGGGAGCTCGGGTCGTGCCTGCTCGCCCTCGGCACGAACGCCTGCTACGTGGACGTCTACCCGGATGCGCTCCGATATCTGGAGGAGGCCGGCGAGGCCGCGCGCTCGGCCGGGGACGGGCTGACCGAGGTTGTCGTCCTCTCGTGGCTCGGATTCGTGCAGCTGCTGCTCGACGACCTCCAGGGCGCGCGAACCTCGTTCGAGGCCTCCTACGAGAAGGCCACGGCGCTCGGGAATCCCCAGTTCCGCGCCTACGCGCTGAGCAAGCTCGGCATCCTCGCCGACGCCGAGGAACGCTTTGCCGACGCGCTCCGGTTGCACACGGAGGCCAACCGACTGTTCTCGAGCGTCGGGGACGTCGGCGGTACCGGCTACGCGCTGAGCCGGGCCAGCCTCAGTGCCTACGGTGTGGGCGACTTCGAGGAGGCCCTGCGGCTCGGACGTGCCGGCTACGAGGCGTTCGGCGAGGTCAACCACCGCTGGGGCACGATCACGGCTCTGTGCCGGATCGGCTTCGCGGCGCTCGCTCTGGGCGACCCCGCCGAGGCCGCCGCCAACTTCCGGACGGCGCTCGAGCGGGCTCACGCAGCGGAGGCGATCTCGCTCGAGCTGCTCGCGCTGAGTGGCATCGGCGCAGTGCTCGCCGAGACCGGCAAGCGGGAGCAGGCCGCACGGCTGCTCATCTTCGCCCTCGGGCACGAGCAGCTGCCCGCTGCGTACGGCTTCGCGGCGCGTCCGGCGCTTCGGACCGTGGAGGTGGAGCTGCCGCCCGCAGAGCTCGCCGCCGCCCGCGAGGCCGCGGCGCAGGCGAGCCTCGCCGGCCTCGTCGAGCAGGCGCTGGCCGCCGTCGGTGCGGAGATCCCTGCGGCGAGCCGTTAGCCGCCCGCCTCGTCCGCGGCAACGGGCCGCTCCTCAGAGCCACCGGGCTACAGGGGAACGCGGACGAGCTCGATCTGCTCCGCGCGTCCCGCCTCGGTGCAGGTGACGAGGACGCCCTCCAGCCGCACGTCGCCTTCGGCGGGCTCGAACCGGACGGGCAGCCGCGTCCGCATCCGCGCGATCGCGAGCTCCGAGCGGACACCGATCACCGAGTCGTGCGGCCCGGTCATCCCTGCGTCGCTGACCGCCGCCGTGCCGCCGGCCAGGATGCGCGCGTCGTTCGTCTGGACGTGCGTGTGGGTGCCGATCACCGCGGTGACCCGGCCGTCCAGCCAGCTCGCGAGCGCGACCTTCTCGCTCGTCGCCTCGGCGTGGAAGTCGACGACGACGACGGGAGCGGCGGCGCGGGCCTCCTCCACGAGCGAGTCGATCACCTCCCACGGCGAGACGGCCGTGTTCAGGAAGAGCTGGCCGAGCAGGCTGAGGACGGCGACCCGAACCCCGTTCCGCGCCTCGACGACGGCGAGGCCGCGGCCCGGGGTCTGGGCGCCCATGTTCGCCGGCCGGATCACGCGCTCGCTCGTCTCGAGGTAGGCGGCGATGCCGCTGCGCCGGAAGGTGTGGTTGCCGAGCGTGAGGACGTCCGCGCCGGCGGCGAGGAGCTTGTCGGCGAGCTTCGCGGTGATCCCGGCACCGTCGGCGGCGTTCTCGCCGTTGACGATCGCGAGATCGGCGTCGTACCGCTCGCGCAGGGCGGCCAGGCGCTCCTCGACGGCCCGGCGCCCGGGGACGCCGAAGACGTCGGCGAGGAAGAGGATCTTCAGGGCCGGGGACCTCAGCCGGTGGACTGGACCGGCGCCGGGCGGATCTCGACGGTCACGTGGTTGCCGCCGTCGTTCGTGTACTGCGAGAGCGCCTGCCGCTCGACCGCGGCGAGATCGACGACACGGCCCAGCTTCGTGGCGCCGCTGACGACGGGGCTGCCGACGGAGAGCGAGGGATCGGCGAGGACCTGGGTCACCGTCACGAGCAGCGACGGTGCCGTCTGCGGCGAGATGTCGATCTCGGACCCGTACCGCTTCCCCTCCACGATGAACGGCGTGACCGCGACGACCGTGCCGTCGGCGGGCGCGTAGACGTCGGTACCCGCGGCTGCGCCGACGTCGAGCGCGGAGGTGCCGCCACCGAGCTGATACCAGGCCGGGGAGCCGCCGCCGCCGCCGAAGATGCCGTGCACGACCCGCTGCAGGAGCCCCTCGTTCGCCTGGTGCCCGATGGGGGAGAGCGGCAGCGCGCCGTTGCGCGCGGCGTGGTAGCCGATCGCCGTCAGCCGGGCCTGCGAGATCGGCAGCTGGAGCCGCAGCGGGCCGTGCACCGCCACGACCTCCGGCTTCGGGCGCGTCTGCACCGCGGAGGCGAGGGTCTGATGCGGGAGCGTGAGCGGCCGGCGAGCGGTGCCGCTGCCGAAGGCCGTGAGACCCAGCGCGACGAGAAAGACCGCGGCGAGGAGGAAGAGGAGGGCGAACCGGCGGGCTCGGCGGGCCGAGCGCGCCTGCTGGGGTTCGATCCGCCGCCTCCCGTGGGGGCGCGAGGACGGCATGTCGGGCGCCACCCTATCGGAAGGCCGTGGCTCGTCCCAGAGCATGGGAGCGAGCGCGAGATTTCCCCGTGTCTCCCACAGCTCTCCGGCCGGGCGCGGACGGCCCAGTCGCCCCCGCGTCTGGCGCCCGACACCGCCGTTACCATCGCCCGCATGCAGCCTCCCGCCTCCGTGCGGATCGAGATCCCGCGCTGGGCGCAGCTCGTCTTGCTGCCGCTGCTGCTGCTGCTGGCGTGGTCGGTGGCCGGGGCGGTGCGTCACGTGCTCTTCCTCTTCCTCGTGGCGCTGCTCATCGCCCTGCTCCTCAACCCGCTCGTGCGTGGGCTGGGTCGGGTCTGGATCCCGCGCGGGCCGGCGGTTGCGATCGTCTATCTCGCCTTTGCGGCGGTTGTCGCACTCGCGATCCTCGGTCTCGCCACGGTGGTGGTACAGCAGACTCGGACCGCTGCCCACCGGGTGGACGCCTACTTTACGGCCCACTCCGGACACCCCTCGCAGACCGGCGCCGAGCACGATCTCGCCCGCTTCCAGGGCTGGCTGGACCACCACCACCTGAGCGGCATCCACATCCAGCGGGAGGGCGAGAAGTTCCTCAACCAGGTCGGGACGCAGGACGTGCAGAAGTACACGTCGAGGGCGCTCAGCTGGGCGGAGGGCGCGGGGGTCGCCGTCGTCACGCTGCTCTTCGACGCCGTGCTCGTCGTCGTCGTCTCGATCTACATGCTCCTCGACATGCACCGCCTCACGGCCGCGGTCGACCGACGCTTCCCGCCGAGCGGGCGGGGCGGCCTGATCGTGCGGATGGAGCAGGCCGTGGCGAGCTACGTCAAGGGCCAGTTCCTGCTCTCGCTGATCATCGGCGTGAGCGTCGGGGCCGGCTTGACGATCCTCGGCGTGATCGGCCTCGTTCCCCACGGGGGGAGGTACGCGGCCGCCTTCGGCGCCTGGGCCGCCGTCACGGAGCTGATCCCCTACATCGGGCCGTGGCTCGGCGCCGCTCCGCCGGTGCTGTACGCGCTCGTCCAGCACCCGCTCGCGGCGCTCTGGGTCGCGCTCCTCTTCCTCGGCATCCAGCAGCTCGAGGGACACGTCGTCGTGCCGAAGGTGATGGGGCGGTCGCTGCGGCTCCACCCGCTGCTCGTGATCTTCGGCCTGCTCGCTGGCGGCGAGATCTACGGCTTCCCGGGCATCCTCGTCTCGCTGCCGCTGCTGGCCGCCGGCCGGGCGGCCTGGGAGTTCTTCGCGGAGCGGGTGCAGCTCGCCAAGTGGCCGCAGGACGAGCCGCTCCCCGAGATGGGGCTCGAGGGCGACACCGGCCCCGGCGCGCCGCTCGGCTGAGCCGCCTGCCGCGTACTCTGTGGCCGTGAGCTCGTTCCCGGTCACCCGGCTGCGGAGATTCCGCCGGACGGCGCCGCTGCGCGGGCTCGTCCGCGAGACGCGGCTGGAGCTCGACCGGTTCGTCATGCCGCTCTTCGTCGCGCCCGAGCCGCTGGTGAACGAGGCGCTGCCGGCGATGGCCCGCTTCGACCTCGACGGGCTCGTGCACGAGGCCGACTCCCTCGCAGCCTCCGGCGTGCGCGCGCTCATGCTCTTCGGCGTTCCGGCGGACAAGGACGAGGAGGCGACCGGCGCCTGGGAGGACGACGGAATCGTGCAGCAGGCGCTGCGTGCGCTGCGGCCCCGCTTCCCGGAGCTCGTCCTCCTGACCGACGTCTGTCTCTGCGAGTACACGTCGCACGGCCACTGCGGCGTCGTCGTCGACGGCGAGGTGCACAACGACCGCAGCCTCGAGCTGCTCGCCCGCACGGCGGTCAGCCACGCCGAGGCCGGTGCCGACGTCGTCGCGCCGAGCGACATGATGGACGGCCGCGTCGGCGCGATCCGCGAGGCGCTCGACGACCACGGCTTCTCCTCGACGCCGATCCTGGCCTACTCGGCGAAGTACGCCTCGGCCTTCTACGGCCCGTTCCGGGAGGCCGCCGACTCGGCGCCGAGCTTCGGAGACCGGCGCGGCTACCAGATGGATCCGGCCAACGTCCGCGAGGCGCTGCGCGAGTGCGCGCTCGACGTCGAGGAGGGGGCCGACGCGATCATGATCAAGCCCGCCCTGCCGTATCTCGACGTGATCCGGGCGGCGCGCGAGGCGTTCGACCTGCCGGTCGCGGCGTACAACGTCTCGGGCGAGTACGCGATGGTGCGCGCCGCCGCGCAGGCCGGCTGGCTCGACGAGCGGGCGGCGGCGCTCGAGTCCCTGACCGCGATCAGCCGCGCCGGCGCCGACCTCGTCGTCAGCTACTGGACGCGCGACCTCCCCTCTTGGCTCTGACCCGGCGCAGCGACCTCTATCGCCGCGCCCTCGAGCTGATCCCCGGTGGCGTCGACTCGCCCGTGCGCGCCATGCGCGCCGTCGGCCTCGACGAGCCGCTGTTCGTCGAGCGGGGGGAGGGTGCGTACGTCGAGACGGCCGACGGGCGGCGGCTGCTCGACTGGGTCATGTCCTGGGGGCCGCTCCTCTTCGGCCACGCCGATCCCGAGACGGTCGAGGCCGTACGGGAGGCGGCGCTGCGCGGGACGAGCTTCGGTGCGGCGACGGAGGCGGAGGTCGAGCTCGCCGCCGAGATCGTCGACGCCGTTCCGTCGGTGGAGAAGGTGCGGCTCGTGTCCTCCGGGACGGAGGCGGCGATGAGCGCGCTGCGCCTCGCCCGCGCGTACACGCGGCGCGACCGGATCCTCAAGACGGCGGGCGGCTACCACGGCCACGCGGACACCCTCCTCGCGAGCGCCGGCTCCGGTCTCGCCACGCTCTCGATTCCCGCCTCGCCGGGCGTCCCGACCGGCGCGGCGGCGGACACGATCGTCGTGCCGTACAACGACGCGGCAGCTGCGGCCGAGGCGTTCGTCCGCTACGGCGAGGGGCTCGCGGCGATCATCGTCGAGCCGGTCGCCGCCAACATGGGCGTCGTCCCACCGGAGCCCGGCTACCTCGAGACGCTGCGCAGCCTCTGCGACGCGTCCGGCGCGCTGCTCGTGTTCGACGAGGTGATCTCCGGTTTCCGCGTCGCCCGCGGCGGGGCGCAGGAGCGCTTCGGCGTCCTTCCCGACCTGACCGTGCTCGGCAAGATCGTCGGCGGCGGCCTGCCCCTCGCGGCCTTCGGCGGGCGGGCGGAGATCATGGACCTCCTCGCACCCGCCGGCCCGGTCTACCAGGCGGGGACGCTCGCCGGGAACCCGCTGGCGACCGCCGCCGGGCTCGCCGTCCTGCGACGCCTCCGCGACGGCCCGGTCTACGAGGAGCTCGAGCGGCGCGCCGCGCTGCTCGAGGACGGGCTCGCCCCCCTCGGTCGCGTGCAGCGGGTCGGCGCGCTCCTCACGCTGTTCATGGCCGACGGCCCGGTGCGCAGCTTCGACGACGCGCAGGCGAGCGACACCGAGCGCTACGGCGCGCTCTTCCGGCACGCTCTCGAGCAGGGCGTCTACCTGCCGCCGTCGCAGTTCGAGGCGCTCTTCCCGTCGACGGCGCACGGCGAGGAGGAGATCGAGCGGACGATCGCGGCGGTGCAGAGCTTTGCCGGCTGATCTCTGGGAGACGATGGCCGTCGACGCGGCGGCCGAGAGCACGCTCTGGGGCGACTGCCTGTTGCCGGACGCGGAGCGGGGGCGCGAGCCGGTCTTCTCGCCGCTGGGGGAGCCGCGCTACGCGCTGGGGCTCGAGACGATCTACGAGGGGTATCTCGTCCACTACGGCCGCCCGCGCCTGTTCGCGCCGGCGGACGACGACACCGCGCTCCTGCTCGGCGACTACCTGTACGCGCACGGCGTCGCTCGGATCTCGGCGCTGCACGACGTCGCGGCGGTCGCCGACCTGGCGGAGCTGATCTCGCTCTGCGGCCAGCTGCGGGCGGAGGAGCGGGACGGGGACGGAGCGCTCTGGGCGGCGACGGCCGCGCTGCTCGGCCGGGGCGCGCTCGACGAGGCGCGCGCGGCGCTGCGCCTGCGCTCCGATCCGGAGCCGCTCGACGCCGCGGCCCGGTCGGCGGCCGGTGCCGAGGCCGTCGACGCGGCACTCGCGCTGCACGCTGCCCGCCGGCCCGGCGTTAGCTAGAGTCCGGGACGTGGTCGCCGTGCTCTTCCATGCCCTCCTGGCCGTCGAGACGGCTGCGCAGCAGGGTCGGAAGGTCGTCCTGATGATGCTCGGCGCCGGCGGCGTCTTCGTCGTCGTGATCGCCTTCGGCGAGCTCACGCACTGGCTCCGGCATCGCAAGTAACTACCGTTGACGGGCCTGTAACCTGGTGCTAGCAATAGTGGCGCCATGGCCAAGGTCCTGGCTCCACCTCCCGAGCGGCACGTCGAGCCGGACGAGCTCGAGGCGCTGATCCGCGAGGCGCGGGCGCGCCAGCGGCGGAGACGTCTTCTCTTCATGAGCGGGATCGCGCTGGCGGCCGCCGTCGGCCTCTCGGTGGCGGCCGCGCTCCGGGCCGGCGGCGGCGCTCGCCACGCCGCTGCCGGCAGCTCCGGCGCGCCTGCGAGCCGCGGGGTCGGAGCCGGACGCCGCCAGGTCCTCCGGGTGGGGAGCAGCGGCGGCGTCACCTGGGCGATCGACGAAGCCGGGATGTGGCTGACGACGAACGGCGGGCGCACGTGGAGCGCTTCGACGCCCCGCCATCTCGAGCAGCTGGGCCAGGTCGATCAGCGCGTCCAGCAGGTGGAGTTCCTCGACAGGCGCGACGGCTGGATCACGGCCGTCGACACGTGGTCGGCCCCGGGTTCGTCCGAGCTCGACTGGACACACGACGGCGGCCGCACCTGGCACCGGCTGACACCTGGCGTCTGCTGCGGGACGCTCTTCTTCCTCACGCCCAGCCGTGGCTACATGTCCGGCCGCGCGCTGTACGCGACCGACGACGGCGGGGCGACATGGAGGGTGGTCGTGTCGCATCAGCCGTTCACCCTCGGCGCCGTCGCCTTCCTCGACGCGCGCCGCGGCATCGCCGTGGGGTCGAATCCGCCGGGGCTCTTCCGGACGACGGACGGCGGACGGCGGTGGAAGATCGTCCGGCCGACCGGACTTTCCCGGATCGCGGTCTTCGGCCGGCGACTGGTCGTTCCGGCCGAGCTCCCCGGCTCCTCCGGGCCGCGGCTCGTCGCGTACGTCAGCGACGACGGCGGCTCGACCTGGGCGGTCAGGCCTGCGCCGCGCTGGTGGGGCAAGCAGCTCTGGAACCACGACGAACGCCGGTTCTCGGCGGCAAGCTCGACCGCCTGGTACGCCGCCGCCGGGCGACGGCTCGCCGTGACCCGGGACGCGGGGCGAAGCTGGCAGACGGTGCGTCCGGAGGACTTGCCCGCCGGTTGGATCATCGGTGCGATCGACTTCACGAGCGCAAGGGTCGGCTGGGCCGTCTTCAGCGGGCCGTCGCAGAGCGACCTCATGCGCACCACGGACGGCGGCGTCCACTGGACGCCGGCGGGGCCGCCGTCCGCGCCCGGCCGCTAGCCGAGCCGTAGACTCGCGGCGTGCCCGCCAGGGATCTCCGCGACTGGATTCGCCTGCTCGAGCGCGAGGGCGAGCTCGTCCGCGTCGCCGCCGAGGTCGACCCCGACCTCGAGATGACCGAGATCGTCGACCGCACGGTCAAGGCCGGCGGGCCGGCGCTCCTGTTCGAGAACCCCAAGGGCTCCGACCACCCGCTCCTGATCAACCAGTTCGGCAGCGAGCGGCGCATGTGCCTCGCCTTCGGCGTCGAGCGGCTCGACGACGTCGCGCAGCGGGTGGCCGACGTGCTCGAGATGCAGCCGCCGCAGGGCCTGATGGACAAGGTGCGCGGCCTGCAGAAGCTCAAGTCGATCGCGGACTCGCGTCCGAAGACCGTCGGCAAGGGCGCGTGCCAGGAGATCGTCCTCCGCGGCGACGACGTCGACCTCGGTCTCCTCCCGGTCCAGCGCTGCTGGCCCGGCGACCCGGCGCCGTTCGTCACCCTCCCGGCCGTGATCACGCACGACCCGCGCAGCGGCGGCCGCAACGTCGGCATGTACCGGATGCAGGTGATCGACGCGCGGACGACGTTCATGCACTGGCAGATCCACAAGGACGGCCGCGCCGACCACCTCGCGACCGACGGCCGCATCGAGGTCGCCGTGGCGCTCGGGCTCGACCCGATCACCGCCTACTCGGCGAGCGCGCCGCTGCCGAAGCACGTCGACGAGCTGATGCTCGCCGGCTTCCTCCGCGGCGAGCCGGTCGAGCTCGTCCAGGGCGTGAGCGTCGGCGTCGAGGTGCCCGCCCGCGCGGAGATCGTGCTCGAGGGCTACATCGAGCAGGACGAGGTCGGCGAGGAGGGGCCGTTCGGCGACCACACCGGCTACTACACGGCCGCCGAGCCGTTCCCCGTCTTCCACCTCACCGCCATGACCATGCGGCGCGACGCGATCTACCCCTCGATCGTCGTCGGCAAGCCGCCGCAGGAGGACGCGTGGCTCGGCAAGGCGACGGAGCGGATCTTCCTGCCCGCCGTGCGCGCGACCGTGCCCGAGATCGTCGACTACGACCTGCCGGTCGCGGGGGCCTTCCACAACTGCTGCCTCGTCTCGATCCGCAAGCAGTTCCCCGGTCACGCGCGCAAGGTGATGTCGGCGATCTGGGGGCTCGGGATGCTCAGCCTGACGAAGTGCGTCGTCGTCGTCGACGAGCACGTCGACGTCCACGACTACGCGGAGGTGCTCTTCTACGCCGGCGCCAACGTCGACCCGAAGCGGGACGTCGTGCTCGGCGAGGGGCCGCTCGACCACCTCGACCACGCGCCGGAGCGGCAGTTCGTCGGCGGCAAGCTCGGGATCGACGCCACCGCGAAGTGGCCGGAGGAGGGCGCGCGCCCCTGGCCCGACGAGATCGAGATGAGCGACGAGATCAAGGATCTCGTCACGCGACGCTGGACCCAGTACTTCGGCTAGCGAGACCGCAGGTCTCGCTAGCCGGGTTAACGGAACTCCACCGGCCGGAGAGCGCGGTCTCCGGCCGGCTCCGTGCAGT
>CAZRTE010000021.1:0-18390 GCA_964602945.1 uncultured Gaiellales bacterium
CGGCGGCGCAGTTCCGTATCCCCCAGCGAGCGGGTGCGCAGCACCCGCGAGCTACGCGAGGCCGGCCTCGCGCAGCGGGCGGCGGCCCCACGCGAGCTTCTTGCTGTACCAGCCGGTGAGCTTCGCGAGCGCGACCCCCTGCCGGGAGGACTGGATGAACCAGCCGTTGCCGGCGTAGATCGCGGCGTGCTCGATCTGCGATCCCTTCGAGTGCCGTCCCCGGGAGCCGAAGAAGATGACGTCGGCCGGCTGGAGCTTCGAGACCGGGATCCGCTCCGAGCGGGGTACCTCCACGCTCATCGTGTAGGTCGTTCGTCCCGAGATCGTGGACGCGAGGTCGCCCTCGTCTGGGTACTCGTGGAGCTTGTAGACGCGCCAGATGAAGCCGGAGCAGTCGTAGCCGCCGCGCGCCGGGACGCCGAAGTCCAGCTCGGGCCCGTCGCTCGTCCCGCCCCACACGTACGGCATCCCGATCTTCGAGAAGGCGACGGTCAGGATGCTGCGCTGCCAGTCGCTCAGCTCGGGCAGCGAGAACGACTTGGCGAGGCTCTTCACCCAGGCGAGCTGCCAGCTGTCCCCCAGCGGGCCGAAGCCGAGGATCTGCGCCGCGGAGTAGGCGGCCTCTGCACGGGTGGCGGTGTCCTGGGGGCGCAGCTCGAGGGAATCCTGCGCGGCGGGGTGGTTGATCCGCAGGCCGAGCAGCCGGGCGACGGCCTCGGTGCCGAAGCGGCGCGGTACGGCGATGCCCGCCGCCCGCGCTCCCTGGACGAACTCGGAAGCCGCCTTCCTGAGACCGAGCATGGTCACGAGCCGGCGGTCGAGCTGCGCCATCGTGGCGCCGGGCTGCGGGGCGGTGGTGGTGGTGGTGGTGGTCGTCGTCGTCGTCGTCGTCGTCGTCGTCGTGTCCGTCGTCCCGGTCGCGGTGCCCGTGCTGCCCGTCGAGGTCGTGCCCGTCGTGGTGGGCCCAGTGGGCGTGGGGTCGGTCGAGGTCGGATCCGTGACCGGCGGCGGGGCCGGTGCAGGCGCGAGCTCCTCCTTCAGACCTGCGGCGAGGTCGGCGAGAACGTCGCGGGTGAGCGCCCGGTTCGGGTGAAAGCCGCGCACGGTCGTCGCGCCCATCAGGCCGTGCGAGACGACGGTCGCGATCTGCGGCGCCGCCCAGTTGGAGGTGCGCCGACCGGATCCGGAGGCCGTTGCGGACGAAACGGCTGCTACGGCAAGGGCCGCCGCGAGCATGACGAGACGCTGCCGCACCTCTCTCTCATCGACCGCGGCCCGGCGAGGCATTAGCCTCGGGGCATGGACTACGAGATCAGCCCGGAGCCGTCCGAGGCGGAACGGGCCGCCATCGTGGCGGCGCTCGCAGAGGAGGGCGAGCAGGCTGCCGTGTCGGCGTGGGGCGAAGCCGCCTTCTGGGCTCGCTTCGACGAGTGGTGCGAGGCTCGGGGTATCCCGGCCTGACGGCTACTCGGGCTGGGGCCGCGCGAAGAGTCGCGGCGCGCTGCGGGCGTAGTCGAGGCCGGAGACCCAGGTGAGGACGACGGCCACGAGCAGTGCCCACCAGCCGGCGCGGTGGGTCCAGGCACCGGCGGCGGCGAAGCCGGCCACCGCTGCCGCGACCGCCTGCGCCCACGTCTTCAGCTTCCCGAGGTCCCGCGCCGCGAGCACGATGCCTCGCTCGATGGCCGCCTGGCGGAGCCCGGTGACGAGCACCTCGCGTACGACGATCGCCGCGACCATCCAGGCCGGAACGACGTGCTGGCCGACGAGCATCACGAGCGCTCCGAGCACGAGCACCTTGTCCGCGATCGGATCGAGGAGCGACCCCAGCGGCGAGGTGCGCCCGTGCCGGCGCGCCAGCCTGCCGTCGAACCAGTCGGTCGTCATCGCGACGCAGAAGACGCCCGTCGCCCAGTAGTCGTGGCCGTGGAAGTTCCACGCGTAGAGGACGACGACGAACGGCACCGAGGCCGCCCGCGCGACAGTGAGCTGATCGGCGGCACGCACGACACGTGGAGAATACGGCTCGGCCATGTTCGACAAGGTTCTCGTCGCCAACCGCGGAGAGATCGCGATCCGTGTCTGCCGCACTCTGCGGGAGCTCGGGATCGGATCCGTCGCCGTCTACTCCGACGGTGACCGCGGAGCCCTGCACGCGGCGTATGCCGACGAGGCCTTCCACATCGGGCCGACGCCCGCAGCGGAGAGCTACCTCGCCTTCGACCGCATTCTCGGCGCCGCGGCGCAGGCGGGCGCGCAGGCGATCCATCCCGGCTACGGCTTCCTCGCCGAGAATGCCGCCTTCGCCCGCGCCGTCGAGGAGGCGGGGCTCGTGTGGATCGGGCCGCCGCCCGGAGCGATCGAGCTGATGGGGAACAAGACGGCGGCCCGGACGGCGATGCAGGAGGCCGGTGTCCCGATCATCCCCGGCACGACCGATCCCGTCGAGTCGGTCGACGAGCTGCTCTCGCTCGGCGAGACGATCGGCTATCCGCTCCTGATCAAGGCGGCGGCGGGCGGCGGCGGCAAGGGCATGGAGGTCGTCTCCTCGCCCGGCGCCGCGGAGCAGGCGTTCGAGCGTGCGCGCCGGCAGGGGAAGTCGTACTTCGCGAACCCGGACGTCTACGTCGAGAAGCTCATCGTCGACCCGCGCCACGTCGAGGTGCAGGTGCTCGCGGACTCGCACGGCAACGTCGTCCATCTCGGCGAGCGGGACTGCACGATCCAGCGCCGCCACCAAAAGCTCGTCGAGGAGACGCCGTCGCCTGCCGTGGGCCCGGAGCTGCGCGAGCGCATCGGAGAGATCGGCGTCGAGGCGGCCCGCGCCTGCGGCTACCGCTCCGCCGGGACGATCGAGGGCCTGCTCACGAGCGACGGCGACTACTTCTTCATGGAGATGAACACGCGCATCCAGGTCGAGCACACGGTGACGGAGATGGTCACCGGCCTCGACCTCGTGCGCGAGCAGATCCGCGTCGCGCTGGGCGAGCCCTTGAGCGTGCGGCAGGAGGACGTCGAGCTGCGCGGCCACGCGATCGAGTGCCGCATCAACGCGGAGGACGTGAGCCGTGGCTTCCTCCCCGCGCCGGCCCTCGTCACCGGCTACCGCGAGCCGGCCGGACCGGGCGTGCGCGTCGACTCCGGGGTCGCGGCCGGCTACGAGGTCTCGAGCGCGTACGACCCCATGGTCGCGAAGCTGATCGTGCACGGCGCCGACCGCGAGCACGCGCGCCGCCGGATGCTGCGGGCTCTCGACGAGTTCTGGATCGAGGGGCCGCAGACGCTCGTCGGCTTCCACAAGGCCCTGCTCTCGCACCCGTGCTTCGTCGGCGGCGAGACCTGCCACGGGCTCGTCGAGTCGGAGGAGCTCGCGCAGCGGGCGGCCGAGCTCGGCGCGGAGAGCGCGACCGCCCAGCCAAGTAACAGTCTGTTACTTGGAAGGACAGGGCCGAACGGGAGAGTGGTCGCGCGCGTTCGCACGGTCGAGGTGGACGGGCGCCGCTTCGAGGTGCGCGTGTCGGAGCCGGAGCCCGAGTGGCGCGCGCTCGCGCGCAGCCGGCGCGAGCGGGTACGCGGCGGCTCTGCCGCGGGGGCCGGACACGACGTGGTCGTCTCGCCGATGCAGGGGACGGTGCTCGCGGTGCGCGTCGCGGAAGGGGACGAGGTCGAGCCCGGCCAGGTGATCTGCATCGTCGAGGCGATGAAGATGGAGAACGAGGTGCACGCCCACCGGGCCGGTGTCGTCGCCCACCTGTCCGTCGAGCCCGGCAAGCCGGTCACGAGCGGCCAGGTCATCTGCGAACTGAGCGAGCGAGACCTGCGGTCTCGCTCGCTGGAGTAGCGGTACTGCGCCGCCGGGAGAGCGCGGTCTCCCGGCGGCTTCGTGCTGTTCTTGCCTTTCATGCTCTGGATGAGACGCTGCTCTGGTGTGCTCGCGCGCGGCGGAGGCCGGCGCGAGCACGGTGCGGCCTCCGCGTAGGCGTTCCGCCTACGCTGCGGCCCCGGGCGCCGAGGATGGTTGAAGCGTTCGACCCCTACTCCGGCGCCGGGCGGCGGCGTAACCCACCGGTTACGACGCCGCCGAAGCTGTCGCGGGCGGGCACGCCCGCAGGGCCTGCCCCCACGCGACACCGACGCGGCGCCCGAACCCACCCAGCCCAGGCAAAGCCCTTACCGCACGGAGCCGGCCGGAGACCGCGCTCTCCGGTCGGCGGAGTTCCTTAACCGATCTAGCGAAGCCGCAGGCTTCGCTAGATGGACCTTTGGTAGGCCCGGAAGCACCAGGTCGCGAACAGCGACGTGGCGGCGGCGACCGCGACGAGCAGGCCGAGATAGCCGAGCGTCGGCCCCCAGTGGCCGCCCACGAGGACGGCGTTCCGCATCGCCCGCGCGCCCCAGTTCACCGGGTTGAACCTCGCGATCGCGCTGATCCAGCCCGGCATCAGCGTGACGGTGACGAGGATCGAGGAGAGGAACATCAGCGGCATGCCGACGAAGTTGGCCGCGGCGATCATCGACGCCTCGCGGCGCATGAGCAGCGCGATCCCGTGCGAGAACCCGGCGAACACCGCGCAGAGGAGCGCGGCGCCGGCGAAGATGACGAGCCAGCCGAGGAAGCCGCCGTGCACGCGCACGCCGAGCGCGAGCGCCACGAGCAGGAGGATCAGCGCCTGCAGGATCGCGGTGACCGCGGCGCGCACGACCTGCGAGAGGACGATGGCCACGCGCACGGTCGGCGCGGCGAGGAAGCGGTCGATCACGTGCCGGTCGAGGTCGCTGATCATCGCCATCCCCGACCACATGCCGCCGAAGAACGCGTTCATCGCGACCACACCCGGCGTGAGGAACTCGACGTAGTTGCCCGAGGTGTTGCCCTGCGCGCCCACGTACTTGAACAGCTGGCCGTAGAGCACGAGCCAGAGCATCGGCTGGATCACCATCATCGCGATCCAGATCGGCTCGCGCATGAGGTTGCGCACCTGGCGGACGACCATCCAGCCGGTGTGCCGGAACAACTGGACGGTCATGCCCGGCCCTCGTCCTCGCTCGTGAAGTCGCGGCCCGTGTAGTGGAGGTAGACGTCGTCGAGCGACGGCCGCGCGGTCGTCACGGAGGCGACGGCGATGCCGTGCGCCTCGAGCGCCGACAGGATCACCGGCACGGCCTCGGCCCCGTTCGGGACGCGCGTGCGCAGCTGCGTGCCCTCGACCGCCGTCTCCGTCGCGTCCGCGACGAGCGCGACGGCAGCGGCCGCCTCCTCGCCACGACCGTCGAGCCCGGCCAGCTCGACCGTCACCGAGTCACCGCGCAGCCCGGCCTTCAGCTGCTCCGGCGTCCCCTCCACGACGATCCGGCCGCGGCTGACGATCGCCACCCGCTCGGCGAGCCGGTCGGCCTCCTCCAGGTAGTGCGTCGTGAGCAGGATGGTGAGGTTCTGCTCGTGGGCGAGCCGTTCGACCTCGACCCACATCGCCGCCCGGGCCTCGGGGTCGAGGCCGGTGGTCGGCTCGTCGAGGAAGAGGACGCTCGGCCGGTGCACGAGCCCGATCGCGATGTCGAGGCGGCGCTTCATCCCGCCGGAGTAGCCGCGGGCGACACGGTTGGACGCCTCCTCGAGGCCGACGAGGCCGAGCAGCTCGTCGACCCGTTCCCGCAGGCTCGCCCCGCTCATGCCGTGGATCCGGCCCTGCAGGAGGAGGTTCTCGCGCCCGGTCGCCTCCCAGTCGACGCCGGAGTCCTGGGCGACGTAGCCGAACGCCTTCCGCACCCGCGCCGGATGCGCGACGACGTCCTCGCCCGCGACGAAGGCCCGGCCCGAGTCGGGACGGGTCAGCGTCGTGAGCACGCGGACGGTCGTCGACTTGCCGGCCCCGTTCGGCCCGAGCAGCCCGAACACCTCGCCCTCGCGCACCGCGAACGAGACGCCGTCGAGCGCCTGCACCGCCTTGTAGTGCTTCCGCAGCTCCTCCGCGACGATCGCGTCCATTCGCGGCGAGGTTAGCTCGCGAAGCCTGCGGCTTCGCTCACTGGGGTGACGATGCTCGGGATGGAGACCGCGCTCTCCCGGCCCTCGTTCCATGCACTCTCCGGGCGAAGTGCTTCGGTCTTCGCCAGGACCGGGCAAGGGAGTGCGCAGCACCTGCGAGCAGCTCGAACTGCATCGTCCACCGGTGCCGCGCCGCTAGTGTCCGGCGCCGGTGGACCTGTACGAGCATCAGGGCAAGGAGCTCTTCCGGCGCGCGGGCATTCCCGTCTCGGAGGGACGCCTCGCCACGACGCCGGAGGAGGCGCGGCAGGCGGCCACCGAGCTCGGCGGCCCCGTCGTCGTCAAGGCGCAGGTGCTGACCGGCGGCCGCGGCAAGGCGGGCGGCGTCAAGCTCGCCGGCGATCCCGCGGACGCCGAGGAGAAGGCGCGCGGCATCCTCGGCCTCGACATCCGCGGCCACGTCGTCCGCAAGCTCTGGATCGAGCAGGCGTCGGACATCGCGCGCGAGTACTACCTCTCGATCACCTTCGACCGCGGCGCGAAGAAGCCGCTGTTCATGTTCACGACCCAGGGCGGCGTCGAGATCGAGCAGGTCGCGGAGGAGAACCCGGAGGCGCTCGTCCGTCTCCACGTCGACCCGCTCGAGGGCTTCCAGCCGTGGGTGGCGCGGCGCCTCGTCTACGGAGGCGGTGTCGAGGATCCGGAGGAGCAGAAGCAGATCGCGGCGATCGTCGGGCAGCTCTACCGCGCCTTCGTCGACTTCGACGCGATGCTCTGCGAGATCAACCCGCTGATCGTGACCCCGGAGGGCGAGGTGAAGGCCCTGGACTCGAAGTTCACGGTCGACGACAGCGCGCTCTCGCGGCACCCGGACATCGCCGAGTGGCGCGATCCGACCGCCGCCGACCCGATCGAGACGTTCGCGCGCCAGAAGGGCGTGACGTACGTGAAGCTCGACGGCGACGTGGGCGTGCTCGCGAACGGCGCCGGCCTCGGGATGTCCACCGTGGACGTCGTCGCGCACGTGGGCGGACGTCCCGCGAACTTCTGCGACCTCGGCGGCGGCGGCAGCGCGGAGGGCGTCGTCGACGCGCTCGAGGTGATCACGCGCGACCCGCAGGTCAAGTCGATCTTCTTCAACATCTTCGGTGGGATCACGCGCGGGGACGAGGTGGCGCGCGGGATCATCGCGGCCCTCGAGCAGCTCGACATGTCGCAGTACCCGATCGTCGTCCGCCTCGACGGGACGAACTCCGAGGAGGGCCGGCAGATCCTCGGCGACGCAGGCAGGGCGAACATCCATTCCGAGGCGACGATGCTCGACGGCGCCCGCCGAGCCGTGGAGCTGGCGACGGGATGACCGACGTCTGGAGCGAGCGCGCGCAGGCGTACCGCGAGAGCGAGACGCATGCCTCCGGCGACGACCTGGAGCTGACGGTCTCCTGGTGCGAGCCGGCCGCAGGCGTGACGGTGCTCGACGTGGCGACCGGCGGAGGACACGTCGCGCGCCGCCTGCGCGAGCAGGGCGCGACCGTCGTCACGGTCGACCCGGCTCCCGGGATGGGCGCCGACGTGATCGCCCCCGCCGAGCACCTGCCCTTCGCCGACGGGAGCTTCGACGCGGTCGCCTGCCGGGTCGCCGCGCACCACTTCGCCGACGTCCTCGCGGCGGTGAAGGAGATGGCGCGCGTCGCCCGCGGGCGCGTCGTGATCTGCGACAACACGTTCACGAGCGAGTCGGCCGAGGAGGCCGACCGGCTGCGCGACCCGAGCCACGTGCGCAACTACTCGGCCGCCGAGTGGCACAGCTTCTTCGAGCTGGCCGGGCTCGAGGTCGCGGACGAGGCGTCCCTGCTGCGCGACACCGACTTCGAGGCGTGGCTCGACCGGACCGAGACGCCCGCCACCGACCGCGACCGCGTCCGCGAGCTGCTCGCCGGCCGCGTCCACGACGGGAGGCTCGACCTGCCGACGGTGGTGCTGAAGGGAGTGAAGCCCGCCTAGTGGCGATCATCGTCGACAACGACACGCGCCTCGTCGTCGCCGGCCTGACCGGCTCGGAGGGCCGCTTCCACGGCCTCCGCAACCGGGCCTACGGCACGAACGTCGTCGCCGGCATGACCCCGGGCAAGGGCGGCCAGGACGTCGAGGGCATCCCCGTCTTCAACACGATGGCCGAGGCCGTCGAGCAGACCGCCGCGAACACCAGCCTGATCTTCGTCCCGGCCCGCGGCGCGGTGGACTCGATCTACGAGGCGGTCGACGCGGGCATCGGCACGGTGATCTGCATCACCGAGCACATCCCGGCCCACGACATGCTCCGCGCCTACACGTACTTCCGCGGCCGGGGCACGACGATGATCGGCCCCAACTGCCCGGGCGTCCTCTCGCCGGGCAAGGCGAACGCCGGGATCATCCCGGCCGAGATCTTCAGCGAGGGCAGCGTCGGCCTCGTCTCGCGCTCGGGGACGCTCACGTACCAGATCGGGCACGAGCTCACGCAGCTCGGTCTCGGCAACTCGACGATCGTGGGCATCGGCGGCGACCCGGTCGTCGGCTCCTCCTTCGTCGACGTGATCGAGAAGTTCGAGGCAGACGAGCAGACGGAGCTGATCGTGCTCGTCGGCGAGATCGGCGGCGACGAGGAGGAGAAGGCAGCCGCCTACGTCGCCGAGCACGTGACGAAGCCCGTCCTCGCCTACATCGCCGGCTTCTCGGCGCCGCCCGGCAAGACGATGGGGCACGCCGGCGCGATCATCTCCGGCTCCTCGGGGACGGCCCAGGGCAAGAAGGACGCGCTCGAGGCCCGCGGCATCGAGGTCGGCACGACGCCGACCGAGGTCGCGCAGATGGTGGCCGAGCGCATCAAGTAGCAGTAGCCTCGCGGCGTGATGGTTTGCGCCGTGTGCGGGCACGAGCTGCCCGACAGAGCGAAGTTCTGCCTCGAGTGCGGAACGCCGGTGGCGCCGGCCGCTGCGCCGCGCGAGCAGCGGAAGACGGTCACGGTGCTGTTCTGCGACGTCGCCGGCTCGACCGCGCTGGGCGAGTCGACGGATCCCGAGGCGCTGCGCGCGCTGCTCGCCCGCTACTTCGAGCGGATGCAGGGGATCGTCGAGTCGCACGGCGGCACCGTGGAGAAGTTCGTCGGCGATGCCGTGATGGCGGTCTTCGGCGTCCCGGTCCTGCACGAGGACGACGCGCTCCGCGCGTGCCGGGCGGCGGTCGAGATGCGGGACGCGCTGCCGGAGCTCGGTGTCCGCGGCCGGATCGGCCTCAACACCGGGGAGGTCGTGACCGGCACCGAGGAGCGGCTCGCGACCGGCGACGCGGTGAACGTGGCTGCCCGGCTCGAGCAGGCCGCGGAGCCGGGCGAGGTGCTCGTCGGCGCCGAGACGGTGCGGCTCGTGCGGGACGCGGTGGAGCTGGGGGAGGAGCGGCTGCTCGAGCTGAAGGGGAAGTCCGAGCCCGTCGTCGCCCATCCGCTGCAGGCCGTCGGCGGCGAGGCACCGCGCCGCTTCGACGTCCCGATTGTGGGGCGCATCCGCGAGCGGCGTGCGCTCGACGACGCCTGGGAGCGGGCCAGCTCCGAGCGCTCCTGCCATCTCTTCACGGTTCTCGGGGCGGCGGGTGTCGGCAAGTCGCGGCTCGTGGCCGAGTTCCTCGGCGCGCTCGAGGGCGTGCCGGTCGTCCGCGGGCGCTGCCTCCCGTACGGCGAGGGGATCACGTACTGGCCCGTCGTCGAGGTCGTGCTCCAGCTCGGCACCCGTCCGTCCGATCCGCGCGCGGCCGTTGCCATCGCGTCGCTCCTCGGAGATTCGGCCGAACCGGCGACCGCCGACGAGATCGCCTGGGCCTTCCGGAAGCTCCTCGAAGAGTCGGCCCCGGTCGTCTGCGTCTTCGACGACCTCCACTGGGCGGAGCCGACCTTCCTCGACCTCGTCGATCACGTCGCCGACTGGAGTCGCGAGGCGCCGATCCTGCTCGCCTGCATCTCGCGGCCGGAGCTGCTCGACCGCCGGCCGACCTGGGCCGGCGGGAAGCTCAACGCGACGACCGTGCTGCTCGAGCCTCTCACCTCGGCAGAAACCGACGAGCTGATCGAGCGGCTGCTCGGGGACGCGGAGCTCGGCGAGGCGTTGCGTGCCCGTATCCAAGAGGCCGCGGAAGGCAACCCGCTCTTCGTCGAGCACATGCTCGCGATGGTCGCCGAGTCGCCGAACGGCGACGTCGTCGTCCCGCCGACGATCCAGGCGCTGCTCGCTGCGCGGCTCGACCAGCTCGACCCGTCGGAGCGAGGCGTGCTCGAGCGCGGAGCTGTCGAGGGCAAGATCTTCCACCGCGGCGGCGTCGAGGCCCTCGCGCCCGAGGAGCCGGACGTGTCGACGAGGTTGATGGCGCTCGTCCGCAAGGAGCTCGTGCGGCCCGACCGGACGCAGCTCCCGGGCGACGACGCGTTTCGCTTCCGTCACCTCCTGATTCGCGACGCCGCCTACGACGGCCTGCCGAAGGCGTCACGCGCCGCGTTGCACGCGCGCTTCGCCGACTGGCTCGACGCCCGCGGCGGAGACCTGATCGAGGCGGACGAGATCGTCGGCTACCACCTCGAGCAGGCACACCGCTATCGCGTCGAGCTCGGGCTCGGGGACGAGGAGACGGAAAGGCTCGCGCGGCGTGCGGCCGAGCGGCTCGTGCTCGCGGGAGATCGGGCCATGACCAGGGCGGACGCCGCCGCGGCAGTCGTGCTCTACGAGCGCACGCTGGCGCTCGTTCCCGACGATCGCCGCGAACTCGACCGGCATGCGCGGCTGATCCGCGCGCGGATGCACGCGGGCGACCTCGCGGGAGCGCTGCGTGAGGCCGACGAGCTGATCGAGCGTGCGCAGCGCGAGGGCGACAGGGCACGGGAGCTGCGGGCTCGCGTCGAGCGCGGCATCGTCGCACATCTCGCAGAGGCAGCGAGTGGCGCCGAGGAGCGGGCGCTCGTCGAGGAGGCACTCGAGGTCTTTGGAGCCGTCGGTGACGAGGCCGGGCTCGCTGCGGTCTGGGGTCTCGCCGCCCAGGCCGAGCTCAGCGCACTCCAGTGGCGGGCGATGGCGATCGCCGTGGACAACGCATTCGAGCACGCGGGACGCGCGGGCGATCTCGTTCTCTACGAGATACTCGGTGGCCGCCTGCCGGCGCGCGTCTACGGTCCGTTCCCCGTCGAGGAGGCGCTCGCCCTCTTCGACGCTCATCCGTCGGCGCAATCCTTCCACGGGGCCTTTCGCGGCCAGCTCGAAGCGATGCGCGGGAACTTCGAGCCGGCTCGGCGGAGCGTCGCGGAAGCGATCGCGCGGGCGCGCGAGCTCGGGCAGCAGCTCCCGGCCGCGGGTCACTCGATGCAGGAGGCCGAGATCGAGCTGATGGCGGGCGACGCCGAGCGGGCAGCGGAGGTGGCTCTGCGAGGAGTCGCGGATCTGGAGCGGCTGGGCGAGCAGGGCTGGCTCTCGACCGTCGCGGGTCACGGAGCCGAGGCCCTCTACCGGTTGGGGCGTGACGACGAAGCCTGGCAGCTGACGGAGAAGGCCGAGAAGGCCGGGGCTGCGGACGACGTGCTGACGCAGATGCAGATCCGGCAGATGCGCGGGAAGCTCCTCGCACGGCGGGGCGAGCTCGACGAGGCCGAGCGGCTCGCGCGCGAGGCGGTCGCGCTCGGGGAGCCGACGGACGCCCTGGAGGCCAAGGCGAACTCGCTCTGCGACCTCGCGGTCGTGCTCGCCGCCGCGGGCAAGCGGGACGAGGCGCTCGGGGCGCTCGCGCAGGCGCGGGCGTTCTACGAGCAGAAGGGTCACACCGTGGGAGTCGGGCGTGTCGAGGAGCTGCGCGCCGCGGTGGGCGATACCCTGCGGGCGTGATCTCCTTCGCCCGCGGTGTCCCGGCACCGGAGTGTCTCGCAGTCGACGAGCTCGCCGACTGTGCGCGCGCTGCCCTCGAGCGGGACGGGCGGACGATCCTCAGCTACGGCCCCGGTGGCGGCTACGGGCCGCTGCGCGAGGAGCTGGCGAAGCGCCACGGCGTCGAGCCGTCGCGGGTCGTCGTCACGAGCGGCTCGCTCCAGGGCTTCGTCTTCCTCGCCGAGCGGCTCGTCCGGCCAGGCTCCCGCGTGCTCGTCGAGGCGCCGACGTACGACCGGCCGCTGAAGGTCCTCGCGCGGCTCGGGGCCGAGATCGTCCCGGTCGAGATGGACGACGAGGGGCTCGTCCCGGAGGCGGTCGAGCGGGCACTCGACGCCGGCGAGAAGCCGGCCTTCCTCTACACGATCCCGACCTTCCAGAACCCGAGCGGCCGCACCCTCTCGCTCGAGCGGCGGCGGCGTCTCGCCGAGCTCGCCCGCGAGCGGGAGCTGCTCGTGCTCGAGGACGACCCGTACGGCCTCGTCCGCTACGAGGGCGAGCCGTTCCCGAGCCTGTTCGAGCTCGCGAACGGGGAGCACGTCGCGTACGCCTCCTCGTTCTCGAAGACGGTCGCGCCGGGCCTGCGCGTCGGCTGGTTCGTCCTGCCGGCCGGGCTCGCCGCGGAGATCGAGGCGCTGGCGGCCTCGACGTACATCTCGCCCCCGTTCCTCTCGCAGGCGACGGTGCTCGAGCTCCTCCGGCGCGAGTCCTTCGAGCCGAACCTCGAGCGGGTCAACGGGCTCCTCCGCGAGCGCCGCGACGCGATGCTCGACGCGCTCGGGCGAGAGCTGCCCGGCGACGCGAGCTTCACCCGGCCCGAGGGCGGCTACTTCGTCTGGGTCGAGCTCGCCTCGGGACCGCGTTGCGACGAGCTGCTCGTGCAGGCAGAGGCGGAGGAGGTCACGTTCGTCAAGGGAACCGACTTCTTCCCCGGCGGCAGCGCCGGTGAGCGGTCGCTACGGCTCGCCTTCAGCTTCGTCTCGCCCGCCGAGATCCACGACGGCATCTCCCGGCTCGGTGCTCTTCTGCGAGCGGCGGCGCCGGCGGCGCTCTAGCTGCGCGACCAGGATCCCGCCGAGGACGCCGACCGCGAGGGCGACGAGGATCAACCAGACGAGCGAGGTGCGCACCGTCGCGAAGACGAAGTGGACGTCGACGGTCGTCCGGTTCTCGAGCACGAAGGCGACTGCGTAGCCGACGAGGGCGGCGAGCACGAAAAGCCGCACGTAGAGCAGCGGCTGCCAGCGGTCGCCGACTTCTCCGGCATCGATCCTGGGGCGGCCCGGAATGCGCACACCCGCAATCTAGCTCGCGAGACCTTCGGTCTCGCTCGCTGAAGCCGGGCGAAGAGCTGCGCTCTTCGCCCGGGAGGGAGCAAGGAACGAGGGCCGGGGAGAGCGTGGTCTCCCCGGCCCTCGTGCTGTCAGGGCGTGTTTGGGCTGGGGAGGATGAGGCGCTGCGCTTGTGTCGCGTGGGGGCAGGCCGCCTGCGGCGGCGTGTCCGCCCGCGACGGGTTCGGCGGTGTCGTAAGGCTTCGCTTCGCTCTCCTTACGCCGCCGCCCGGCGCCGGAGTGGGGTCGAACGCTTCAACCGCTCTTGGCGTTCGGGGCCGGAGCGTAGGCGGGACGCCTACGTGGAGGCCGCACCGTGCTTGCGCCGGCCTCTGCCGCGCGCGGGCACACGAGGCAGCGGCTTCATCCAGACAACCTCGAGACAAGACAGTACGGAGCGCGCCCGAGATCGCGCTCTCGGGCGCGCGCAGTTCCTTCACTCCCCGGGCGAAGAGCGCAGCTCTTCGCCCGCGAGCTCTAGGCGGCGTGTGCTGCGACGGGGCGCGGGACGAGGCGCGGCTGGCGCGGTGGCTCGAGGCGGCCGACCGACTGGGCCCTGAACGTCGGGCAGATCGTCTCGCCCGGCAGGGCGCAGAGACCGGCACGACGGAAGTAGCAGTCGCCGCAGGTTGGAGTGGAACGTTTGCTCATGTTGGAGTGTGTTCTGGAGCGCGAGTGGCGCGCCCGAGGAGCGATGATAGGGGGAGAAGCCGCCGAAGCCAAGCGTTGTCGCGGACGAAAACTGACGAAATTCCGCCAGTTTCACGTAGGCCGAAATCGACGACTTCTATTGCGCCGGGGGCAGCGTTGCCAGGGCGTGCAACGCCTGGGCGAACGACCGCACCGGGATGACGCGCAGCGGCCCCGCATAGCGCCGCGCGACCTTCGCGTTGTCGCCCGCAGGAACGAGGAAGACGTCCGCCTTCGCCGCACGCACGCCGTACGTCTTCTGCTTCACGCCTCCGATCGGCGCCACGGTGCCGTCGAGCTCCATCTCGCCGGTCGCGGCGATCTTGTAGCCGTGGGCGACGTCCCGGCCGAGCTTCTCCATCACCTCGAGCGCGAACGCCAGGCCCGCCGAAGGCCCGCCGATTCCGTGGGAGTCGATCGAGACGCGGATCGGGAGCGTGATCCGCGCCGACTGCGCCGGCTCGAACCCGACGATCGCGCGGCCGTCCTGTGCCGGGTCGGCCACCGTCTGGATCTTCAGCGTCCGTAGGCGGGCGCCGCGGCGGATGCGCAGGGCGACGACCTGTCCGGCCTTCACCCCGGCGAGCACGGAGCGCAGCTTCGCGATCGTCGGCGTCGGCGTGCCGTTCACGGAGAGGATCAGGTCCGCCGCCTGGAGCTTGCCGTACGCGTGCGTGCCGAGATCGACGACGTTCACGATCACGCCGTTGCGGTGGACGACGACGTGGTAGCCGAGCCGACGCAGCGCGACGGCGGCGGCGACCCGCTGCGAGATCGACATCTCCCGCAGCGCGGCCTGCTGGACGGCGTGGCTCGTCGTTCCCGGCGGGACGATGAGCTTCGCCGGCACGAGCGACGCGTGGGGGTGGATCGAGGGGAAGAGTGACTCGAGCTCGCTCGCGCGGCGCTCGATGACGTCGACGAAGTAGATGCTGCCGCTGCCCGCCGCGGGATGTGCGCCCTGGACGCGGACGAGCGGCGCGACCGGGTGCGCGACGTCGGGTAGCAGGAGGTAGTCGTTCGACGGGATGGCGTAGAGGATCAGGCTCGTCGCCAGCACGAGGGCGACGAGTCCGGCGGCGACCCTGAACGGCGTGACGAAGCGCCTCAAAACAGGAACCGCTTCAGGCCGCCGTCGACGACGATCGTCTGTCCGGTCACGTAGCGCGCGCGCTCCGAGGCGAGGAAGCAGACGACGTCGCCGAGCTCGCGCGGCTCGCCCCAGCGGCCGAGCGCGATCTCCTCGAGCTGCTGCTCGGTCGGGCCGTCCGGGTAGAGCTCGTCGAGCCGTGCGCTGGCGATCCGTCCGGGGGCGACGCAGTTGACCGTGATCCCGTGCCGGCCGACCTCGTGACTCAGCGTCTTCAGCCAGCCCGTGACGGCCGGACGGAACGTGTTCGAGAGGGCGAGATGGCGGGTCGGCTCCTGCGCTGCGAGCGAGGTGACGGCGACGATCCTGCCGCCCGGGCTCCGCTCCAGATGCGGCAGCGCGAGCCGCACGAGTGCCACGGCGGGGCGCAGGAGAAGAGCGTAGGCGGCCTCGAGCGCCGCGTCGTCCGCGTCGCCGGCACTGCCCGGCGGGGGGCCACCGGCGTTCCAGACGAGCACGTCGAGCCCTCCGAAACGCTCGACTGCCGTCGCGACCGCGCGCTCGAGGTCGGCCTGCTCCCTCGCCTCGCCGGGAACGGCGACGCCGCCGATCCGGGCAGCCTCGCGTGCGAGCAGGTCGGCGCGCCGTGCGAACAGGACGACGTTCGCGCCCTCCTCGGCGAGCGCCTCCGCGCACGCGAGCCCGAGGCCGGACGAGGCGCCGCAGACGAGCGCCGTCCGGCCGGTCAGTCCGAGATCCACGACGCCGGCAACTCACCGGAGCTGGCGACGACCCGCGTCGTCATGCCGCCGCGGGCGGTGAACTCGCCCTCGACCTCGACGAAGCGCGGTGCAGCGTCGGCGACGAGCCGTTCGAGCACCTCGTTCACGACCTCCTCCTGCAGGATCCGGCGCTCCCGAAACGAGCCGAGGTAGTCGCGCAGCGACTTGAGCTCGCACAGCTTCTCGTCGGGCACGTAGCGGATCGTCAACTCGCCGAAGTCCGGCGCGCCCGTCAGCGGGCAGATCGAGGTGAACTCCGGCGCCCCGAGCTCGACGAGATAGTCGCGCCCGCGGAACCGGTTCTCGAGCGTCTCGATCGCCACGGCAGCGGAGCGTACCGACGGGCCCTATGTACTCAGCACGCCGACGACGTCGCGCACCGCCTCGGCGCTGCGCTCGAGCGCGGCCCGCTCGTCGTCGGAGAGGTCGACCTCGACGACCTCCTCGACCCCGCCGGCGCCGAGCTTCACCGGCACGCCGATGTAGAGCCCGTCGATCCCGTACTCCCCTTCGAGGTAGGCCGTGCACGGCAGCACGCGCTTCTGGTCGAGCAGGATCGCGTCGACCATCTCGGCGATCGCGGCTCCGGGCGCGTACCAGGCGGAGGTGCCGAGGAGCTGGACGATCTCGCCGCCGCCCTTCGCGGTGCGCTCGACCATCGCCTGGATCCGCTCCTCGGAGACGAGCTTGCGCAGCGGGACGCCGCCGACGGTCGTGGCGGACACGATCGGCACCATCTGGTCGCCGTGGCCGCCGAGCACGAGCGCCTGGACGTCGCGGGCCGAGGCTCCCGTCTCCCAGGCGATGAAGGTGCGGAAGCGGGCGGTGTCGAGGATGCCCGCCTGGCCGAAGACCCGTTCCTTCGGAAAGCCCGAGACGTTCTTGGCGACGTGGCACATCGCGTCGAGCGGGTTCGAGAGGACGACGATCGTGCAGTCGGGGCTCTGCGCGACCACCTGCTCCGTCACCGAGCCGACGATCTTCTCGTTCGTCGCCACGAGGTCGTCGCGGGACATGCCCGGCGAGCGCGGCAGCCCGGCCGTGATCACGACCACGTCCGACCCGGCGGTCTCCTCGTAGCCGTTCGAGCCGGTGATCCGCGGCTCGAAGCCGAGCACGGGGCCCATCTGGTTGAGGTCGAGCGCCTTGCCCTGCGGCAGGCCCTCCTTGATGTCCGTGAGGACGACGTCCGCGTAGTCGCGGGCCGCCAGGATCTGCGCGGCGGTCGCGCCGGTGGCGCCCGCGCCGACGATCGTGATCTTTCTTCTCATGTCGCTACCTCTGCTTCCCGCTCTCGCTGACCGCATCGACGCCGGTCGCCTCGAGCACGCAATGCGTCGCCTCTGTCAAGTCGGCGCTCGCGCCGTCACCAGGGGTGAGAACGACCCTGTGCGCCATGGAGTGAATCTAGCTGGGGGAGACGTGGGGGCGCGTCGTCTAGAGTCGGAGCGGTGAACGAACGCGAGCTGTTCCGGCAGGTTGCGGAGCACGCCGGTGACTTCGTCGACACGCTCGACACCCGGCCGATCCGGCCCGAGGCGGACGTGTCGAGGCTCACCGAGGCGCTCGGCGGGCCGCTGCCCGAGGATCCCCAGGATCCGGCGGCGGTGCTCGCTGCGCTCGTGGAGGCAACCGAGCCGGGCCTCCTCGCCACTCCCTCGGGACGCTTCTTCGGCTTCGTGATCGGCGGCGGGGTGCCGGCTGCCGTCGCGGCCGACATGCTCGCCTCCGTCTGGGACCAGAACGCGGGGCTCTATGTGTGCGGCCCGTCCGCCTCGGTCGTGGAGGAGGTCTCCCGTGGCTGGCTCGTGGACCTGCTCGGGCTGCCGTCCGACGTCTCCGTCGCCTTCGTCACCGGGGCGCAGATGGCGCACGTGACCGCGCTCGCGGCCGCCCGTCACCACGTCCTCGCGCAGGCCGGCTGGGATGTCGCCGCGGACGGGCTGGCCGGCTCGCCCCCGATCCGGGTCGTCGTGGGCGCGAAGCGGCACACGACGCTCGATCGGGCCCTGCGCCTGCTCGGCATCGGCGCGTCCTCGCTCGAGGTCGTGCCCGCCGACGACCAGGGCCGCATGATCGTGGACGAGCTGCCCGACCTCGCCGGCGGCCCGGCGATCGTCTGCGGCCAGGCGGGCGAGGTCAACACCGGAGCCTGCGACGACCTGGAGGCGATCGCCGACGCCGCGGCCGAGGCGGGCGCGTGGTTCCACGTCGACGGCGCCTTCGGGCTCTGGGCCGCCGCGTCGCCCTCGCTCCGCCACCTGGTGCGCGGCGCGGAGCGCGCCGACTCGTGGACGACCGACGTGCACAAGTGGCTGAACGTCCCCTACGACTCGGGCCTCGCCTTCTGCGCGCACCCCGAGGCGCACCGTGCCGCGATCGGGACCACCGCCTCCTACCTCGTGCACGCGGAGGACAGGCGGGAGCGTGACCAGGTGGACTGGACTCCCGAGTTCTCCCGCCGCGCGCGTGGGTTCGCCGTCTACGCGGCACTGCGGTCGCTCGGTCGCAGCGGCGTCGCCGACCTCGTCGAGCGGGCGTGGGCCCCACCCCCGCGGGTCGCGGGGCGGCGCGAGGG
>CAZRTE010000021.1:18400-31534 GCA_964602945.1 uncultured Gaiellales bacterium
CACGCCCGGCGCTTCGCGGAGCTGCTCGAGGCGGGCGGCGCGTCCATCCTGAACGACGTGGTGCTGAACCAGGTGCTCGTCCGCTTCGGCGACGGTGAGCACACGCGTGAGGTGATCCGGCGGGTCCAGGAGGACGGCACGTGCTGGCTGTCGGGGACGGACTGGGGCGGCGAGCACGCGATGCGCATCTCCGTCTCCAACTGGCGCACCAACGAGGAGGACGTCGAACGGTCGGCCGACGCGATCCTCGGCGCTGCGCGTCTACCCTCCGGCGTGTGACTCTCGCGGAGGCAGCGGCACGCGCGGACGAGCTCGCGACGAACGGCTCCGAGCAGGAGCTCGCCGCGCTGCGGAGTGAGTGGGACGACGAGCTCGAGGCGGCCGCGCGGAGCTCGAGCTTCCAGGAGCGCGCGCTGGCCTTCCGGGCGGTGGGGCTGTTCCGCTGGCGGGCGAAGGAGGAGCTGCTGCGGCGGGGCCTCGACGACTCGAGCCCCGCGGCGCGCGGCGCGGCGCTCCTCTCGCTCGAGCTCCTTGCGCGCGACCATCCCAGCACCGTCAACTCGATGCGGCCTCTCCTCCACAAGATGGTCGCGGACGAGGAGGAGAACGCGGCAGTTCGGCGGCTCGCAGCGCTCTCGCTGCGGAACGGGTCGCCGCAGCGCGAGACGATCGTCCTCCTCGAGGGGCTCGCCGCGGACGATGCCGCCGGCGCGGATCTGCGCCGGGCGGTCGCGGGCGTCGCGCAGACGCTCAAGCGCAAGGCGCGGGATCGTAGGTAGCTCGCGAAGCTGACGCTTCGCTCGCTGGGTGAAGGAACTGACCCCGACGGGTGCGCGCTTCCTCCGGTGCCACACCCACTCGGCCGGGTCAGCGTTCGCGAGTAGCCCTGACGGCTGCTACGCGAAGGGCCAGTGCCGACCCGCACGGAGATTGCTCACGGCGAGCCCCGCAACGACCAGTCCGATCACCCCGATGAGGGCTCCGAACGCCGGCGAGCCCGACACCGCTTGGTAGATCCCGTCTGCGACTCCGGCGAGTCCTATCGGGACGATCGCGTAGCTCGCTCGGGCGAAAGTCGGGCTCATGCACAAGAGCCTACGCCTGGGCGAGCGTCCTCTCAGCCGCTCGGCTGCGCGACGTCTCGCGAGCTACTTGCGGCGCGCATGCGGGTGCGCCTGGAAGTACAGCTCGCGGCGCCTGCGATCGGACACGTGCGTGTACAGCTCGGTCGTGGCGAGATCGGCGTGGCCGAGCATCTCCTGCACCGCGCGCAGGTCGGCGCCGCCCTCGAGCAGGTGGGTGGCGAACGAGTGGCGCAGCAGGTGCGGATGGATCCGCTCGGGCTCGAGCCCGGCCTTCGCGGCGAGGCGGCGGAGGACGAGGAACGCCCCCTGGCGGGTCAGCGGCCCGCCGCGCGCGTTGAGGAACAGCTCCGGCCGGTGCCGGCGGTCGAGGTGGGGTCGCCCGCGGGCGAGGTAGCGCCGCACCGCCTCGGCGGCGGCCCGCCCGATCGGCACGACGCGCTCCTTGCTTCCCTTGCCGAAGCAGCGGACGAGCCGGTGCTCGAGGTCGACGGACTGCCGTTCGAGCGAGACGGCTTCGCTCACGCGCAGGCCGGCGCCGTACAGGAGCTCGGCCAGGGCCTGGTCGCGCAGCGCGCGCGGTGTCGTGCCGACGGCGGCCTCGAGCAGGCGCTCGACCTCGGCGGGGGAGAGGGTGCGCGGGAGTGCCCGCCGCCGCCGGGG
Source organism: uncultured Gaiellales bacterium (assembly GCA_964602945.1). Taxonomy (GTDB): domain Bacteria; phylum Actinomycetota; class Thermoleophilia; order Gaiellales; family Gaiellaceae; genus Palsa-739. Next base: position 20,146 of record CAZRTE010000021.1, read on the forward strand.
CAGCTCGACCTCCGCCGCCGGGTTGTCGATCCGGGCGCCGAGCAGCACCTGGTGGCGGAAGAAGGAGCGGACGGCGGCGAGCCGGCGGGCGATCGTCGTCGCCGCGAGGCCGTCCGCGCGCAGCTGGGCGACGTACGCCGCGAGCTCGTCCGCGCTCGCGTCCGCCGGGGAGCCGCCGAGCCAGCCCGCCAGGTGCGCGAGATCGCGCCGGTACGCCTCGACCGTGCGCGGCGCGAGGCGCGCGGCGGCGAGGGCGAGGAAGCCCTCGACGGCGGGATCCGCGGGCGGCTTCGGCTGCACGCACAGGACTTCGGCCCGCTCCACGGGACGCCTGCCCGGGCCCGCAGCCGAACGTCCCCCGCGAATGACGCCGACCCTGGCCTAGTTGCAAACTGCAACTAAGTCGAGGAGCCGAGGTTCCGTGTCAACGACGCCGGTCGCGTGGCTTCGCCATCGCACGCGCCGCCGAGTCTCGCGACCGCAGCAGCGCCGTCGTCTCGAGCGCGATCCGGACGTCCGACGGCCCGAGGTGGATCGACCGCGACTGGTGGACGAGCTGTCGGATGCGCTCGTAGCTCGGCCTCGTGATGCCGAGTCGGTCTGCTTCTTCGCCAACCTTCCGGATCACGTCCGCGATCGGACGGCCGCCGTCGTCGAGGCGCGGGATCGCGTCGAGCAGACGCTGCGGGATGCGCGGAGCAGATCTGACCACCGGTTCCAGCATCGCGGGCAGGGCGCTACCCGGATGTCCCGGCTCTGTGCCATCTCGCCGGCAAGTTGCAATTTGCAACTTGGTGGGTCGTGGCGGCTCGGTCGGCTCGGTCGGCTTCGCCGGCTCCGCCGGCTTCGCCTTGGGGCTCGACTAGGAGCGGGGATGCGCCCGGTCGTAGGCGCGGCGCAGGTGCCGCGGGTCGACGTGGCTGTAGACCTGCGTCGTCGAGAGCGAGCTGTGGCCGAGCAGCTCCTGGATCGTGCGCAGGTCGGCGCCGCCCTCGAGGAGATGGGTGGCGAAGGCGTGCCGCAGGCGGTGCGGGTGGGGGACGATCCGGCGCAGCGTGCTCGTGTCGAGCCGCCGGCCGCGAACCGAGAGGAACAGTGCGTCATTCGCTCCCTGCGCCAGCTCCGGCCGCGCCTCGCGGAGGTAGCGCGCGAGCCACAGCGCCGCCTCCTCGCCGAGCGGCACGACGCGCTCCTTGCCGCCCTTGCCCCGGCGGACGTGCACGAGCTCCTGCTCGAAGTCGACGTCGCCGAGGTCGAGCCCCACGGCCTCGGCGCTGCGCAGCCCTGCGGAGTAGACGAGCTCGACGAGGGCGCGGTTCCGGAGCGCGACCGGCCCCTCTCCCTCGAGCGCGGCGAGCGTCCGCTCGATCTCGGCGGCGGCCGGCGCGTCGGGGAGCCGGCGGGCCCGGCGTGGGGCGAGACGGGCGTCCGGGACGCGCTCCGGCCCGAGCGAGTGGCGGAGGAAGGCGCGGACGGCGGCGAGCTTGCGGCCGATCGTGGCGGGCGCGAGCTTCCGCCCGCGCCGGGCGCTGCCCAGCCACGCGACGTAGTCGGCGAGGACGCGGACGTCCACGCGCTCGAGCGGGGTGCCGCGCTCTGCCAGCCAGCGGCAGAACTCCGCCACGTCGCCGCGGTACGCGCGGCGGGTTCCCTCGCTGAGCGCGGGCGAGGCGAGAAAGCGGTCGGCGGCGGTCTGGGCGTCCACACGGCCGAGTTCGACGCCCGCGGTGCCCGGCCTGCCGCGGGCACCCGCACACCGGGTCGCGGAGGGGCACCGGCGCACCCCCTGGAACATTCCCGATAGCGTGCGCTCGATGACCGCTCGCGCCGAGTCCGAAGGCTCGCTCGCCTCGTTCGGGGCGACCTCGCGACGGGATGCCTGGTGGCTCCCGCCGCTGCGCGTCGGGCTCGGCCTCGGCGTTCTCGGCATCTACGCGACCGTGGTCGTCTTCCTCGGGAACGACTACCTCTACACGAAGGGCGGCGCGCACTACCTGTCGCCGTTCTACTCGCCGGACCTGCACAGCCTCGCCGGCTGGAACATGCCGATCTCGACTGCGATCTGGGTCGTGTGGGCGCCGCTCGGCCTGCGCGCGAGTTGTTACTACTACCGCAAGGCCTACTACCGGGCCTATTTCCTCTCCCCGCCCGCCTGCGCGGTCAGCGGGCCGCGGCGCAGGTACAGCGGCGAGGGCCGGCTGCCGCTCATCCTCCAGAACGCCCACCGCTACTTCTTCTATCTCGCGACGATCGTGCTCGGCTTCCTCTGGTACGACGCGATCCGCGCCTTCTTCTTCCGCGGCTCCGACGGGGCGCTCCACGTGGGGCTCGGCCTCGGCACGCTCGTGCTCGTGCTCAACGTGATCCTCCTCAGCGGCTTCACCTTCGGCTGCAACTCGCTCCGCCACATCGTCGGCGGCAAGCTCGACTGCTTCACGTGCTCCCTCGCCGCCCGCGGCCGGCACAAGCTCTGGCGCGGGGTCAGCTTCTTCAACGCCCGCCACATGGAGTGGGCGTGGCTCAGCCTCTTCTGGGTCTGCGCCAGCGACCTCTACATCCGCCTGGCCGCCGCCGGCGTCTTCCACGACCCGAGGATCTTCTGAGCGTGGGGACAGCCGAGTACGAGGTCCACGACCACGACGTGCTCGTGATCGGCGCGGGCGGCGCGGGCCTGCGCGCGGCGATCGCCGCCTCCGAGCAGGGAGCGAGCACCGGCCTCGTCTGCAAGTCGCTGCTCGGCAAGGCGCACACCGTCATGGCCGAGGGAGGGATCGCCGCCGCGCTCGGCAACGTCGAGCCCGCCGACAACTGGCGCACGCACTTCCAGGACACGATGTTCGGCGGCAAGTACATGAACAACTGGCGCATGGCCGAGCTGCACGCGAAGGAGGCCCCCGACCGCGTCTACGAGCTCGAGCAGTGGGGCGGGGTCTTCGACCGCACTCCCGAGGGCAAGATGTCCCAGCGGCCCTTCGGCGGGCACACCCACCGGCGGCTCGTGCACATCGGCGACCGCACGGGCCTCGAGCTGATCCGGACGCTGCAGGACAAGGGCGTCCACCAGGGGATCGACGTCTACATGGAGTGCACGATCACGCGCCTGCTCAAGGACGGCGACCGGGTCTGCGGCGCCTTCGGCTACTGGCGCGCGACCGGGGAGTTCGTGCTCTTCCGGGCCAAGGCGGTCGTGCTCGCGACCGGCGGGATCGGGAAGATGTACCGGATCACCTCGAACTCGTGGGAGTACACGGGCGACGGGCACGCGCTCGGCTACGAGGCCGGCGCCGAGCTCGTCGACATGGAGTTCATCCAGTTCCACCCGACCGGGATGGTCTGGCCGCCCGGCGTCCGGGGCCTGCTCGTGACCGAGGCGGTCCGCGGCGAGGGCGGCATCCTCCGCAACGGCGAGGGCGAGCGGTTCATGGAGCGCTACGACCCGAAGCGGATGGAGCTCTCGACGCGCGACGTCGTCGCCCGCGCCATCTACACCGAGGTGACCGAGGGCCGCGGCTCGCCGCGGGGCGGTGTCTTCCTCGACGTCTCGCACCTGCCGGCGGAGGCCGTCAAGCGCAAGCTGCCGAGCATGTACGAGCAGTTCATGGAGCTCGCCGGCGTCGACATCACGCGCGAGCCGATGGAGATCTGGCCGACGACGCACTACGCGATGGGCGGGATCAAGGTCGACCCGGAGACGGGGGCGAGCCGGGTGCCCGGGCTGTTCGCCACCGGCGAGTGCTCGGGCGGGATGCACGGGGCGAACCGCCTCGGCGGCAACTCGCTCTCCGACCTCGTCGTCTTCGGCAAGCGCACGGGAGAAGGCGCGGCCGCCCACGCCGCCGGAGCCGGGGCGCCGCGGATCGAGCAGAGCGACGTCGAGACCGCGGCGGCCGAGATGCTCGGCTATCTCGAGGGGCCCGGTGAGGAGGATCCCTACGAGCTCCACGCCGAGCTGCAGCAGACGATGCACGAGCTCGTCGGCATCTTCCGCGAGCGCGACGACCTGGTGCAGGCGGTCTCGAAGCTCGAGGAGCTCGAGAGCCGGGCGCGGAACGTCCGCGTCTCCACCGGTGGCCGGGTCTACAACCCCGGCTGGAACCAGTGCCGCGACCTGCAGAACATGATCGTCTGCGCGGAGGCGCTGACGCGGGCCGCCCTCGCGCGCGAGGAGAGCCGCGGCGCGCACAGCCGGCTCGACTTCCCCGCCTACGACGACTACTGGGGCGAGCACAACCTCGTCAGCACGAAGGAGCCGGACGGGATGCGCGTGGAGCCGCGGCCCGTCGTCAAGGTCGCCGAGCTGCAGGAGCTCGTCGACGAGCGCAAGGCCCAGGAGGCGGCGGCGGCATGAGCTCGCGTGTGCTCCAGGTGTGGCGTGGCGACGCCGAGCAGGGCGAGCTCGTCGACTACGAGGTCGAGACCGAGGAGGGGATGGTCGTCCTCGACGCGATCCACGAGATCCAGCGCACGCAGGCCGGAGACCTCGCCGTCCGCTGGAACTGCAAGGCGGCGAAGTGCGGCTCGTGCGGCGCCGAGGTGAACGGGACGCCGCGCCTGATGTGCAAGACGAGGCTCGACGACCTGCCCGAGGACAGGCCGATCCGGGTCGAGCCGATGCACGCCTTCCCCCTCGTGCGCGACCTCGTCACCGACGTCTCCTGGAACTACGAGGTCAACAAGCAGATCCCGCCGTTCACGCCGAAGCCCGACGCCGAGTGGTCGATCGACCAGGCGGACGTCGACCGGATGGCCGAGTTCCGCAAGTGCATCGAGTGCTTCCTCTGCCAGGACGTCTGCCACGTCCTGCGCGACCACCGCCTGCAGTCGCGCTACTTCGGCCCGCGCTTCATGGCCCGGGTCGCCAGCCTCGAGATGCACCCGCTCGACGCGCTCGACCGCGTCGACCTCGTCCGGGAGGAGGGCGGCATCGGCCTCTGCAACATCACGAAGTGCTGCACGGACGTCTGCCCGGCCGGGATCAAGATCACCGACAACGCGATCATCCCGCTGAAGGAGCGGGTCGTCGACGAGTCGTACGACCCGCTGCTCAAGCTCGCCCGCGCGGTGCGGTCCATTTTCGCTCCGCGTTTCCGATAGGGTCACCGTCTCGATGCGGGACTCGCACGACGTCCTCGTGGTGGGCGCTGGGTTGGCAGGCATGCGCTCGGCCATCGAGGCCTTCGACGTCGGCGTGGACGTCGCCGTGGTCTCGAAGCTCCATCCCGTCCGCAGCCACTCGAGCGCGGCCGAGGGCGGCATCAACGCCGCGCTCGGGAACGCGTCGCCGGACAGCCCGGAGGAGCACGCCTACGACACCGTCAAGGGCTCCGACTACCTCGGCGACCAGGACGCCATCGACATCCTCTGCCGGGAGGCGCCCGACGACGTCTACCAGCTCGAGAACTGGGGCGCGGTCTTCTCGCGCACCGAGGACGGGCGGATCGCGCAGCGCGCCTTCGGCGCCGCAGGCGAGCCGCGCACCGCGTACGCGGCCGACATCACCGGCCACGTGCTCATCAACGTCCTCTACGAGCAGCTCCTGAAGCGCGACATCCGCGTCTACGAGGAGTTCTTCGTCTGGAAGCTCGCCGTCGTGGACGGCCGCTGCTGCGGCGTCGTCTGCTGGGACCTGCTCCACGGCGGCGTGAAGGTGATCGAGGCGAAGACCGTGATCCTCTGCACGGGCGGAGCCGGGCGCCTCTACACGGGCACGACGAACGCCTACGCCTGCACCGGCGACGGGATGACGCTCGCGCTCCGGGCCGGCGTGCCGCTGAAGGACATGGAGATGATGCAGTTCCATCCCACGACGCTCGCCCCGACCGGGGTGCTGATCACGGAGGGCTGCCGCGGCGAGGGCGCCTTCCTCTTCAACTCGGAGGGGGAGCGCTTCCTGACGCGCTACGCGCCGCACGCGATGGAGCTCGCCTCGCGCGACGTCATCTCCCGCGCCGAGCAGACCGAGATCGACGAGGGGCGCGGCGTCGACGGCAACGTCTTCCTCGACCTCCGCCATCTCGGAGCCGAGACGATCCTCGAGAAGCTGCACGGGACGCGCGAGCTCTCGATGACCTTCGTCGGCATCGACCCGATCGAGGATCCGATCCCGGTGCGGCCGGGCGCCCACTACCACATGGGCGGGATCGACGTCGACGTCTGGGGGCGCACCGAGCTCGAGGGGCTCTACGCCGCCGGCGAGTGCGCGTGCGTCTCCCTCCACGGCGCCAACCGGCTCGGCGGCAACGCGCTGATGGAGACGATCACGTACGGGCGGCGCACCGGCCGGCGGGCGGCGGAGGACGCGCTCGCCGCCACGGCGACCCCCGTGCCGGAGTCGGCGCTCGCGGACGCGGAGCGCGAGGTCGAGGCGTTGCTCGACCGGGAAGAGGGCGAGCGGCCCTGGCGGATGCGCGATGAGCTCGGCGAGACGATGCACGAGAACTTCGGCGTCTTCCGGCGCGAGGAGCAGATGATCCGGCAGGGCGAGATCGTCGCCGGCCTGCGCGAGCGCTACGAGCGGGTCGTCGTCGACGACAAGGGCGCGGTCTTCAACAACGACCTCACACAGACCCTCGAGCTCGGCTTCCTGCTCGAGCTCGCCGACTGCATGGTCGTGAGCGGCCTCGCGCGCAAGGAGAGCCGGGGCGCGCACGCCCGGCCCTACGACTATCCGGAGCGCGACGACGAGAACTTCATGCGCCACACGATCGTGCGTTGGCGCGACGGCCGTCCCGAGCTCGACTGGAAACCCGTTACGGTGACGACGTGGGAGCCGCAGGAGAGGGTCTACTGATGCGCCGGGCGGCGCTGCTCTCGGTCGTGCTCGCCGCGACGCTCGCGCTCGCGGCCTGCGGCGGCTCGAAGAAGACGTCGTCGACCTCCGCTCCGGCGCAATCCGTGGCGCCGACCGCCTTCTCCCGCACGGCCCTCACGAAGACGGGCGCGACCTCTCTCCACGTCACCTTCTCGGCCTCGGTCAAGACGTCCGGGCAGAACATCGGCCTGAGCGGCAGCGGCGACTTCGACTCGGCGGCGCGCACGGGCGCGATGGACCTCACGATCACGCTCGGCACGCAGCGCCTGCCCCTGAGCGAGGTGCTCGACGGGGAGAACCTCTACGTCAGCTCGTCGCTGTTCTCGTCGTTCCTGCCGAGCGGGAAGACGTGGCTCGAGATGTCGGTCGCCTCGGCGGCCAAGTCGCTGGGCCCGTCGTCGTTCGCCCTCACCTCGCCGGGCACCCTGCCGGCGCTGAAGAACGTGCGGAAGATCGGCTCGGCGACGGTGGACGGGACGCAGACGACCGAGTACCGGGGCGCGCTCGACGCCTCGAAGCTGCCGCAGGCCGCGCGGACGGCGCTCGACGCGGGCAACGTGACGTTCAGGCCGGTCGAGGTCTGGATCGGCAGCGACGGCTACGTCCACCGCGCCCGGATCGCGCTGTCCTCGGACGCGGGAGGGACGCCGGCCGACGTCGTGCTCACCACGACGCTGTCGAAGTTCGGCGAGAAGGTGACCGTGCAGGTTCCGCCCGCCTCGGAGACCCTCGACGCGAGCAAGCTGAACCTCTCGGCACTCGGCGGGCTGGGCATCTGATGCAGGTCGCCCTCAAGATCTGGCGCTTCGACTCGACGACGGGCGAGCGGGCGCTGCGCGAGTACGAGATCGAGGCGCCCGAGTGGGCGACGCTGCTCGACTGCCTCGACATCGTCAAGGACCAGCGCGACGGGTCGCTCGCGTTCCGCAAGAGCTGCCGGATGATGATGTGCGGCTCCTGCGGGATGCGCCTCGACGGCCGCACGGTGCTCGCCTGCAAGGAGCGGATCCTGCCGTACGCCGAGGCGGGGCAGGTGCCCGTGGTCTCCTCGATGGGGAACCTCCCCGTGATCAAGGACCTCGTCGTCGACATGGACCCCTTCTGGCAGAAGATGCGCGCGATGAAGCCCTGGCTGCAGCCGGGCTACAACGAGCCGCCCGACGGCAAGGAGTTCGTCGTCTCCCACGACGAGGCGGAGGCGATCCACAAGGAAGCGCTGTGCATCAACTGCGGCTGCTGCCTCTCCGAGTGCAACTCGCTCGAGTCCGACCCCGACTTCCTCGGCCCCGCCGCGCTGGCGAAGGGGATGCGCTTCGTCGGCGACGCGCGCGACCAGGCGGCGGTCGAGCGGCTCGAGGAGTACAACTCCGAGCACGGCATCTGGGACTGCACGCGCTGCTACTTCTGCAGCGAGCGCTGCCCGAAGGGCGTCGACCCGCGCGACGCGATCGCGAAGCTCGGCGCCGAGTCCATCCGGCAGGGGATCGATCGTGACCTGGGGGCGAGGCACGCGCGCTGGTTCGTCCGCTCGGCGGAGACGACCGGCTGGCTGCGCGAGACCGAGCTCGTACCGAAGACGCAGGGCGTCGTCTCCTCCATCAAGCAGATGAAGTTCGCCATGAGCCTCGCCCGCCACGGCAAGGTGCCGCCGCCGTTCCCGCCGCATGCCGCAGCGGACGTCGGCGAGGCCCGCAACCTGCGCAAGCTCACCCGCGAGCAGGACCGCCGCGGCGCGCTCGGGCACGTCCAGGGCGAGAAGGCGCTGCAGCGCGTCGGCTCCGAGCACGCGATCGGCGAGTCGCTCGAGGAGATCTACGCGAAGCCGGGCGCCGCGCCGCGGCCCCATCTGCCGGAGACCGAGGAGAAGGAGGAGGCTTGAGCACCACCGAGACGGGAACGGCGACGAAGCGGGTCGCCTACTACAAGGGCTGCCTCGCCTCGCTCTCGGCGAAGGAGCTCGACACGTCGACCCAGGCGCTCGCACCGCGGGTCGGGCTCGAGCTCGTCGAGCTCGAGTCGGTGACGTGCTGCGGCGCGGGTGACATCCACGAGGCGGAGCCGGACTACTACGTCCACCTGAACGCGCGGATCCTCGCCTATGCCGAGGCGACCGGCTGCGACACGCTCATGACGGTCTGCAACGTGTGCACGCTCAACCTCCGCCAGGCGAACCACATGCTCAAGGGCGACCCCCAGCTGCTCGAGCGCGTGAACGACAACCTCGCCACGGTCGGGGTCCCGCCGTACTCGGGGGCGGTGGAGGTGCGGCACCTGCTCTGGGAGATCGCCGAGGGCGAGGGCTACGACAAGCTGCGGGAGGCGGCCCACCGCGGCCTCAAGGGGCTGAAGGTGGCGCCGTTCTACGGCTGCCAGATCCTCCGTCCGTCGAAGCTCCTGGGCTTCGAGGATCCCGACCGGCCCTGGTCGCTCGAGCGGATCATCGAGGCGTGCGGCGGCACGGCGATCGACTACCCCGCGAAGATCAAGTGCTGCGGCTTCCCGATCATGCAGGCGCGCGAGGAGACGGCGCTGGGCGAGCTCATCCAGCCGGTCGAGCAGGCGCTCGAGGCGGGCGCCGACGTGATGGTGACACCGTGCCCGCTCTGTCACCTCTCGCTCGACGCCTGGCAGCAGAAGCTGGAGGCTGCGACGGGGCGTACCTTCCGCCTGCCGATCCTCCACCTCGCCCAGCTCGTCGGTGTCGCGGCCGGCCTCGAGGACTCGGAGCTGAGGTTCAAGCGCCATGTCGTCGATCCGCGGCCGGCGCTCGAGCGGCTCCAGGTCTGAGAACGAGCGCAAGTTACAAATTGCAACTTGCCGGGGCCGGGTCCGGCCTGGGGGCGCTGGCGTGGGGGCTGGTGGAGGCCGGCCGGCCGCGGCTGCGGGAGCTCGAGCTCGAGCTGCCCGGCCTGCCCGCCGAGCTCGACGGCCTGCGGATCGCGCACCTCTCGGACTTCCACTTCGGCGTCCCCTCGCCCGGGATCGGCGCGACGTGGCAGGCCGCCGTCTGGGCCCGGGAGCGGCGGCCGGATCTCGTCGCGATCAGCGGCGACCTCCTGACGCATCCGCGCGGCGAGCAGATGCTCCGGCGGCTCGCGCGCGCGCTGCCCCGGCCCGCGTTCGCCGTGCTCGGCAACCACGACATCGCGCTCAGCCGCGACCCGCAGTCCCGGAAGTCCGACCTGCGCGAGCTCGAGCCGGTGACGCTGCTGCGCGACGAGGGCCGGCTGCTCGAGCTGCGGGGCCGGAGCGTATGGATCGCCGGCGCCGACCCGCGGCTCATCGTCCACGACAGCGAGCGCCTCGACCCGAACCGGCTCGGGCGCGACGCCGACCTCTCCATCCTCCTCTGCCACTACCCGCGGGTGCTCGACCTGCTGGAGCCCGGCAGGTTCGACCTAGTCCTCGCCGGCCACCTGCACGACGGCCAGATCTGCCTCCCGTATCCCGGCGGCAAGATTGCGCTCGCGCATCCGAGAGAGCGCTACACCGCGGGGGTCTTCCGCAGCCCCTCCGCGACGATGCACGTCTCGCCGGGACTGGGCACGACGTTCGTCCCCTTCCGCTTCGCGGCCCGGCCCGAGGCGACGGAGCTCGTGCTCAGACCGGCGCTAGGCTGATCTCGGATGGCAGGTCAGGCGTCGATCTCGACTGACATCCTCGAGCGGTACGCCGCCGACGCGGCACTCGAGGTGGAGGGAGTGCACGGGCTGGCCGAGAGCTCGCTGCCGGGGCGGCGGCCGGTCCGGATCAGCGGCCGCGACGGCACGATCCGCGTCGAGCTCCATCTCGTGGCCGACTGGGGCGCGCCGCTGCCCACGCTCGGGCGACACGTGCAGGAGCGCGTGCGCGAGTACCTCGGCTCGATGGCCGACGTCGAGCCGACGGCCGTGGACGTCGTCGTCGACGACGTGGAGCAGCCGTGAGCACCCGTATCGCCGGTCTGACCGGAGCGACGCTCGAGACGATTCCGCCCGTCTGCCACGACTGCATCTGGTGGCAGACGCGAGAGGGGCGCAGCATCGACAAGCGGAAATGGATCCGGGAAGCAGAGGAGGCGTGGGGAGCGTGGGGGACGGTCTACCACGACGAGGACGGCCGCCTGCTCGGCTCGCTGCAGTACGGGCCCGCGGAGCTCTTCCCGCGCGCGGCCGAGCTGCCGGCGGGGCCTGCGAGCCAGGACGCGACGCTCGTCACGTGCGCCTACCTCATCGACCCGTCCCGGCCCTGGGTGATGCAGTCGCTCTTCCTGACCGCGATCGGGGATGCGCGCGAGCGCGGCGCGCGGGCGCTCGAGGCGTTCGCGTACCGCTATCCGGAGGGGGAGACGAACTTCGAGCGCTTCCACGTCCACCGGACGATCTTCCCCGCGGACTTCCTCGCCGACTTCGGCTTCCTGACCGTGCGCACCCGGGGGCGGGTCGAGCTCGCGCGCCTCGAGCTGGGCGGCCTGCAGCCGGTCGAGGACGGCCCGCGCGAGAAGGTGCTCGCAATGGTGCGCGAGGCGTTCGCGCCCGCGCCCGCGCCGCAGCGGCCGTAGCGCCGGCGCTCAGGCGTAAGGGACACTGGCGCAGGCGA
>CAZRTE010000022.1:0-30877 GCA_964602945.1 uncultured Gaiellales bacterium
GGCTCGCCGCTCGGCGCTGCGGAGGCCGCGCCCGCGCCGCCCGCCCCGACCGCCGCTGCGGAGCGGCGCCTCGTCTCCGTCCTCTTCGCCGACCTCGTCGGCTTCACGCCGCTCTCGGAGTCACGCGACCCGGAGGAGGTGCGCGAGCTCCTCTCCCGCTACTTCGACACGTGCCGGCGCCTGATCGGCATCTACGGCGGCACGGTGGAGAAGTTCATCGGCGACGCGGTGATGGCCGTCTGGGGAACGCCCGTGGCCCAGGAGGACGACGCCGAGCGGGCGGTACGAACGGCACTCGACCTCGTGGTCGCCGTCTCCGCCCTCGGCGAGGAGATCGGAGCCCCGGAGCTCCGCGCACGCGCCGGCGTGCTCACGGGCGAGGCGGCGGTCAACCTCGCAGCCGAGGGCGAGGGCATGGTGGCCGGCGACCTCGTCAACACGGCTGCGCGCATCCAGGCCGCAGCGCAGCCCGGCACCGTGCTCGTCGGCGACTCCACCCGGCGGGCGACGGCTGCCGCCATCGCCTACGAGGAGGCGGGCCCGGCGCACCTGAAGGGCAAGAGCGAGCCGGTGCCGCTGTTCCGCGCGGTCCGGGTGACCTCGAAGCGCGGCGGCGCGCTGCGATCGGGCGAGCTCGAGCCGCCGTTCGTGGGGAGGCAGCGCGAGCTGAATCTCGTCAAGGACCTGTTCCACGCGACTGCGGAGGAGCGGAAGGCGCATCTCGTCTCGGTCGTCGGGATCGGAGGGATCGGCAAGTCGCGGCTCGCCTGGGAGTTCGAGAAGTACGTCGACGGCGTGGCCGACACCGTGTGGTGGCACCGCGGCCGCTGTCTCGCCTACGGCGACGGCGTCGCCTACTGGGCGCTCGCGGAGATGGTGCGGATGCGGGCGCTCATCTCCGAGGAGGACTCGCCCGAGGAGGCGCAGGCGAAGCTCCGCACGATGCTCGCCGAGTGGCTGCCCGACGCGGAGGAGCGGGCCTGGGTCGAGCCGCGGCTCGGGCAGCTGCTCGGGATAGCGGAGCAGGCGGCGGACGAGCGCCAGAACCTCTTCTCCGCGTGGCGGCTCTTCTTCGAGCGGTTGGCCGCGCGCGGGCCGGTCGTGCTCGTGTTCGAGGACCTGCAATGGGCAGACGCGAGCCTGCTCGACTTCGTCGACCACCTGCTCGACTGGTCGCGGGCACACCCGATCTTCGTCCTTGCGCTCGCACGGCCGGAGCTCGCCGAGCGGCGGCCCGGCTTCGGCGCCGGCGGCCGCAGCGCGACGACGCTCTCGCTCGAGCCGCTCGCCCCGGCGGCGATGGAGGAGCTGCTCGACGGCTTCGTGCCGGGGCTCCCCGACGATCTGCGCGCCCGGATCCTCGAGCGCGCGGAGGGGGTGCCGCTCTACGCCGTCGAGACCGTGCGGATGCTGCTCGACCGCAGCCTGCTCGCGCGCGAGGGAGACGTCTACCGGCCGACGGGGCCGATCGACGCGCTCGAGGTGCCGGAGACGCTGCACGCGCTCGTCGCCGCGCGCCTCGACGGCCTCGCGGCGGAGGAGCGCCGCGTGCTGCAGGACGCGGCCGTGCTCGGCAAGAGCTTCACGAAGGCCGGCCTCGCGGCGCTCTCGGGCAGCGACGAGGAGACGCTCGACCAGCTCCTCACGTCGCTGATCCGGAAGGAGGTGCTGTCGGTCCAGGCGGATCCGCGCTCGCCGGAGCGCGGCCAGTACTCGTTCCTCCAGGACCTCCTGAAGCGGGTCGCGTACGAGACGCTCTCGCGGGCGGAGCGGAAGGCACGGCATCTTGCCGCCGCCGGATACCTCGAGCGGACGCTCGCGGCGGCGGAGACGGAGCTCGTCGAGGTCGTCGCCGCCCACTATCTCGACGCGTACGAGGCCGCACCCGACGCGGAGGACGCGACGGCGCTGCGCGCGAAGGCGGCGGAGCACCTGACGCTCGCAGGCGAGCGGGCAGCGTCACTCGCGGCGAACGAAGAGGCGCAAGGCTACTTCGAGAAGGCGGCGGGACTGGCCGGGGACGACCCCGCCCGGGCGCGGCTGCTCGAACAGGCGGGCCTCGCTGCGTTCCACGGCGCACGCCTCGCGCCGGCGGCCGAGCTGCTCGACCGCGCGATCGAACTGTACAACGCCGCCGGCTCGACACACGCGGGGGCGCATGCGACCGCGTCGCTCGGCCTCGCGATGTGGCGGAACGGCGACCTGCGGGGCGGCGCCGACCGGCTCGCCCAGGCGCTCGACCTGCTCGCCGACGACGAGCCCGATGCGGAGATCGCCGGACTCATGGAGATGCTGGCGCGTCTCACGTACTTCCTCGGCGACCAGGCGCTGGCCCGAGACCGCGTCGAGCGGGCCCTGGAGATCGCCGAGGCCCTCCCCGCGCCCGAAGTCCTCGCGAACGGGCTCAACACGAAGAGCCTCCTGCTCCAGAGCAACGGCCGCTACGAGGAGGCGAGCGCGCTGCTGGAACGGGCGATCGCGATCGGGCGCAAGCACGACCTCGCGCAGCCGTTGCTGCGGGCGATCAACAACCGCTGCGTCGAGCTGTCCACGAACGCCCGCTTCGCCGCGATGGAGGAGGCGGCGCGCGAGGGTGTCGAGCTCGCGGCACGCCTCGGCCACCGCGAGCACGAGCAGCAGTTCATCAGCTTCGTCTCCCTCGCGGCGTGGATGCTCGGGGACTGGGAGGTCATGGACGCGCTCGTCGAGCGGTTCACCGCCGCCGGGACCTATCCAGCGCTCTTCCGCGCGAACACGATCGCGCTTCCGGCCGCTAGGAGGGGAGAGGTGGACCTTGCCCGGCGCGCACTCGAGGAGGTCGCCGAGCTGCGCGACTCCGAGGACGCGCAGCTCGCCGCGAACGTGCTCCGCCTCGAGGGCCTCGTGCTCCACGCGGAAGCTCGATTCGCCGAGTCCGCAGCGACTATCCGGGCCGGAGAAGAGGTGCTGGTATCCCTCAATCCACGGCTCGAGGCCTTCGCCTGGACCTTCGAGCTAGAGGCGCTCGCCGACGGAGGCGACGCAGCGGGCCTCGAGGAGCGGCTCGCGGCGAGAGACGAGATGGCAGCCGTCGAGCGGACGCCGTACGTCGAGGCGCAATACGCGCGCTTCCGCGGCAGGCTGCTCGGGCTTCGTGGTGACGCGGACGGCGCAGGCGAAGCGCTCGAGTCGGCGGCGCGGCAGTTCGCGGCCCAGGGGCTCCGCTTCTTCGAGGCAGCGACACTCGTCGAGCTCGCGGAGACGCGCGGCGGCACCCCGCCCGCGGAGGCCCGCGAGACACTCGAGCGGCTCGGCGCGAAACCATGGCTGGAGCGGGTCGACGCGCTCGAGCGCTCGGTGACCGTCTAGCCCGTCGCTAGTCTCCACCCATGGCCGCCGACCAGCTCGAATCGCTCCTCCGCGACGCGTTTCCCGACGCGGCGGAGCTGCGCGTCGAGGACCGCACCGGCGGCGGCGACCACTTCCAGGTGACCGTCGCAAGCCCGCGCTTCGACGGGCTGCCGCTGCTCGACCAGCACCGCCTCGTGAACGAGGCGCTCGCCGGGCCGCTGCGCGACGGCACCATCCACGAGCTTCGGATCAAGACGAGGGGGACGGCATGAGCGAGTTGGGCGACCGCATCAAGGACGTGATCGAGAACGAGCCGGTGGCGCTGTTCATGAAGGGCACACCGCAGTTCGTGATGTGCGGCAACTCCGACCGCGCGCTGCGGGCACTGCGCGAGGCGGGCGCGCCGGTGACGGCGGTGGACATCCTCCCCGATCCGACGATCCGCGAGGAGCTGTCGGCGCTCTCGGGCTGGCCGACGATCCCGCAGGTGTTCGTCAAGGGCGAGCTGGTCGGCGGCGCCGACATCACCCAGGAGCTCGCCGAGACGGGCGAGCTGAAGCGGGTGCTCGAGGAGAAGCTCGGGGCAGGTTACGCGGACGGCGCCGAGGAGCACGTCGTGGACGTGCTCGGCGGCACGCGCGTCTAGAACCGGACACCGAGCAGGTTCTCCACCCGCAGCACGAAGGTGCCGCCGATCAGCGGGGTTTGCTTCTCGCCGCCGATGCTGAACTGGACGGGGGCGCACTGGGTCGAGGGGCCGATCGCCGGAGCCGTCGCCCGGGCGAGGAGCGCTCCGCCGCTCGAGCGGAAGTCGAACGTCACCGGCAGCGCGACGGCGACGAGCGGGCAGATCACGTGCGCGCCGGGCTGGACGACCGGCAGCGCGTCGAACCAGTCGACGATCTGCGCGACCTTCTGCGAGTCCGTGACGTGCGTCGTAGCGCGCTCCGAGCGGATGTCGATCGTCGTCACGCCGGCGGGAAGGGCTTCCTGCGAGGACCGCGGATAGGTCCACACGGCCCCCGCGTCCACGCGGACAGCCGTCCGTCCCGGCAGGCGCACGAGCGTGACGGCCACCCGTCGCTTGTGGAAGGAGAACTGCAGGACGGCGCCCGGGTGCGTGCCGGGCAGCCTGGCCCGCGAACGCAGCTTCAGACCCGAGGGCGGATGCCGCTTCACCCAGGCGACCACCGAGGAGAGCGGCCGCGGAACCTGCCAGAAGCCGTGCCGTGCAGCGAGCTTGCCGGATCCCGGAGTCGACAGCCCGGAATGGGCCAGCAGGCCGTCGGGAACGCTGCGCGGCCGGAGCGGCCCCGCGCCCGCCGGCAGGGCGAACTCGCGTAGCAGCTTCTTCGCCTTCCGCTGCGCAGCCCGCTTGCGCGCCTTTGCAAGGGCATGAACGTCCTCCGTCTTGTGCGCGGACGTCTTCGGCGTCCGGGCTGCCGAGGGTGCTCCGGCGCCGCAGGCTGTGAGGACGAGGGCGAAAACCCCCAAAGCGACGAGCAACCGCTTCATCCTCAGCCTCATACGTCACCACCCCCGGCAAAGGTCACACGCGGAGGATCCATGCTACCTCGTGCGCCGTCGCGCCAGGCACCGCCGACGCCGCCGGCGGCGCGCTCGGGAGCCGGTTACGAAGCGCCCGAGACGATGAAGGCGACGAGGTCGTTCAGCTGCGAGGAGGAGAGCGTCTTGCCGAACGTCGACGGCATGACCCCCTTCGGGTACCCCTGCGGAACGTAGGCGTCCGGGCTGACGATCGACTCCTTGACGAACGCCGCGAGATCCATGTTCTTGTCCTTCTTCGCGTCCGCCGTCGGCGCCGTGTCGAGGTTCGGGCCGATGCTGCCGGTGGCACCGGCCGGCTTGAACGTGTGGCACGAGCCACAGCCGTTCGAGACGAAGACGGACTTCCCGGCCGCGGCGTTCCCGGAGGTCGAGGAGCTCGTGGTCGTCGCCGCCGTCGTGGTGGCGGAGACCGTCGTCGAGCCCGAGGCCGACGTCACGGTCGCGGTCACCGTCTTGACGACGGTCGACGGAGGCTTGCCGAGCGAGGTGTAGTGGCCGACGGCCCACCCCGCGAAGCCCGCGGGGAAGAGGAGCACGGCGAAGAGGAGCCACATCAGGATCTCGCCCGTCGAGGTCCACGGGTTGCGGCGGGGGCGCGGCACGTGCGTGAGGCTATCGGCTCCGGCGGCGCGGCGGCGCCGGTTACTGCTACGTAGAGCCCGGATGCGCACCCACGCTGTCAGCCTCGGCGCGATCCGGCGCCTCACGGTCTCGGCTCAGGGGTATACGCCGCGGTTCCGCCGCGCCCGCGCCGGCGAGATCGAGGACGCGATCCGGCGTCTGTCGGCGGTGCAGCTCGACTCGATCTCCGCCGTCGACCGCGCCCACCGGCTCACGCTCTCGTCCCGCGTCGGCGCCTTCGACGACGCCGGACTCCAGCAGCTCGTCGCGGCGGGCCGGCTGTTCGAGTACTGGGCGCACGAGGCGTGCCTGCTCCCCGTCGAGCTCTGGCCGCACTTCCGCAGGACGATGGAGGGCGGCGGGCACTGGAGCATCTTCGACCGCGCCCTGCGCGACCACGGCGACCTCGTCGAGCCGGTGCTCGAGCGGATCCGGGCCGAGGGGCCGCTCGGCTCGCGCGACTTCGAGGGCGCCGGCGGACGGACCGACATGTGGGACTGGAAGCCCGCGAAGATGGTGCTCGAGGCGCTCTGGGACCGCGGCGTGCTCGTGATCGCCGGCCGCAACGGGTTCCAGCGCCGCTACGACCTCGCCGAGCGCGTGCTCCCGCGCGCGGTGCTCGAGGCGCCGACACCGAGCGACGACGAGACCCTGCGGACGTTCGCGCTCCTCGCCGTGCGCGCCCGCGGCGCGCTCACGGAGCCGGCGATCCGCGAGCACTGGCGGCTCAAGGGCGGCCGCGCGCGGCTGCACCACCACGTGCTCGCGCTCGTCGAGGACGGCCTCCTGCGCGAGGTGGACGCCGACGACGGCGGCCCGCCCTTCTACGTCGACGCCGAGGCGGAGCTCGACGGCTCCCCCGCGCCACCGACGCTGCTCTCCCCGTTCGACAACCTGCTCTGGGACCGGACGCTGCTCGAGCGCGTCTTCGGCTTCCGCCACGTGATCGAGGTCTACAAGCGCGCGCACGAGCGCGAGTACGGCTACTACGTCCTGCCCCTGCTCGCCGGCGACCGGATCGTCGGCCGCGCCGACCTGAAGGCCGACCGTGGCGAGGGCATCCTCCACGTGCGGCGCTTCCACCGCGAGCCGGGGGCTCGCGGCAACGTCGCGGCGAAGCTCGAGCGGGCTGCGGCGCGGCTCGCACGCGTGCTCGGGCTCGCCGAGGTGCGGCTTGCCTGAGGTCGGGATCGAGCAGGCGCGGCGGATCGCGGTTCGCGCGCAGGGCCTCGACGGCCCGGCCGGCGGCGTCCTCGAGACCGTGCGCCGGCTCGGCTTCCTCCAGCTCGACCCGATCTCGGTGGTCGCCCCACCCCAGCACCTCGTCCTCTGGAGCCGGCTCGGCGCGTTCGATCCGGCCGAGCTCGAGCGGCTGCTGTGGGAGGAGCGGCAGCTCCTCGAGTGGGATGCCTTCCTCCACCCGGTCGAGGACCTGCCGCTGCTCAAGGCGCTCATGCGCCGCCGCGACCGGCCCCTCGACCGCCGCCACCTCGCCTGGCTGAAGGAGCACGCTTCCTTCCGCCGCCACGTCCTCAAGGAGCTGCGCGAGCGCGGGCCGCTCCTCTCGCGCGAGATCGAGGATGCACCCGGCCACCGGCGCGAGGGGCACCGCTGGTGGGGCGAGCGGAAGATGGGGCTGATGCTCAACCTCCTCAACGCGCGCGGCGACGTGGCGGTCGTCGGCCGAAACGGCCGGCAGCGGGTCTGGGACCTCGCCGAGCGCTGGTATCCGGAGACGGAGACCGTGCCGCTGCGGCTGGCCCTGCGCCTGCTCGGGGAGCGGCGCTTCCGCGCCCTCGGCGTGAGGCTCGAGCGCGGCAGGCTCCTCGCCCACCCGGAGGCGGAGGACGGCCCCGTCCCCGGCCGCGTCACCTTTCTCTCCCCCTTCGATCGCCTCGTCCACGACCGCGCCCGCGCCGAGGCGCTCTGGGGCTTCCGCTACCGGCTCGAGATGTACGTGCCGGCGGCGAAGCGGGAGTACGGCTACTACGTCCTGCCGATCCTCGCCGGCGACCGCCTCGTCGGCCGCATCGAGCCCGTCTTCGACCGGAAGACCCGCGAGCTCGGCGTCAAGGGCGTCTGGTGGGAGCCGGGCCAGGAGGAGCTCGACCTGGCCGCGCCGCTGGCCGAGCTCGAGCACTGGTTAGCATCGACCTGATGGACTTCGAGACGCGCGCGATCCACGTCGGCCAGGAGCCGGATCCGGCGACCGGCGCGATCATCACGCCGATCTACCAGACGTCGACGTACGTCCAGGACGCCGTCGGCGAGCACAAGGGCTACGACTACTCCCGGGTCGCCAACCCGACACGTCACGCGCTCGAGACCGCGCTCGCCTCGCTCGAGTCGGCCGAGCACGGCGTCGCCTACTCGTCCGGGCTCGGCGCCGTCACGACGCTCTTCCATCTCCTGAACCCCGGCGACCGCGTCGTGCTCATCGCCGACGTCTACGGCGGCGTCTACCGGCTGACCTCCCAGGTGTACGAGCCGAAGGGCTACCGCTTCGAGTACCTGCCGGCGGAGGAGTTCGCGAACCTCTCCGACCACCTCGACGAGACGACCCGCATGGTCTGGATCGAGTCGCCGTCGAACCCGATGCTCAACGTCGTCGACATCGCGGCGGCGGCCGAGGCGGCGCACGCGGCGGGCGCGCTCCTCGTCGTCGACAACACGTTCGCGACGCCGTACCTCCAGCAGCCGCTCGAGCTCGGCGCCGACGTCTCCGTCCACTCGACGACGAAGTACCTCGGCGGCCACTCCGACGTCGTCGGAGGCTTCGCGGCGACGAACGACCCGACCGTGGCAGAGCGGCTGCGCTTCCTCCAGAAGTCACTCGGTGCCGTGCCCGGCCCGTTCGACTGCTGGCTCGTGCTGCGCGGGATCAAGACGCTCGCGGTCCGGATGCGGCAGCACTGCGAGAACGCCGAGGCGGTCGCGGCCGCGCTCGAGCGGAACCCGCGGGTCGAGCGCGTCCTCTACCCCGGTCTGCCGCGCCATCCCGGTAACGCGATCGCCGCCCGCCAGATGCGCGACTTCGGCGGCATGGTCTCCTTCCTCGCGGAGTCGGCGGAGGAGGCAGAGGCGATCGCTGCGCGGACGAAGCTGTTCCAACTCGCGGAGTCGCTCGGCGGCGTGGAGAGCCTGATCGAGGTGCCGGCGCGGATGACGCATGCGGCCACCGCCGACGCGCCCTTCGCCGCGCCGCCGAACCTCATCCGCCTTTCGGTCGGGATCGAGTCTGCGGAGGATCTCGTCGCCGACCTCGAGAACGCCCTCGTCCCGACGGCGGCGCCCTCGAGATGAGCGGGGACGTCGTCCTCGTCGAGATCCCGATGGGATCCCGGAACAAGTACGAGTGGGACGAGGAGCTCGGCGGCGTCGTGCTCGACCGGCGCCTGTTCACCGCGATGACGTATCCCGCCGACTACGGCTTCGTCGAGGGCACGCTCGCCGAGGACGGCGACCCGATCGACGCGCTCGTGCTCGTCTCCGACCCGACCTTCCCCGGCTGCCGGATCCGCGTCCGCCCGATCGGTGTCTTCCACATGACCGACGAGAAGGGCCCCGACGAGAAGCTGCTCTGCGTGCCGCTCGGGGACCCGGCGTTCGAGCGCGTCGCGGACATCCACGACGTCGCGAACGAGCTCCGGGACGAGATCGAGCACTTCTTCCAGCGCTACAAGGACCTCGAGCCGTCGAAGCACTCGGAGACGCGCGGCTGGGGGAACCGCAGCGAGGCGGCGCAGCTCCTGGCCGCCGCCCGCGAGCGCAAGGCGAGCGCCTAGGCGGGCTGGAGCGCCGCGAGCTGCTCGCGGACGCGCTGGACGAGCGGGACGACTCCCTTCTGCTCGAAGCGGTCGAGCGCCTCGCGCAGCGCGGCGGTCGCTTCGTCGCGCCGTCCTGCGGCCTTCAGCACCTCGGCGAGAACGGTGAGTGAGTCACCCTGGGCGAGCGGCGAGTCGCTCCGCCCGGCCCAGTCGATCGCCTCCCGCGCCAGCCGCTCGGCCCCCGCGTGGTCGCCGCGGTGCAGCTGGAGCAGCGCCTCGGCCTGGCGCCACAGCCTCTGGGTGAGCCCGTCCTCGGGGTCGCCGAGCTCACGCCCCTGCGCGGCGAGCGGCTCCGCCTCGTCGTAGCGGCCGAGCCTGCAGAGCACGCAGCCGAGCAGCGACGCGTAGCTCGACAGGACGGTGGTGTTGCCGCCGGCCTCGAGCGCATCGCACGCGATGCGCAGGTATTCGGCGGCGGCGGCATCGTCGCCGACGAGCTGCGCGATCTCCGCCAGCCAGATCCCGCCGAGCTCCCAGCCGAACTCACGGGCGCGCTGATGCGCCGACTCGGCGACCGCCCACGCCTCCTCGGTCCGGCCGAGCATGGCCAGCAGCATGGCCCGGAGCATGACGTCGGTCGGCCGGGGGTCGGGCAGCAGCCCGTCGAAGGCGGCGAGGGCGGCGGCAGCCGGCCGCGGCCCGTAGATCAGCGCGACGCCGAGACCCCAGGTCTGATGGCCCGGCCGGGCCACCCGCGCGTGCAGGACGGCCTGCTCCGCCGCCTGCGCCCAGTCCTCGTACCGGCTGCGGAGGTTCGCGACGGTGCTGAGCGACAGCCACACGTGCATGAGGCCGTCGTCGTCGCCTGCGGCCTCCAGCAGCGGCAGGGCATCCCGCGCCCGCCGCTCCACCTCCTCCCCCGAGCCTTCTCCGACGAACAGCCTCGTCTCGGCGAGCATCGTGCGCGCGAGCGCCGCACCCGCCTCGTCTCCCGAGGCGCCGGCACGCTCCACCGCTGCTTCCGCGATCGCTATCGCCTTCGGCGTGTTCGGGAAGATGAGCAGGCGGGCCAGCATCGCCTCGCGGTTGACGTCGAGGCGCTGCGGCCGGGTCAGCGCGAGGCTTCGTTCCAGCAGAGCGCCGGCGGCCCTCCCGTCGCCCCGGCGTCCCGCCCGCTCGGCGGCGACGGCGAGGCGTTCGCCCGCGGCGAGGGCGAGCTGTTGGTCGGGCTGTCCGAGCTCCCCGAGATAGCGCGCGGCCTGCTCGAGGTGGTAGCCGAGGATCTCGTCGAGCTCGACGAGGCTCTGGCCATGCTCCTCGAGCCAGACGGCGAAGCGGCGGTGGAGATCCGCCCGCGTCGCCTTCGGGAGGGCGTCGTAAGCGGCGTCCCGGATGAGCAGGTGGCGGAAGCGGTAGGCGTCGTCGCCGGCGAGCTCCGTGCGGTCGGGGCGCACGAGCTCCTTGCGCACGAGGGCGACGAGCCGCTCGTCGACGTGATCCTCCCCGAGTGCGGCGACGGCGCCACGGTGGAAGACACGGCCCTCGATCGAGCCGCGCTCGAGGACGTTGCGCTCCCCGGGGTCGAGCTGGTCGAGGCGGGCGGCGAGCAAGGCCTGGATCGTCGGCGGCACCTCCACCTGCCCGTCCCCGGAGCCGCGCACGAGCGCCAGCATCTCCTCGAGGAAGAGCGGATTTCCCTCCGCCACCTCGACGATCCGCTCGTGCAGCCCCTCTGTCACGCCGCCGAGCTCCGAGAGGAGCTGCTCCGTCTCGTCCGCGTCGAGCGGCTCGAGCAGCACCGTCGTCGCATTCCACTTGCCGCCGCCCCAGGACGGCCGCCGCTCGAGCAGCTCCGGCCGCGCCAGGCACAGCAGCAGGATCGGCGCGTCGCGCGACAGGTCCGCCACGTGCTCGACGAGGTCGAGCAGCGTCTCCTCCGCCCAGTGCAGGTCGTCGAGGAGGCAGACGAGCGGCTGCGCCTGCGCCTCCTGCTCGAGCAGCTTGCGGAAGCCCCAGGCGATCTCCTCCGGCGAGGCCGGCTCGTCGGTCTCGCCCAGGAGCGAGCGCAGCGGACGCGCAGCATCACCCTCCGGCAGCGTCGCGAGCTGCTTCAGGATCGCCACGACCGGCCAGTACGTGATCCCCTCCCCGTAGGAGAGGCAGCGGCCGCGCACGACCCGTGCCTCCAGCCGGGCGAGGAACTCCGCCGCCAGGCGCGACTTGCCCACCCCCGCCGAGCCGAGAACGGTGAACAGCTGGCAGGAGCGGTCGGCCTCGGCACGCGCGAAGGCGTCGTTCAGCCCCTGCAGCTCGCGCCGGCGGCCCACCATCGCGGTCGCGAAGCGGCGCTCGAGCCCGCCACTCACCGCCAGCAGCGGATATGCCGGCACCGGCTTCGACTTGCCCTTCAGCTCGAGCGGCCGCTCCTCGCCCACCTCGACGGCGGGGCGCACCAGCCGCAGCGTCGCGGCACCGAGCAGCACCTCCCCCGGCTGCGCCGCCTGCTCCAGCCGCGCCGCGACGTTGACGGCATCCCCGGTCGCGAGCCGCTCCTCCATTCCCGTCACCACCTCACCGGTGTTGACGCCGATCCGGGCCTCGACGCCGAGCTCCGGCAGCGCGTCCCGCATCTCCACCGCCGTCCGGCAGGCGCGCAGCGCGTCGTCCTCGTGCGACACCGGCACGCCGAACACCGCCATCACCGCGTCGCCGATGAACTTCTCCACGAGACCGCCGTGGGACTCGACGATCGCCTTCATCCGCTCGAAGTACCGGGACAGCAGCCCCTGCAGCGCCTCCGGATCCACGGACTCGCCGAGCGAGGTCGAGCCGACCACGTCGCAGAACAACACCGTCACGACCTTGCGGTGCGCGCTCACGGCCCGAGGCTAGACCATCCGCGGGAGAACGAGAAGCTGGGCGTAGGATCGGAGCATGGCGGAGCCGGAGCCGATCGACCTCGTCCATCTCGGCCGCGAGCGGGTGATCGCGAGCTACCTCGTCGACACCGACGACGGGCCGGCGCTCTTCGACTGCGGCCCCTCGACGACGATCGAGACGCTGAAACAGGGGCTCGCCGACCGCGGGCTCGCTCTCACCGACATCCGCCACCTGCTGCTCAGCCACATCCACCTCGACCACGCGGGCGCGGCGGGCACGCTGATCCGCGAGCACCCGGCCCTGCAGGTGCACGTCTCGCCGATCGGCGCACCGCACCTCGTCGACCCGGAGCGGCTCGAGCGGAGCGCCCGGCGCCTCTACGGCGACACGTTCGACACGCTCTGGGGCGAGCTCGCCCCGGTGCCGGCGGAGAACGTCCACGTCGCGGAGGGGAACGTGCTCGGCCTCGAGTCCTTCCCCTCCCCCGGCCACGCGTCGCACCACGTCTGCTACCTCGACCCCGACGGGACGCTCTACGCCGGCGACGCGTGCGGCGTCCGCGTCCAACCCGGCCGCTTCGTCCTGCCGCCGACGCCGCCGCCCGAGGTCGACGTCGAGGCGTGGGAGCAGACGCTCGACGAGATCGAACGCCGCGACCCGGAACGGCTCGCGCTCATCCACTTCGGCGTCGCCGAGGACGTCTCCCGCCACCTCACCGAGCTGCGGCTGAACCTGCTCGACTGGGCCGAGTCGGTCGAGGGCGGCGCGACGGAGGAGGAGTTCGTCGAGTACGCGCTCGCGGAGCTCGCCGACTCGCACGAGGACGTGGCGGCGTACGAGCAGGCGATGCCCTTCTGGCAGTCGTACGCCGGACTCAAGCGCTGGGCGGACAAGCGCGCCCGGCGGTGAGCGCCCGCTACGAGCGGGTCGAGGCGGAGGCGTTCGGCGACGTCTACGGGGCCGCCGGCCTGCCCCTCCTCCGCGTCGCCGGGGCCGTCTGCTGCGCGTCGCCCGGCGTCGACTCGTTCATGCTCAACCGGGCGATCGCGCTCGGCCTCGAGCGGACGCCGTCGGAGGCTGAGCTCGACGAGATCGACGCCTTCTTCCGCGACGCCGGCGTCCGCTACTCGGTGTCGATCCCGCCCGGCTGCGCTCCCGACCTGGAGCAACGGCTGCGGGACCGCGGGTACCGCGACGGCTACGCCTGGATGAAGTTCAGCCGTGGCGTCGAGACGGCGCCCGCGCCCGAGACCTCGCTCGAGATCGAGGAGACGAGCGACGCCGACGCGTTCGCTCGTGTCGTGACCGCTGCGTTCGACCTCCCGCCGGACACGGCCGGAAAGTGGGCGACCGTCGCGGGCCGCCCCGGCTGGCACGTCTTCCTCGCCCGCGAGGGCGGGGAGCCCGTGGCGGCGGCGGCCCTGTTCGTCCGGGACGGCGCGGGCTGGCTCGGGGTCGCCGGGACGCTGCCGTCGCACCGCGGCAAGGGCGGTCAAAGCGCGCTCCTCGCCGCCCGCATCGAGCGCGCGCGGGCGCTCGGCGCCGACGTCGTCGTGACGGAGACGGGCGAGCGCGTCGAGGGCCGTCCGAGCAACTCGTACCGCAACATCCTCCGGGCCGGCTTCGCCGAGGCCTACCTGCGGCCCAACCTCCACTCGCCGCAGTAGGCTCGCACCTGTGCCGCGCGTTCCCGTCCCGCCCGAGGTCGACGCCTTCCTCGCCGAGCCGAATCCCGCCGTGGTCGCGACCGTGAGCCCCCGAGGAGCACCCCACACGGCGGCCACCTGGTACGACTGGGAGGACGGCCGCGTCCTGCTCAACATGGACGAGAGCCGGCTCCGCCTCGGCTTTCTGCGCGAGAACCCCGCCGTCGCGCTCACAGTGCTGGGCGCCCGCGACTGGTACCGCCAGGTCACCCTGCTCGGCCGCGTCGTCACGCTCGAGAAGGATCCCGAGCTGCGGGACATCGACCGCCTCTCGGTCCGCTACACGCGCAAGCCGTACGCCGACCGCAACGCTCGCCGCGTCAGCGCCTGGATGGAGCCCGAGCGCTGGAGCGCGTGGCCTCTGCCGCGCTGAGCTCCTCCGTCTCGACGAGCCAGAGCGGGCCGTCGCCGCACTCGACGCGTCGCGCGCCCTTCGCCTCCGTGAGCGAGCTCGCGAGCACGCGCACCGGCCGGCCGTCGAGCTCGAGCAGCGCGCCGGGCAGCTCGACGCCGGGCGCGAGGGCGTAGCGCCACGCCCAGACGAGCCGGTGCAGCTCGGCCGCGGGCCGCGACAGGTCGAGCCACGCGTCCTCGGCGGTGAAGAACGTCTCGTAGCTGCCTCCGTCCTCCTGCGCCGTGCCCTCGTCACCTGCGGCGAGCCGCTCGAGCGCCTCGGCGAGGGCCTCGACGACGACGGGGCCGAGCCGCGCGTAGAACTCGTCGGGCTGCTCCTGCTCGGGGGGTGGAAACCGCCGCTGGGCGAGGATCGGGCCCGTGTCGAGCTCCGCGTCCATGCGATGGAACGTCACGCCGATCTCGGCGTCGCCGTCGCGGATGGCCCACGCGACCGGGATCGGCCCGCGGTGGCGCGGCAGGAGCGAGGGATGGCCGTTGAGCCAGCCGAGGCGAGGAACCGCGAGCGCCTCCGGCGGGACGCGCCACGGGAAGCCCATGCAGAGGACGAGGTCCGGGCGGACCGCCTCGAGCAGCGGGGCGAGCGAGCTGCGGCGGGCCGGCAGGAGGATCTCGAGCTCCTCGGGGGCGGTCTGCAGGAGCTCGTCCTCGCCGCCGGACGAGCCGTAGCGACCCTCGATGCGCCGTGTCGTCAGCAGGGCGACCGGCTCGTGCCCCGCCTCCCGCACCACCGCGGCGAAGCCGGCGAGCACGGGCGCCACCCGTGTGGCGACGACGACGCGCCAGCTCACGCGTCGCGGAGGACGCGGGCGCCCGAGGACTGGTTGCGCGCCTTGACGACGATCTCGTCGACGTTCACGTGCCACGGCCGCGTGAGCGCGAAGAGGATGCAGTCCGCGATGTCCTCCGGGTGCATCGCCTCGACGCCCCGGTAGACGGCGGCCGCTCTCTCCGCGTCGCCCTTGAAGCGGACGAGCGAGAACTCCGTCTCGACGAGGCCCGGGTCGACGGTCGTGATCCGGAGCGGCCGGCCGAGCAGATCCTCCCGGAGCGCGTACGTGAAGCCGCGCTCGGCGTACTTCGCGGCGACGTACGTGGCGCCGCCCTCGTACGCGGCGCGGCCGGCGACCGAGCCGAGGTTCACGATGTGCCCCCAGTCGCCGAAGCGGGGCAGGCAGAGCCGCGTCATGCGCACGAGCCCGGCGACGTTGACCCCGAAGACGGTCGCCTCGTCCTCCTCGCTCGACTCGTCGACCGGCGCGCGGCCGAGGGCCAGGCCCGCGTTGTTGACGAGGATGTCGAGCCCGCCGAGCCGCTCGACGGCCTCGGCGACGAACCGCTCGCAGCTCGCCGCCTCCGTCACGTCGAGCTCGAGTGCGATCTCCGTCTCCAGCCGCTCGACGCGCCGTGCGCCGCCCGCGACGCGCACGCCGGCGGCGGCGAGAGCGCCGGCCGTGGCGCGGCCGATCCCGGACGACGCGCCGGTGACGATCGCCCGCTTGCCCGTCAGGTCGACGTCGGTCATGAGCTCGACTGTATGTGGTGCGAGCTCCTCCAGGCGTCGCCAAGGGCGAGCCGCTCGGGCGGCGCGGGGTGGCTGAAGAGGAAGAAGTAGGCGAGCCGGGGCGGCTCGAGCTCGGCGAGGTTGCGCCGGGCGAGCCCGAGATGGGCGCGCGTGAAGGCGTCCGGCTCCCCGGTGAGGTCGAGCGAGCACCGGTCGGCTGCCCGCTCCCAGCGGCGGGAGAGCCAGGCGCCTGCCGGCAGCGCGGCCAGCTCGAGCACGAGCAGGAGCAGGAGCGTCTCGGGCAGCGTCCGCGGCAGGGCGACGCGCGTGCCGAGCACGGCCCAGAGCACCGCCACCGCCGCCCCGGCACCCGCCATCGCGAGCAGCGTCAGCTTCGCGACGTGCCGGTCGCGCCGGTGCCCGAGCTCGTGGGCGACGACGACCCGCACCTCGGCCGGGTCGGCGGCCTGCAGCAGCGTGTCGAAGAGGACGACGCGGCGCGTGCGGCCGATGCCGGAGACGTAGGCGTTGACCTTCGTCGTGCGGCGGCTCGCGTCCGCGACGAGCACCTCCCGCACGGGCACTCCGGCCCGCTCGGCCAGCGCGAGCAGTTGCGCCGCCAGCCCGGCGTCGTCGAGCGGGCGGAAGCGGTTGAAGAGCGGCTCGAGCACGACCGGCGCGACGAACGAGAGGAGCAGCACGGCGAGGGCGAGCGCCGCTCCCGCCGGCAGGGCCCACCAGCCGGGCAGGGCGCGGGCGAGCGCCACCGCCGACGTCCAGGCGACGGCGGTCAGGACGACGTTCACGGCGAGCCCCTTGGCCTGGTCGGCGAGCCAGCCGCCGAGGCTCTGCGTCGAGAAGCCCCAGCGCCGCTCGCGCCGCCAGCCGCGCCAGGCCCCGAGCGGCAGGCGCACGAGGGCGGAGAGCGTGACGACGATCGCCGCGTACACGGCAGCCGCAGCGGCGGGCGGCAGGCCGCGCGGCCCGGAGTAGAGCCAGGCGCCGAGCCGGCTCCAGGCGAGCGCCGCGAGCACGCCGGCCGCCAGCCCGAGATCGAGCAGCAGGACGAGGTAGAGCGGGCGGTGATAGTCGTGCGCCCGCGCACGATCGTCGTCCGTGAAGCCAACTTTCGTCGCCATCCTGCGTCAGGGAAGGGTACGCAAGTGACGGCTACACTCCCCAGCTTCGAATGGCGAGCACGGAGATAGCGGCCCCCCTGCGGGCGAGCCAGGAGTCCGTGGCGCTCGCAGGTGAGCTTCGCCGCCTCGCGCGCATCGCGACGATCGTCGCGCTCCTGACGAGTCCGGCCGTCTTCCTCTGGTTCAACCGGGTCGCTCATCTCCCGGTGTGGAAGGCACTGCTGGTGACGGCGGCGGTCGTGATCGCGTTCCGCGGCCTCGTCGACCTCCTCACCCGGCGCCTGATCCCGTGGCCGAGCCTGTTCGGAACCCAGGAGACGCGGCTGCGGGAGGAGGACGTCGTCAACCGCCGCCGCGCGTGGACGTGGCGCTTCTACACCCGCCTGGCCGTCGCTCTGGGCGGCATCGTCACGATCGTCTACCTCTGGCAGGTCTCGTTCGACGCCACGCACCGCTCCTGGGGCGGCACGGGCGTCGCGATCCTCACCGGCATCGGGCATCTGCTCAGCAACCGCACCTTCTTGCTGCAGCTCGTCTTCGTCTTCTTCCTCTTCTTCGCGAACTTCTTCATCTTCATGGGGCCGATGATGCTGATGGGCATCTCCCAGATCCGCGGCTACGAGCCCGGCGACGCCGAGTGGGGCGTGCGGCTCGAGGACGTTCGCGGCCAGGCCGAGGCGAAGGAGGAGGTGCGGCGCATCGTCACGCTCTGGCAGTCGGGCGAGGCGTTCGAGCAGGCGGGCGGCAAGCGTGAGCGCGGCCTGCTCTTCCTCGGCGCGCCCGGCACCGGCAAGACGATGCTCGCGAAGGCGATCGCGACCGGCTTCAACTCGCCGTTCGTCTCGATCCCGGGCTCGGGCTTCGCGCAGACGTTCATCGGCATCGACGCGCTCATCGTCCGCTACCTCTCCCGCAAGGCGAAGCGGCTCGCCCGCAAGTGGGGCGGCCAGTGCATCGTCTTCATCGACGAGATCGACGCGGTCGGCATGCGCCGGCAGGCGCTGCAGGAGTTCAGCGCGGCACCGCCCCTCGCGTTCGAGGAGCCGACCTTCTACGGGCCGTGGGGAGCGCTCAACCCGAGCGGCGACCTGATCCGCGAGAACGCGGCCTGGCGCGAGCACGTCTTCAACCTGCGCGCGCCGGAGCGGCGCTCGCCCTACCCGGCGTGGATGCAGAAGGTCGGGGCGATCGTGAACCAGGGCGTCTTCCCGGGCGGGATGTTCGGCGGCCAGGGGCAGCTCGCGCTCAACCAGCTGCTCGTGACGATGGACGGGATCGACAACCCGCCCTTCCTGCGCCGCGTCCTCACGAACCGGGTCAACTCGTTCCTCGACGCCGTGTACGTCGTGCCGCGCCGGCTCGGCCGGTTCAGCCTGCGCCTGCCGCCGCCGCGGCCCCTCGACGCGCAGATCTACTTCATCGGGGCGACGAACGTCCCCTTCGAGCGGCTCGACCCGGCCCTGACGCGGCCGGGCCGGATGGGCCGCCACGTCTGGTTCCGAACGCCGACGAAGGACGACCGCAAGGACATCTTCGACCTCTACCTCGACAGGGTCGCGCACGAGCAGGAGCTCGACCTGCCCCGGCGCCGCGACGAGATCGCACGCATCACCAACGGCTACTCCCCCGCGATGATCGAGCAGATCTGCTCGATGGCCCTCACGAACGCCCACCACGAGGGTCTGCTCGCGTTCGAGTGGCGGCATCTCGTCGACGCGATGACCGCGGTGGAGGCGGGCACCGCGATCGGCGTCGAGTACACGCCCGCCGAGACGCGCGCAGTGGCGATTCACGAGGCCGGCCACGCCGCCGCCGCGCACGCGTACCGGCCCGAGCTCGAGTCGAGCCGGCTCTCGATCCGGATGCGCGGCGGCGCGCTCGGGCACCACCAGTTCTTCGACCGCGAGGAACGCTTCAGCCGCTGGCAGAGCGAGGACCTCGGCGACCTGATCCACACCGTCGGCGCCATGGCCGCGGAGCACGCCTTCTACGGGGAGAACTCCCGCGGCGTCGGCGGCGACCTGATGCAGGCCACGGCGCAGGCGGCGGCCATGGTCGGCGTCTGGGGGATGGCGCCGCCGCGCATCGAGCTGCCCGACCTCAACGGGACGGCCGACGAGGAGCGCGAGCGGATCCGGCAGCGGTTCGTCGCCATCGGCCGGCGGCTGCTGAACCGGACGCGCGGCTCGGCCGACTTCCACAACGACCCCGTCGCGTCGGTGCTGCGCGACCACTACAAGACCGAGCTCGCAGCCGAGTTCATCGGCCAGGCGTTCGTGACCGCGTACGCCTTCATCCTCCACAACAAGGAGCAGGTCGAGCGGATCGCGCTCGCCGTCGAGGAGCAGCAGGAGATCTTCGGCGACGACCTGAACAACCTGCTCGACTCGCTGCACCTCGCCAAGCCCGAGATCGACTGGACGAAGGAAGAGACGTGGCCCCGGATGTGACGAGCCCCGAGCCGGACGGCGCCGAGATCGCACCTGCCGCCCCACCGCAGCCGCCTGCCAGGCCGCACTGGTTCCGCTTCTACGCGATCTACGTCGTGCTCGGGGCGGCGCTGTTCGGAGCCGTGGTCGTCGGGGTCGTCTCCGCGACGAAGACGACCCACGCCGGTCCCGCCTGGTCGGCGTGGCGGCCGAGCGGCGGCGGCCTCGGAGCCGCGGCCGAGATCGCGAAGCACGTCGGCGGCGAGTACCGGCTCAGCAACGGCAACCAGCTCGTGGACGTGATCGCCAAGGCACCGGCGGTGTCGGCGAGCAACCAGAGGATCGCTCTCTCGTACGTCGCCGTCCGCGGCGCCGGCGGCAAGCCCGACGGCATCTTCCCCGTCTCTGGCTCCAACAGCGTCATGTACACGCTCTGCGGCCTCGGCACGGCGTGCACGGTCCCGACCGGCACCGCCTCGCTCGCCCGGGGGCAGCTCGTCCGGCGGGAGATCCTGGAGCTCGCTCTGTACACGTTCCACTACGAGAGCGGCGTCGGGAGCGTGATCGCGTTCATGCCGCCGAGCTCGGCGAGTGCGCAGCCCGTCATCGTCTACCTGCAGCGCGGCGATCTCGGTCCCGAGCTCCGGCAGCCGCTCAACGAGTCGCTCCGTTCGGCGGCGCCCGGGCCGCAGACGATCCCGAAGAAGGAGGCGAAGCTCGTGGACGCCGCGACCAGCAGGCGCGTCTACTCGTTCAGCCTCGCCCAGGCGCAGGACGGCGCCGCGGTCCTCATCCTCTCGCGGCTCGCCGCGTAGTCCCCACCGCCGTCGCGGATGAGCCGGGCGGCGCGACCCGCCCGTGGGTCATGTACCTGTAGCGCCGGGCGCGCCGTCACGACGGCCGAGAGCCGGAGTTCCTACGGATGCCGGGCTCGGCTCCGTCCGGATACTCGGTGTCGTGGACGTGGGCGAAGCGAAGCGGCACTTTCCCGGGCTGGCGGGACGAGCGTTCCTCGACGCGGCCTGCGTGGGGCTCGCGCCGGTCGAGTCGAAGGTCGCGGTCGAGCGATTCCTCGAGCAGGTGCTGCTGTGTCCCGACCGTGACGCCTCGGCGCATCACATCGCGCTCGACCAGATGCGCGGCACCGCCGTCCGGGAGGGGGCCCGTCTGCTCGGGGCCGACGAGGACGAGATCGCCCTGGTCGAGAGCACGACCCACGGGCTGAACGTCGTCGCCGCCGCGATCCCGTTCGAGCCCGAGGACAACGTCGTCCTCTGCGACCTCGAGTTCCTCCAGGTGGCGATCCCGTGGCTGAAGCTCGCAGAGCGCGGGGCGATCGCGGACGTGCGCGTCGTGGCCAACCGTGACGGCGCGGTGCCGGTCGACGCCTTCGCGGAGCTCGTCGACGACCACACCCGCGCGGTCGTGGTCAGCTCGGTGCAGTGGACGAACGGGTACGCGATCGACCTCCACGGCCTCGCCGACCTCTGCCGGGCGCACGACGCGCTGCTGGTCGTCGACGCGATCCAGCAGCTGGGCGCGACACGGCTCGACGTGCAGGACGTCGCGGCCGACGTCGTCGTCGCAGGCGGCCACAAGTGGCTGAACGCCCCGTTCGGCTGCGGGCTGCTCTACGTCCGGCGCGAGACCCTGCCGCAGCTGCGCATGCCGTCCTGGGGGTACCTCGGCCTGGACGCACCCGACGGCGGCTGGGGCCGCTACTTCGCGACCCCGGAGAGCACGCCGGTCCGCATCTACGACTTTCCGACGACGACGAAGAGCCTCGAGATCAACGGCACCGCCAACTATCCCGGCGCCGTCGGCCTGGGCGCCTCGCTCGAGCTGATCAACACGCTCGGGATCGCCGCGATCGAGCAGCACGTGCTCGCGCTCGCCGACCGCCTGCAGGAGGAGCTGCCCCGGCTCGGGCTCCGCCTCGTCAGCCGGCCCGAGCGCGAGGTGCGGTCGGGCATCACGACCTTCGAGGTCTCCGACGACCCCGCCGAGAACCAGGCGCTGCTGGAGGCGCTGCTCGACGAGCGGGTCTACGTCGCGATGCGCTACACGTCGCACGTCGGCGGCATCCGCGTCTCGACCCACTTCTACAACGACGACGAGGACGTCGACCGGCTCCTCCACGCCACCGCCCGCTTCCTCGGGCGGCCGGCCGCCGTCGGCGCCTGACGCCGGACACGCAGAGCGGCCCGGAGGCGGCTCAGCCGGCCTGCTCGGCAGCCCTGCGCTCGGCCTGGAGCGCGTGGAGCTCCTCGAGCGGGATGTGGCAGCGCAGCAGGTGCCCGTCGTCCGCCTCCACGAGCGGCGGCTCCGTCTCCTCGCAGACCGCGCCGAGCTTGAGATGGCAGCGCGTGTGGAAGACGCAGCCGGAGGGCGGCTCGGCAGCGCTCGGGATCTCGCCTTCCAGCTTGATCCGCTCACGTCCGCCGCCCTCGACCGTCGCCACCGCCGAGAAGAGCGCCTCCGTGTACGGGTGGTGCGGCCCCTCGAAGACGACGTCGGCAGGCCCGAGCTCCATCAGACGACCGAGGTAGAGGACGGCTATCCGGTCGGAGATGTAGCGGACGACGCCGAGGTCGTGCGAGATGAAGATGTACGAGACCTTGTGCTCGGCCTGCAGCTCGACGAGCAGGTTGAGGATCGCAGCCTGGACGGAGACGTCGAGCGACGAGGTCGGCTCGTCGCACACGACGAGCTGCGGCTCGCCGGCGAAGGCGCGAGCGATCGCGACCCGCTGCTTCAGCCCGCCGGACAGCCTTCTCGGGCGGACGCCGAGGTGGCGGGAGCCCAGCCTGACCGAGGAGGCGAGCTCCTCGACGCGGACTGTCGCCTGCTTCCCGGAGAGGCCGCCGAGCTTCCGCAGGGAGCGCCGGAGGATCCGCTGGACCGAGTGGCGACGGTTGAGCGCGGAGTCCGGGTTCTGGAAGACGATCTGGAGCGAGCGGATCTCCTCCGCGCTGCGCCGCGCCACGGTCGGCGCGAGCTCGCGGCCGTCGAGCTCCACCCGCCCGCCGCTCGGGGCGACGAGCCCGAGGAGAGCACGCGCGAACGTCGTCTTGCCGCTCCCCGACTCGCCGACGAGCCCGAGCGTCTCGCCCGGCCAGATCGCGGCCGAGACGCCTTCGAGCGCGTGGATCTCGTGTCGGTGCTGCTTGAAGACCTTCGTCAGCCCCTCGACCCTGGCGAGCGGCTGCGCCGACCGGTCGACGGCGAGTATCCGCCCGAGCTCGACGCTCGTATCGCGCGGCAGTTCCTGCGCGCGCTCGTGGAAGTGGCAGCGGCTGGAGTGCCCGGCGGCGACGACGACCGGCGGCGGCTCGTCGGTCGTGCACACCGGCTGGGCGAGCGCGCAGCGGTCGGCGAAGACGCAGCCGGCCGGCTGCTCGCCGATCGCGGGTAGGAAGCCGGGGATCGTGTCGAGCCGGCCCCGTTCCTTGCTGGCGCCGCTACGGGGGACGCAGCGGAGCAGGCCGACCGTGTACGGGTGCTGCGGGTCGCGCAGCACCGCCTCGACGGGCCCCTCCTCCACGAGCCTGCCCGCGTAGAGCACGCCGACGCGGTCGCACATCTTGCCGATCACGCCGAGGTTGTGCGTGATGAAGAGCACCGTCGTCCGGAACTCCTCGCGCAGCTGCGAGATCAGATCGAGCACTTCCGCCTCGACCGTCGCGTCGAGTCCGGTCGTCGGCTCGTCGAGAATCAGGAGCGCGGGATCCTTCGCGAGCGCCATCGCGATCACGACGCGCTGCTGCATGCCGCCCGAGAGCTGGTGCGGGTAGCGCTCGAAGACGGACGCCGGGTCGGCGATCTGCACCCGCGCGAGCATCTCCTCCGCGTGCTGCCGCGCCGCGGGCCGCGCCTCGCCGCGGATCCGGAACACCTCGGCGACCTGGTGCCCGACCCGGATCGACGGGTTCAGCGCCTGGGCCGGATCCTGGTAGACCATCGACAGCTTCTCGGCGCGCAGCCGGCGGAGCGTCCTGCGCGAGTGCGAGAGCATGTCCGCGCCGTCGACGTGGATCGAGCCCGAGACGACCCGTCCGTTGGCGGGGAGGTAGCGGACGATCGCGAGCGCGGCGGTCGACTTGCCGCAGCCCGACTCGCCGACGAGCCCGTAGGCTTCGCCGCGGCCGATCTCGAGCGAGATCCCCTGGAGCACCTCGCGGTCGCGGCCCCGGACCCGGTAGACGACGTCGAGGTCGCGCAGCTCGAGCGCCGGTGCCTCGTGCAGCGCTTCGCTCATCGCTCGAGCGTCCCCGAGATGCCGTCGGCGAGCATGTTCACGGCGACCACCAGCGAGGCGATCGCGAGACCCGGGAAGAGCACGGTCCACCAGTACGTGCCGGCGGAGAGCAGCGAGTAGTTGTTGGCGATCTGAAGCGACCAGTCGGGCGACGGCGGCTGGACGCCGAAGCCGAGGAAGGTCAGTCCGGCGACGGTGAAGATCGCGTACCCGAGCCGCACGGTCGCCTCCACGACGATCGGCCCCATCACGTTGGGGAGGATCTCGGCGAGCATCACGTAGAGCGCGCGCTCGCCGCGCAGCTGCGCTGCCTGCACGTACTCCAGCTGGCGCTCGGCGAGCACGGCGGCGCGCACGGTGCGCGAGACGATCGGCGTGAAGACGACGCCGATCACGATGATCAGCGTTCCTCTCGCGGGCCCGAGGGCGACGAGCACGGTCACGGCCATCACGATCAGCGGCACTGCGAGGATCGCGTCGACGACCCGGTTGACGGCCTCGTCGACGAGGCCGCCGAAGTAGCCGGTGACCAGGCCGACGAGCGTGCCGCCGCCGATGCCGAGCAGCGTCGCCGCGGGCGCCACGATCATGATGCTGCGCGCGCCCGCGAGCACCCGGGAGAAGACGTCGCGCCCGAGCTGGTCGGTGCCGAAGAGGTGCCCGGACCGCGGCGAGAGCAGCACGCCCTGCGTCTGCGCGAGCGGGTCGTGCGGGGTGATGAGCGACCCGAACGCTGCGCAGAAGACCCAGAAGCAGATGATCAGCGCGCCGGCGAGGAAGGTCTTCGAGCGGGCGAGCTGCCACAGGTGCTCGCGCCGGACGACGGCTCGCTGCGAGGGCTGTACGACGGCGGCACCGGCGCTCATTCGGCGCCTCCGTAGCGGATCCGGGGGTTGAGGACCGAGTAGAGGATGTCCGCGACGAGCGTGGCGACGAGGTAGACGACGCCGACGATGAGGACACCGCTCTGGAGCGTGACGAAGTCCTTGTTCTCGGCTGCGACGAGGATCCGCTGGCCGATGCCGTTGTAGTTGAAGACCTTCTCGATCACGACGAGGCCGCCGATCAGGTAGCCCATCTGGGTCGCGACGACCGCGATCGTCGGCAGGAGCGAGTTGCGCAGGACGTGACGGCGGATCACGACCGGGGTGCTCAGCCCCTTCAGGTACGCGGTGCGCGTGTAGTCGGAGCCGAGCGCCTCGATCGTTCCCGCGCGCGCCATCCGGGCGATGTAGCCGAACAGCACCATCACGAGCGCGAACGCCGGCAGGAGGAGGTACTTGATCTGCGTGAAGGCGCCTGCCCCGCGCGGAGCGGTGGCCGTCACCGGCAGGAGCTTCAGCCAGAGGCCGAGGATCACGATCAGGACGATCGCGGACACGAACTCGGGTACCGCGGTGAGCGAGAGCCCGGTGAGGGTGATGGCGCGGTCGCTGAAGCGGCCCTGGCGGAGCGCCGCGACGACGCCGCCGAGCAGGCTGAGCGGCACGACGAGCACGACCGCCACCCCGGCGAGCTTGAGCGAGTTGACGAGGGAGGGGCCGAGCAGCGACCAGACCGAGACCTTGTACTCGAGCGAGGTGCCGAGGTTCCCGTGCGCCAGGTGTCCGATCCAGGTGGCGTACTGGCTGTAGACGGGACGGTCGACGCCGAGCTGGTGGTTGAGCGCATTGACCGACGCCTGGTCGGCGAAGGGGCCGAGCACCTGCCGGCCGATGTCGCCGGGCAGGAGCTGCGCCGCGGCGAAGACGACCACGCTGAGCACCCACAGCGTGACGAGGGCTAGCCCTAGACGCTTGAGCAGGAAGCGTGTCACGACCAACCCTTCAGCACCGCGCCCCCAGCCGCCACGCGGACACGCAGCGGCTGGGGGCCCCGGCGATCAGGCGAGCGACGTCCTCGCCAGGTAGATCTGCCCGATCGCGTTCCCCTTGTAGCCCTTGACGTTCTTCGAGACTGCCTGCAGGTAGTTGTAGAAGTACGGGAAGATCACCGGCGTGTCGTGCAGCAGGATCTTCTCCATGTGCTTCGCGTGGCGGCGCTGATCCCTGAGCGAGATCGCCCCGATGTAGGCGCGGGCCTGCGCGTCGAACTTCTTGCTCGAGTAGTGCGCGGCGTTCCACTGTCCCTTCGACATCAGCGCGGCCGTCAGGTAGACGTTCGGCACCGGCCGGTGCCCCCAGTCGGTGATGTCGAGCGGGGCGTTCAGCCACGGCGTCGTCCCCCAGCCCTTGGGCGGCCCCGACGACGTGCCGGAGAAGTACTTGGCGGAGGTCAGGACCCTGAGGTTGATGTGAATCCCGATCTTCCTCGCTGAAGCCTGGACGATCTGGGCGAGCTGTGGGATCTCGCCGACCTTCTCGGTCGTGAGCGTGATCTTGAATCCGTGCGGGTGCCCGGCTGCGTGCAGGAGCTGCTTCGCCTGCCGCAGGTTCTGGTGCCGCTGGTGGACGCGCTTGGCCGTCGACGGGTACACCGGCGCGAACGGCGAGTCGTTGCCGACGTCGGCGTAGCCGCTGAAGAGCGTCTTGACGATTCCCGGCCGGTTGAGCGTGAGCGCGAGCGCCTGCCGGACGCGGTGGTCGTGGAACGCGTTGTGCATGTCCGTGCGCATCGGCACCTGGCGGTGCGATGCGCCGTGCGCGGCGATCACCTTCATGTTCGGGTTGTTCAGGATCGCCCGCCCGCTCGTGACGTTGAGCTGGCCCACGAGGTCGATCTGACCGCCGAGCAGCGCCGCCACGATGGCGGCGTCCTCGGTGAAGTAGGTCGCGTCGACCCCGTCGAGCGGAGCGTGGCCGCCCCACCAGCCGGGGAAGCGCTGGTACGTCGAGCCCACGCCCGGGGTGTACGAGGTGAGCTGGAACGCGGCCGTCGTCTGCGGCTTCTGCGTGAACGTGCCGACCTTGTAGTTGGCCGGCAGGATGATCGCCTGGTAGGTCGTCTCGCAGGTCAGATACGGGAAGTTCGCGTTCGGCGACTCGAGGTGGAACCTGACCGTGTGCTCGTCGACCTTGCGCACCCCGTGGGGCTTCAGCACGCCGCCGAACGCGGAGATCGCCTGCGAGCCGGTCTTCGGGTTGGTCAGGCGCCTGTACGTCGCGACGACGTCGTCGGCGCCGAACGACTTGCCGGTCTGGAACTTCACGCCCTTGCGCAGCTTGAACGTCCACACCGTCGCGTCCTTGTTCGCCTTCCAGCTGACCGCGAGCTCGGGCTTCAGCTTCAGCGTGGTCGTCGTCCGGGTGAGGAACTCGCCCGCGATTCCCGCCGCCTGGAATCCGCCGAGGTCGGCGAGCAGGTGCGGCTCGAGATCCTTCGTCGGGCCGGGGATGAGGCCGACGTGGAGCCGTCCGCCGACCCGGGCCTGCGCCGTCCCGGCCCACGCGAGCGGCGTCTCGCCGAGCGCTCCGAGCGCGGCGCCGATGGCCGGCACCGAGAGGCCGAACACCGTTGCGCGGCGGAGAAACTCCCCACGGTCGAGCTCGCCGCTCACGAAGTCGTCTATGAGAGCGTTTTCAACGGGGCCGGCTTCGTTCTGCCGGTATTCGTCCAGCAGCCGGCGGCTCTGCCTGTCCATGATTTTCCCTCCTTCCCCCGCCCCCCTCAACTGGTGCAGTGCCTTGTAGGGAGAAGGGAATACGTCTTAGCCGAGTACCCAAACAGATCGTTGTGCGATCGTTTCTCAAGTACAAGCGCAGGTGACCCTTCTATCACCTTGCCCCCGTACGATGCAATGACGAACGGCGGCGCCAGAGGTTGGCGGAGGACGCCCTCGACGATCCGGCGCGGGCCGGATGCTTGCGCCGGCCGCCTGTCTCCCGATCCCGTGTACCGGTAGCCTGACCTCGCGCCGGCCCCCATCGACTAGCGGTCCAGGTCGCGGCCCTTTCAAGGCCGTAGCACGGGTTCGAATCCCGTTGGGGGCATCCATCCTTCCTCTCGGCTCGGGCCTGCCTACGCGATGCGCTCGACGAGCGAGGAGTGCCGCGTCCGCCCCTCCCCGCGCGCGACCGCCGTCAGCAGCGCCCGCCGCTCGCCCGCGAGCACGCAGAGCCGCTGCGCCCGCGTGACCGCCGTGTAGAGGAGCGGCCGCGACAGCATCACGTGGTACTGGGACGACCAGGGCGCGACGACGGCCGGGAACTGCGAGCCCTGCGCCCGGTGGATCGTGAGCGCCCACGCGAGCTCGTACGTCTCGAGCGCCGCCGCGGGCACGGAGATCTCGCGCTCGCCGTCGTCGAGCGAGAGCAGCGCCTCGCCCTCCTCCTCGTCCCAGGCCCGGACGAAGGCGACCTCACCGTTCATCACCTCCCGCTCGGGCGTGTAGTCGTTGCGCGTCTGGACGATGCGCGAGCCGACGCGGAGGTCGCGCACGACGGGCGTCCCCGCCGGGTTGAGCCGCTGCTCGAGCTCCGCGTTCAGCTCGATCAGCCCGACCCGGCCGCGGCGCATCGGCGCGAGCGTCATCACCTCCGTCCGCGGGTCGAAGCCCCGGCGCGGCAGCGCCTCGCAGGCGAGCTCGAGCACCGCTTCGCGCAGGCTGTCGGGACCGTTGCGCGAGACCCAGAAGAAGTCCTCGTCGAGCTCCTGCTCGCCGAGCTCGGCGTGGGCCTCCTCGAGGGAGAGGAAGGGCGGCCGGCCCTCGTTGATGCGCCGGGCGCTGCGGACGATGAGCGAGCGCGCAGCCTGCCGGTAGATCGCCGTCAGGTGGACGCGCGGGACGGAACCGCTCGCGACGAGGTCGGCGAGGACGCGGCCCGGACCGATCGGCGGCAGCTGGTCGGTGTCGCCGACGAGCAGCACATGACAGCCGCCCGCGGCGCGGAAGAGCGCGTCGGCGAGCTCGAGCGAGAGCATCGAGGCCTCGTCGACGATCACGAGCTCGACGTCGTTCGAGAGCGGGTCGTCCTCGTCGCGGAGGAAGCGGTTCTCGTTCGGCGACCAGCCGAGCGCGCGGTGGATCGTCATCGCGTCGTGGCCGGTCAGGTCGCGCATGCGCCGCGCCGCCTTCCCCGTCGGCGCGCAGAGGAGGACGCGGGTGCGGGCGCGGCGGGCGAGCTCGACGACGACCCGCTGCGTGTGCGTCTTGCCCGCCCCCGGCAGCCCGGTGAGCAGGACGAGCGGCCGGGTGCGCACGAGCTCGACGACCGCCCACTGCTCGTCCGAGACGTCGAGCGCCTCCGGCCGGTGCGCCTGGGGCTCGAACAGCTCGCCGTCCGGCGCGTGCGCCCGCTCCACGATCGCCTCCGCGAGCCGCGTCTCCGCTTGCCACAGCTCGGCGAGGTACGCGCGCTCCTCCTCGAGCACGACCTCGCCTTCGCGCACCAGCCGCGCGAGCGCCGCCTCGAGCGGCGCCGTCTCGTGCACCTCGAGCAGCCGGGCCGCCGCCTGCCACAGCTCGGGCGACGGGAGGAAGACGTTGCCGTCGGCCGCCGCCTCGCCGAGCGCGAACAGCAGCCCCGCGCGCAGCCGCTGCGGCGCGTCGAGCTCGACGCCGAGCGAGCGTGCGACCCGGTCCGCGACGCGGAAGCCGATCCGCGGCACCTCCGTCAGCCGGTACGGGTCGTCCTCGAGCACGGCGACCACGTCGGCGCCGTACGTCCGGACGAGCCGGGCCGCGAGTCCCGCGCCGATCCCGTGCGCGAACAGGAACGTCTCCACCTCGCGGATCGTCGCGACCTCCCGCCACGCCTCGACCGCGCGCTCCACCGCACGGCGCGAGATCGCACGGCCCGCCTTCGTCCGCACCTCGCGCAGCCGCTCGGGATCGCGGTCGAGCTCCGCGAAGACGCGCTCGGCGCCGAAGTGCTCGACGATGGCGCGCGCGAACGTCGGGCCGATGCCCGGGACGCGGCGGCGGAGCCAGAGCGCGACCCCCTCCGCGGTCTGCGGCAGCGTCGAGCGGAACGACTCGACGGCGAACTGCCAGCCGTAGCGCGGATGCTGCTCCAGGGCGCCCGCGACGACGAGGCTCTCCCCGGCCGCGACGTGGCCGAGCGTGCCCCGCAGGGTGAGCGCGCGCCCGTCGTCGAGCGAGGCCGACCAGATCGCGAACTCCCCGTCCGGCGAGACCCAGCGCGGCCCGCCCGCAGCGAGCGTGACGGCGAGCTCACGCGCCTCCGGGTCGACCGGCGGCCCCTCGTCCTCGACGGTCCACATCGTCCCGAGGCTACTCGCCACCGTGGCGCCCGGCCTCCGGCGGACGCGCTCCGTCAGGTATTCCTTCTCCATGGCCGAGATCGAGAAGTCCGAGCAGGAGTGGCGGGCAGCGCTGACCCCGGAGCAGTACCGCGTCCTGCGCGAGAAGGGAACCGAGGCGCCGTTCAGCGGCGAGTACGACCACGTGTTCGAGCCGGGCACGTACCGCTGCGCCGGCTGCGGTGCGGAGCTGTTCGAGTCGGACGAGAAGTACGACTCCGGCTGCGGCTGGCCCGCCTTCTCCGCGCCCGCCGGCGAGGACGCGGTCGAGGAGGAGACGGACACGAGCTACGGGATGGTGCGCACCGAGGTGCTGTGCGCCAAGTGCGGCGGCCACCTCGGGCACGTCTTCCCCGACGGCCCGCACCCGACCGGCCTCCGCTACTGCATCAACTCCGCCGCGCTGAGGCTCGACGAGAAGTAGCGGTACCGTTCGGGCGCCCGGGCGGTTAGCTCAGCTGGGAGAGCGCCTGCCTTACAAGCAGGAGGTCGGCGGTTCGATCCCGTCACCGCCCATGAGGAAACGCGCCGGACAAGGCGGGGTTTCTCGGGCACGCGCGGGGCGAGATCAACCGGGCGCCCGGACAGTGGTACTGGAGCCGGCGAGCACGCCGTTCCACCTGACGAGGTCCTCAGGTGCGCCCGAGCGAGGGAAAAGCCCGGGCGCGTGGATAATGGTCTGTACGGCTGTGTGACAGACAGGAGGTCTCGCATGGACGAGCAGGAGGCGGAGCAGCTCCAGGCGATCGAGACGCTCTACCGGGCAGCGCAGCACTTCTGCCGGGCGTGGGAGGAGGAGCCGCTGGAGATCGAGGCCATGGCCAGCAGCAACGTCCTGGCTGCGGCCCAGGAGGTCGGGAAGGCAGTCCACGGCCTCGGCATCGGCCGCCACAGTCGGGATTCGTAGCGGCGCAGGCGGTGGACTCGTGCACGTGTGGCGGAGGCTGGATCGTACGGGCACGTACTCGGAGCCGAAGACGCAGCAGCGGCACTGACCTTCCGCCTCAGGGGCACCTGCCGCTGTGCAGCTGGGCCAGGCTGGGCGGGTCGTCGGCGAGC
>CAZRTE010000023.1:0-30521 GCA_964602945.1 uncultured Gaiellales bacterium
GTTCCTCGCGAGCATGCGGGTCGTGGAGGAGAAGCCCGAGCCCTCCGAGCACCACTTCGTCGACGAGGTCACGGCCGGAGCCAAGCATCTGTGGCGGACCCTCCCCCTCCGGCAGCTCATGGTCGGCGCCGCGATCGCCCTGCTCGTCGTGGGCTTCTCCGAGACGCTGATCTTCTACGTGATCAGCCGGCTGGGCCACCAGCCCTCCTTCTTCGGCGTGCTGGCGACGCTGCAGGGATTCGGAGCCATCGCGGGCGGAGTCACCGCCGCGGCCGTCATCCGCC
Organism: uncultured Gaiellales bacterium; assembly: GCA_964602945.1. Taxonomy (GTDB): domain Bacteria; phylum Actinomycetota; class Thermoleophilia; order Gaiellales; family Gaiellaceae; genus Palsa-739. Next base: position 285 of record CAZRTE010000023.1, read on the forward strand.
GCCTCGGCGACGTTCGGGCCACGGGAGTCGGCCTCGGCCTCTTCGGCCTCTGCGCCCTCCTGCTCACGCTGCCCTCGCTCCCCCTCACCCTCGTGGCCCTCGTGCTGGCGGGAGTCGGCATCGCCTGGGTGCTCGTCGGCTACATGACCGCGCTCCAGCTCCGCACGCCGCTACGGATCCAGGGCCGCGTCTCCGCCGCCGCCGACCTCGTCGCGACGCTCGCGCAGACGACGTCGATCGCGCTCGGTGCCGCGCTCTCCGTCCTCGTCGACTACCGGATCCTGTTCGTCGTGATGGCGGCCGTGGTCCTCGGCAGCGCCGTCTACCTCGCCACGCGGCGCGAGCCGCTCATCCAGGCCGAGGTCGCTCCCCTGGTGACCGACTGAGGGCCGGTCAGCCCCGCAGCTTCTCCCGCAGCAGCCGGTTGACGACCTTCGGGTCGGCCTTGCCCTGCGTCTCGCGCATCACCTGGCCGACGAGGAAGCCGAGCACGCCCTCCTTGCCGCCGCGGTAGGTCTCGACCTGCTCCGGATGGGCGGCGATGACCCCGTCGATCACGGGCTCGAGCTCGGACTCGTCGCCGAGCACCGTGCGCGCGAGGTAGCCCTCCGCGTCGATCGGCCCCGCGGCGGCGGCCGCGAACGCCTCGTCGAGCGCCTCGCGGGTCAGGCTCGCCTGCACGATCCGGGCGAGCGGCGCCGCGTTCTCCGGGAGAAAGTCGCCCCTGTTCATCGCGACCGCCGCCGCGACGTCCCAGGCGACGCCCTCCGCCGCGAGCGCCTCCGCCTTCCACTCGTTGCCGGTGGTGACGAGCTCGGCGGCGGAGGCGAACCCGAGCTCGTCGCCCAGGCGGCGAATCCGGTCGGCGGGCCGCTCCCTCAGCTCGCCGCGCAGCCGCTCGACGAGCTCCGCCGGAGGCTCGACCGGGACGAGGTCGGGCTCCGGGAAGTAGCGGTAGTCGTCCGCCTCCTCCTTCGAGCGGTGCACGGTGAGCCGGTCGGTGTCGGCGTCGTAGTCGTAGGTCGACTGGACGACCTCCTCCCCCGCCTCGTGGGCCGCGACCTGCTGCCGGATCGCCGCCTCGATCGCGCGGCCGATGAACCGGAACGAGTTCATGTTCTTGATCTCCCAGCGGGGCCGGAAGCCGTCCTCCCCGCGCTGCCGCACCGAGACGTTGACGTCGGCGCGCAACGTTCCCTTCTCCATGTCCGCGTCGGAGATGCCGAGCTCGCGGATCGTCTGGCGGAGCAGGCGGAGGTACGACATCGCCTCCTCCGCCGAGCGGAGGTCGGGCTCGCTCACGATCTCGAGGAGCGGCGTGCCGCCGCGGTTGAAGTCCACGAGGCTGTAGTCGGCGCCGATCGAGCGGCCCGTCGCGCCGCCGGCGTGCACCGTCTTCGCCGCGTCCTCCTCGAGGTGCGCCCGGACGATCCCGATCTCGCGGTCGCCGTCCTCCGTGGGCAGGACGAAGCGGCCGCGCCCGCAGAGCGGCGCCTCGAACTGGCTGATCTGGTAGCCCTTCGGCAGGTCGGGGTAGAAGTAGTTCTTGCGGGCGAAGACCGCGTGCCCGGCGATCTCGCAGTCGAGCGCGAGGCCGAGCAGGATCGTCATCTCGATCGCGCGCGCGTTCGGCACCGGCAGCGCGCCGGGGTGGGCGAGGCAGACCGGGCAGGTATGCGTGTTCTCCGGGGCCCCGTACTCGAGCTCGCAGCGGCAGAACATCTTCGTCCGCGTCTTCAGGTGCACGTGCACCTCGAGCCCGACGACCGCTTCCCAGTCAGCCGCCGTCATGGAGCTTCTCCTTCGCCTCGCGCAGGGCGTCCTCGACGTCCTCGTGCACCTCGACCATCGCGAGCCGCTTCTCGAGCGGGCCGTGCGTCTCGATCAGCCACAGCTCGCGCTCGCCGGCCTCGAGCTGGAGCTTGACGCCGCCGACGAGCAGCGCGCGCGAGCCGTCGAGCACGCGCGGCTCCTCGCCGAAGACGCGCTCGGCCGCGAGCACGAACTCGGCCGCAGGATCCTCGAAGCGCACCGTCAGCGCAGCCTTTCCGGCACCGGGTCGAAGCCGAGCGCCTGCTCCAGGACGTGACCGATCCGGAAGAGCGTGTTCTCGCCGAACTGGGGGCCGACGAGCTGGAGCCCGACCGGTAGCCCTTCGGAGAGGCCGCACGGCACGTTGAGTCCCGGCAGCCCCGCGAGGCAGGACGGGATCGTGAGCAGGTCGGAGAGGTACATGGCGATCGGGTCCGCGGTGCGCGCGCCGAGCGGGAAGGCGACGGTCGGCGAGGTCGGCGAGAGGAGCGCGTCGAAGCTCTCGAAGAGCGCGTCGTGCTCGCGCTTGATCACCGTCCGCACCTTCTGCGCCTGGCCGTAGTACGCGTCGTAGTAGCCGGCCGAGAGCGCGTACGTCCCGACCATGATCCGTCGCTTCGGCTCGTCGCCGAAGCCTTCGTCGCGCGAGCGCTCGTACATCTCGAGCCGCTCGGCCGCCTCGGCGCGGAAGCCGTAGCGGACGCCGTCGTAGCGGGCGAGGTTGGAGGAGGCCTCGGCCGGCGCGATGAGGTAGTAGCACGGCACCCCGTACTCGACCGAGAGCGGCAGCGAGCACTCCGAGATCTCCGCGCCCAGCCCTTCGAGCCGCGCGATCGCGGTCGAGACGGCGGTCGCCACGCCCGGCTCGATCCCCTCGGCCTCGTTCAGCTCCTTCGGCACGCCGATCCGCAGCCCCTTCAGGTCGTCGCCCTCGGGCAGCTCGACCGCGTGCGGCAGCTCGACCGTCGTCGAGTCCCGCGGGTCCCGGCCGGCGATGAGCGAGTAGAGGTAGGCGCAGTCGCGGGTCGTGCGCGCGACGGGGCCGACCTGGTCGAGGCTCGAGGCGAAGGCGACGATGCCGTAGCGCGAGACCGTGCCGTACGTCGGGCGGAGACCGACGTTGCCGCACAGCGCCGCCGGCTGCTTGATCGAGCCGCCCGTGTCGGTGCCGAGCGCCCAGGGGGCGAGACCCGCGCTGACGGCTGCCGCCGAGCCGCCGCCCGAGCCTCCCGGCACACGCGAGGGATCCCACGGGTTCCGCGTCGGCCCGTAGGCGGAGTTCTCGGTCGAGGAGCCCATCGCGAACTCGTCCGTGTTCGTCTTGCCGAGGATCCGCAGGCCGTGCGCCTTCAGCCGCTCGACCACCGTCGAGTCGTAGACGGGGACGTAGCCCTCGAGGATGCGCGAGCCGGCCGTCGTCGGGATGCCCTTCGTCCCGATCACGTCCTTGACGGCGATCGGGATCCCGTCTCCGCCGGGGTCGTCGCAGAGGTGGAGATAGCAGTGCAGCTCCTCGTCACGTTCCCCGATCGCGCGCCCGTAGGCGTCCCAGAGCTCCGCGCCGGAAATCTCCTTCCGCTCCAGCAGGTCCTTTGCGCCCTCGGCCGTCAGCCGCAGCGTGTCGATCACGAGGTCCCCCCGGGCGGCACCCGGAAGAAGTCGCCGTCACGCTCGGGTGCGTTCGCGAGCGCGTCCTCCAGCGGCAGGGACGGACGCGGCTCGTCCTCGCCCCACACGTTGACGACGTCGAGCGGATGCGAGGTCGCCGGCACGCCGGCGAGGTCGAGCTCCGAGACCTTCGAGACGGCGGCCAGGATCTCGCCGACCTGCGCGCCGAACCGCTCGAGCTCGTCGTCGCGCAGCTCGAGCCGCGCCAGGTGGGCGACGTGGAGGAGCTGTTCCCGGTCTATTGCCATCTCTCGATCCTCCCAAAAAGAAGAGGGCCCCTGTCGGGGCCCTCTTCAACTTTGGTCCGACAGGTTCTCTAGATCGCCTGGACGTTCGCGGCCTGCGCGCCCTTGTCGCCCTGCACGACCTCGAACGACACACGCTGGCCTTCGGTCAGCGACTTGTAGCCGTCCATCGTGATCGCGGAGAAGTGCACGAAGACATCGTCGCCACCTTCGCGCTCGATGAAGCCATAGCCCTTCTCGTTCGAGAACCACTTGACGGTGCCCTCAGCCAACCCTTCCTCCTTGCAGAAACACGACGGCCCGGGCACCGAGCCGCCGACCGTTGATGAAACAGCCGGAGTCTAACTCAGTTTCCGGTAGGTGCAACCGCGCGTTCCTGTCTCGCGCGAGCCGCCGTGACCGTGTTCTGGAGCACCATCGCGATCGTCATCGGGCCCACGCCACCCGGAACCGGGGTCATGAAGGCCGCCCGCTCCACCGCGCCCGGATCGACGTCGCCGAGCACCTTCTTGCCCTCGCCGCGGTTCATGCCGACGTCGATCACGGTCGCGCCCGCCTTGACCATCTCGGCGGAGACGAGGTGCAGGCGGCCGACCGCGGCCACGAGGACGTCGGCGTCGAGCGTGTGCCGCTGCAGGTCCCGCGTGCGTGAGTGGCAGATCGTCACCGTCGCGTGGCGCTGGAGGAGCAGGTGCGCCATCGGCTTGCCGACGATGGCCGAGCGGCCGATGACGACCGCGCGCGCGCCTTCGAGCGGGATCTCGTACTCGTCGAGCATCCGCATGATCCCGAGCGGCGTGCCCGGCACGAGGGCGGGCCGGCCCAGATAGAGCCTCCCCGCGTTGATGGGATGGATGCCGTCGACGTCCTTCTCCGGCGAGATGGCCTCGATGATCCGGTTCTCGTCGAGGTGGTCGGGGAGCGGGAGCTGGACGAGGAGCCCGTCCACGGCGTCGTCGGCGTTGAGCTCGGCGATCGTCGCGAGCAGATCCTCCTCGGAGGTCGCAGCGGGAAGCTCGATGTCGCGTGCGTCCATGCCCGCCTGCTGCGCGGCCTTCTGCTTGAGTCCGATGTAGATGTGGGACGCCGGATCGTCGCCGACGAGGACGGTGGCGAGGCCGACGTGGCCGAGCTCGGCGACCGAGGCCGCGACTTCCTCGCGCACCTTCGCGCCGAGCGTCTTGCCGTCGAGGAGGGTGGCCGCCACACCGTCAGCGTACTCGGGGGAGAATGCGCGGGTGGCTCGGCTTCCCCGCAAGAACGATCCGGATTCGGTCCGGGCGCGTCAGCAGGCGCTCGGGCTCCCCGAGACAGACCTCGCCGCCTACGAGCGCGCAGCGGAGTCGGTGACGGGGCTCGTCTCGCTGCCGGTCTCGGTGGCCGAGCTCGCCGTCTCGCTCGGCGAGTACGAGCTCTCCGAGGACGGCGAGGTCGTCGAGACCGGGCGCGCCCAGGAGGACGTCGTCGTACCGCTCGCGCACACCGAGGGCGGCCTCACGGCGTCGGTGCAGCGTGGCGCAAAGGCGATCGCGCTGTCCGGCGGCTGCCGAACGTACGTGATAGCCGACAGGATCACCAGAGCCTCCTGCTTCGTCTGCAACAGCGCGGGGGACGCACTGCGTCTCGCCGGCTGGCTCGGGGAGCAGGTGCCGGCCATGCGCGACTTCCTGCGCGCGGCCGACCGCCCCGAGCTGTCGACGTACGCCGTCCTGCGGGAGGCGAAGACGCACGTCGTCGGCCCGATGTGCCATGTCCTCTGGCGCTTCACGACGGGCGACGCCTTCGGCGCGAACATGATGACCCGCAACGCCTACGCGCTGAACATGGCCTACGTCCTGCCGCAGGCGCCGGTGCCGGTCGAGCGCGTGATCCTCGAGGCGAACATGGGCGGCGACAAGAAGCCGTCCTTCGAGTACTTCCAGCAGGGACACGGCAAGACCGTGATCGCCGAGACGACGCTGAGCGAGGCGGCGATCGAGCGCGTGCTGCGGACGACGCTTCCCGACCTCGAGGAGCTCGCGTGGGCGGGCACCCACGGCGCCGTCGCCTCCGGGATGCAGTCGGTCGCCTTCACTCCCGCCTCGGCGGTCGCGGCCGTCTTCGCGGCGACGGGCCAGGACCTGGGACTGGTCGCGACGAGCGCGATGGCCCACGGCGTCGAGCAGCGCGTCGACGGAGGACTCCACGTCTCGATCCGCTTCCCCGGGCTCGAGGTCGGCACCGTCGGCGGCGGCACGACGCTGCCCGGCCCGAAGCGCTGGCTCGGGCTGATGGGCTGCGCCGGGCCGGGAAAGGTCTACCGGCTCGCCCAGCTCGTGGCGGCCACGGCGCTCGCGCTCGAGATCAGCGCCTCGGCGGCGATGGCGACCGCCGGCAGCGAGAACTTCTTCCGCGCGCACTTCGAGCGCGGCGGCCTGCGCTGAGGCCGGGCTCAAGCAGGTCGGCGCGGCTGCCGACATTGCAGAGCGATGATTGACACAAGCCTTCGCGAGCACTGGGAGCGCGAGCAAGCCGCACGGACCCGGTTGCGGAACTCGCTGCCGCGATCCTGGCGCGACGATCCGCGGCCGAAGATGGACGACGTGCGCGAGCTCTACGTCGAGGCGATGCTGGAGATGCACTCGCCCGCCCGGATCGCCGTGATCGGCGACGACGACCGCTAGCTCTCCGCCCGCCGGTACGCGGGCGGGCGTTGTAGGCTCGGAGTCGATGCGTCCGCTGCGCGGATTCCTGCTCTTCAACCTCGGCGTCTGGGCCGGAGCGCTGGGTGCCGCCGCGTTCGTGCGGCAGTCCGTGACCTCGCACGGAGACGAGGAGAGCGACGAGCTCGGCCTCGTCGCCGTCTTCGACGGCATCGCGCTGAAGAGCCGGGCGAAGGCGTTCACGGGAGGCTCGATGCTCGCGTGGTTCGGCGGGATCGACGTCGACCTGCGCGACGCCGAGCTCGCACCGGGAGCGCGGTTGTCCCTGCACGCCCTGTTCGGCGGGATCGCGGTCAAGGCGCCACCCGGCTGCCGTCTCGAATCCGAGCTCAAGGCGGTGGCAGGCGGAGTCGACGCCCGCTCGTCGGTCCAGGACGACCCCGACGCACCCGTGCTCACGCTCACGGGGACGGCGGTCTTCGGCGGGATCGCCGTCCGGGCAAAGGCGGGCGACGCCTCCAGCAACGGCCGCGACGCCGCCTAGAGCCGCGCGCTTTCTCAGCCGGCGGGCAGCCGGACGTCCGACACGTCGAGGCCGAGCGAGTTGGCGAGCCGGACGCCGTGGTTCAGCTCCTCGCGCAGGCGCTCCCGGTCGCGCGCCTCCATCAGGTGACCGATCATCTCGCGCGCCTTCGGCCGCCAGAGGACGTGCTGCGCGAAGATCGGCAGCATCGTGTTCGCAGCGTCCACGAGCCGCGAGCGCACGTTCTTCCCCGCCGACTGCAGCAGCACCCGCTCGTAGGCCATCCCGGCGCCGTGGTGGATGCCGTCGTCGATCGCGAGCCGGTTGCAGAGGTCCTCGAGCAACGTCCCGCGCGAGGAGCGCGCGATCAGCCGGAAGCGCGGGATGATCAGCCGCTCGAAGAAGACCTGCATGAGGAAGACCTTCTCCTCGAGCAGGTCGGCCTCGAGGAACATGTGCGCGAGCTCGTCGAGGTACGGGTCGCGCTCCCCCTCCCCGCCGACCTGGCCGATCAGCCGCAGCCACGCCTCCGTGTGCCGCGACTCGTCCTGCACCATCGTCGAGTAGTAGAGGCGCGCCTCCGGGTCCGGCGCGGCCGACAGGAGCTGCGAGGCCATCTCGCAGGCGAAGACGTCGGCCTGGAGCTGCTGCATGATCACCGAGCGCCAGATGTCCCGCCGCCGCGCCTGCCGCTCGGGCGTCCCCTTGCCCTCCGGCACGAACGGGATCTCGCCCCAGGGCATGTCCCCGACCTGCCATTCCTGGTGCTTCGCGAGGTGGTAGAAGCGGAGGACGCCGGCGTACTCGGCACGGTCGTCGAGCTGCTCGGGAACGGCTGCCGGGTTCATCGCCCGGACCTTATCCTCAGCCGGATGATCGCACTCGTCTTCAGCTACGAGGTGCGCGACACGGCGGAGTTCGAGCGCGTCTACGGGCCGGACGGCGAGTGGACCGCGTTCTTCCGCCCGGGCCGCGGCTACATCGGCACCGAGCTCCTGCGCGACCTGGAGACGCCCGGCCGCTACCTCGTGATCGACCGCTGGGAGTCGGCCGACGCGTACAACGCCTTCGTCGGGGAGCAGCGCGACGCGTACATGGCCCTCGTCGACGAGACGCGCTTCCTCTACGCGAGCGAGCTTCGCTTCGGGACGTTCGAGACGCTTCTGTGAGGGTGGCTGCCACCGGCCACGCATTTCGCACCTAGCAGGAGCCTGCGCCTCGCAATGCGAGCCGGTTCCGCTTGAAGCGGCCTGATCGCGCAGCGATAATCTCAAGCGCCCATGTCTCTGGAGGAAGGCGCAGGCGCGAGCGGGCATGTGCTCGCCGCGCGCGAACGGTACGTCGCCCGCGGCGTCTCCACGCCTTCGCTCGTCGTCTCCCGCGCGGCCGGCGCCCGCCTCTGGGACGCGGACGGGCGCGAGTTCCTCGACTTCGCCGGCGGCATCGCCTGCCAGAACCTCGGCCACGGGCCGTCCGCCGTCGTCGCCGCGATCCACGAGCAGGTCGACAGGTACCTCCATCAGTGCTTCATGGTCGGCGCCTACGAGCCGTACGTCGAGCTCTGCCGCCGCCTCGACGAGCTCTGGCCCGGCGGCTCCGAGACGAAGTCCGTCCTCCTCAACTCGGGCGCCGAGGCGGTCGAGAACGCCGTCAAGATCGCCCGCGCCGCCACCGGCCGGCCTGGCGTCGTCGTCTTCGACCGGGCCTTCCACGGCCGCACGAACCTGACCATGGCGATGACGGCGAAGCTCGTCTACAAGCAGAGCTTCGGGCCGCTCGCCCCCGACGTGCACCGCGCGCCCGCGCCCTACCCGTACCGCGGCGTCACGACCGAGGACGCGCTCGACGGCCTCGAGCTCCTGTTCAGGCAGGACGTCGATCCCCGCTCGGTGGCGTGCGTCGTGCTCGAGCCGGTGCAGGGAGAGGGCGGCTTCATCCCGATGACCCCCGAGTTCGTGCACGCGCTCCGCCGCATCTGCGACGAGCACGGGATCCTCTACGTCGACGACGAGGTGCAGGCGGGCTGCGGCCGCACGGGGACGATGTGGGCGATCGAGCAGCTCTCCCACGAGGGGGAGACGGTCGAGCCGGACCTGCTCGTCTCGGGGAAGACGCTCGGCGGAGGGCTGCCGCTCGCCGCCGTCACCGGACGCGCGGAGCTGATGGACGCCGTCCACCCGGGTGGGCTCGGCGGCACCTTCGGCGGCAATCCGGTCGCCTGTGCCGCGGCGCTCGCCGTGCTCGACGAGCTGGCCGCGCCCGGCTTCTGCGAGCGGGCGGAGCACGTCGGCTCGCTCCTGCGCCGCCGGCTCGACGAGATCGCCTCGCGGCAGCCGATCGCCGGCGAGGTGCGCGGCCTCGGCGCCATGCTCGCCCTCGAGCTCCTGGAGCGGACGCCCGACGCGGCGAAGGCGACGACGGCCGCCGCCTTCGAGAAGGGGCTGCTCCTCCTCTCGTGCGGCCTGTACGGCAACGTGATCCGGCTCCTGCCGCCGCTCACGGCGACGGACGACGAGCTCGAGCGCGGCCTCGACCTGCTGGAGGAGGCGCTCGCCGAGGCCGGGAGAGCGCCTGAGACTGAAGGAGGAACCAGATGAGCACCACGGCGACCCAGTACCGGATCCTGATCGGAGGCGAGCTCGTCGAGGCGGCCTCCGGCGAGACGATGGAGGTGATCGCCCCCGCGACCGGCGAGACGATCGCCGAGGTGCCGCGCTGCGGCGCCGAAGACGTCGACCGGGCGGTCGAGGCGGCGAAGAAGGCGGCGCCGGAGTGGCTCGAGAAGACCCCGAAGGTGCGCTCCGAGCTCCTGCACGCCCTCGCGGACGTGCTGGAGGAGCACGCGGAGGAGCTCGCGCAGCTCGAGTCCGTCAACGTCGGCAAGCCGCTCCTGGCCTCCCGCGACGAGATGCCGTTCTCCGCCGACAACCTCCGCTTCTTCGCAGGGGCGGCCCGGAACCTCGAGGGGAAGTCGGCCGGCGAGTACATCGCCGGCTACACGTCGATGATCCGGCGCGAGCCGATCGGCATCGTCGGCGGCATCTGCCCGTGGAACTACCCGCTGATGATGGCCGTCTGGAAGATGGGGCCGGCACTCGCGGCGGGCAACCTCCAGATCCTCAAGCCGTCGGAGCAGACGCCGCTCTCGCTCCTCCGCTTCGTGCAGCTCGCCCAGGAGGTGATCCCGGCAGGCGTGCTCCAGGTCGTGAGCGGCGACGGGGTGCCGGTCGGGCAGCGGCTCGTCGAGCATCCCGACGTCGGCCTGGTCTCGATCACCGGCGACGTGGAGACCGGCAAGATCGTCGCCCGCACGGCCGCCGGCACGCTGAAGCGCGTCCACCTCGAGCTCGGCGGCAAGGCGCCGATGGTGATCTTCGACGACGCCGACCCGAAGGCGGTCGCCGAGGGCATCCGCCTCGCCGGCTACTGGAACTCCGGCCAGGACTGCACCGCGGGCTCCCGCGTCATCGCCGGCCCGAAGATCTACGACACGCTGCTCTCCGAGCTCGTGCCGCAGGTCGAGTCGCTCAAGGTCGGCGACCCGCTCGACGACGAGACCGAGATGGGCTCGGTCATCTCGCAGGAGCAGCAGGAGCGGATCCTCGGCTTTCTCGAGCGCGCGCAGGGCGCGAAGGTCGTCACGGGCGGCGGCACGAACGGCGGCAAGGGCTACTTCGTCCAGCCGACGGTCGTGACCGACGTGCAGCAGACCGACGAGATCGTCCAGAAGGAGGTCTTCGGGCCGGTCGTGACCGTGCAGCGCTTCGCCGACGACGACGAGGCGATCCGCTGGGCGAACGACGTCCGCTACGGCCTCGCCGCGTCGGTCTGGACACGCGACGTCGGTCGTGCGCTGAACGCGGCGCGCAGGCTCCAGTTCGGTGCCGTGTGGGTCAACGACCACCTGCTGCCGATCTCCTCGGAGCTGCCGCACGGCGGCTACAAGCAGTCCGGTTACGGCAAGGACATGTCGCTGTACTCGATGGAGGAGTACACGCAGATCAAGCACGTCGCGATCAAGCTCGACTAGCGCCCGCCGACGGCGGCGACGAGCTTGTTCCAGATGCGCTCGAAGGCGGTGTCGCAACTGCCGTGCACCGTCACCGTGCGTCCACCCGACCGGATGTACCGGCTCGCGGTGTCCGGCAGCGCGCCGGTGCAGTTCCTGCTCGCGAGGCTCGCCACCTTGATCTCGCGTTGGAGCCGCTGCACTTCCGCCGGCGGAATCTGCCGGCGGTGGATCGGCGGTGTCGTCCCGCGCTCGTGCACGCTCCCGTTCGGCCGGATCGTCACGCTGAACGGGCGGATGTTCCCGCCCGTGAGGCCGAAGACGATGGGCGACCCGGTCGGCGCGCTCGAGCCGCAGGCGGCTGTCGCGGCCAGGAGCGCTGCGACGGCGAGCATCCGGCGCATGCGCCGAGCGTAGCGCCCGGTTTCGCGTCTCCGGGCCGCGGCAAGCCTGTTCGCATGGGCGTGAAGGAGCGGCTGGACCAGGCGCAGCGGCAGCATGGCAAGTCGGGCGTCGCCGTCGCCGTCCTGAAGAAGTTCGCCGAGGACCGGTCGAGCGGCCTCGCCAGCATGATCGCCTTCTGGGCCTTCTTCTCGGTCTTCCCGCTCTTCCTCGTCGGCGTGACCGTGCTCGGCTACGTGCTCCACGGCCACACGCACGACGTCGTCCTGGAGAACGTCGCGCAGCTCTTCCCGCTGCTCGACCTGGGCACGATCGGCGGCCTGACCGGCTCCGCCTGGGCACTCGTCCTCGGCACCCTCACCGCCCTCTGGAGCGGTCTCGCGGTCGTCAAGGTGACGCAGACGGCCTTCAACTCCGTCTGGGAGCTCCCGGAGCAGGAGCGCCCCGGCCTCGCCGAGCGGCTCCTGCGGGGCGTGGCCGCCCTGCTCACGATCGGCGTCGGCCTCGTCGTCAGCACGGTCGTGTCGGGCTTCGTGACCGGCAACCAGACCGCAGTCGACCTCGCCTGGTGGGGGCGCGTCGCCGGCTACGCGCTCGCGATCGCGCTCGACGTCGGCCTCTTCCTGCTCGCCTTCCGGCTGCTGACGAGCCGCAAGGTCGGCTTCCGCGACGTCCTGCCGGGCGCGCTGCTCGCGGGCCTCGTCTTCTGGATCCTGCAGGAGGTCTCCTCGCTGATCATCTCGCGCGAGCTGAGCAAGGCACAGGGCACGTACGGCAGCTTCGCGACGGTGATCACCATCCTCTGGTGGTTCTACCTCCAGGCCCAGGTCACCCTGCTCGGCGCCCAGCTCAACGTCGTGCTCGTGGAGCGGCTGCATCCACGCAGCCTCTTCGGCGGCCCCGAGACGGAGGGCGACTACCGGGCGCTCGCGGCCTACGCCCGGGAGGCGAGCCGGTACGAGCGCGAGGAGCCGGCGGTGCGCGTCCCCGAGCGCGAGCCCGCCCGGGCCGGGCCGCAGCGCTAGCCGGCGAGCTCCGCCACGGCGAGCTCGAGCGCCGGCTCGACCGGGGAGGCGCGGTAGCCGAGCTCGCGCTCCGCCTTCGCCGAGGAGAACCAGGCGGGGAGCCGCGCGAGCCGCACCTCGTCGCGGTTCGCGATGCCCAGGCGGCCGAGCACGACGGCGGCGCCGTAGGGCAGCTGCAGGCGCGGCGGCCGGCGGCCGGCCGCGTGGGCGATCAGCGCGAAGGCCTCGGCGAGGGTCACGTCGACGCCTCCGAGCAGGTAGCGCTCGCCGGCGCGCCCGCGCTCGAGAGCGAGGACATGGCCGCGGGCCACGTCGCGGACGTCGACGAGGTTGAGCCCGGCGCCGCGAAGCGAGGCCCGGAAGCGGCCCGAGGCGACGCCCCGCACCATCGCGCCGGTCGGCGTCGGCGCCGTGTCCCCCTCCCCCACCGGCGTCGTCGGGTTGACGCAGAGCGCGTCGAGACCGCCGGCCGCCGCGGCGAGGACGAGCCGCTCCGCCTCGAGCTTCGTCCGCTTGTACGGAACCGTGAGCTCCCAGGCGGGAGGCCGATCCTCCTCCGTCGCCTGCCTGCCCGGCGCCGGCCCGCAGGTCGCGCACGAGCTCGTGTGGAGGAGGCGCCGGACGCCCGCGGCCCGGCACGCCTCGATCACGTTCGCCGTTCCCCCGACGTTCACCGCCTCGAAGTCGCCGGCAGGCGCGCTGAAGGAGTAGAGCGCCGCGACGTGGCAGACGGCCTCGGCACCCCGGAAGGCGCGCTCGAGTCCTGCACGGTCGCGGACGTCGACGAACTCGTCCGCGACCTCGTGCCCCGCCTCCGCGAGCGCGCGCACCACGTGCCCGCCGATGAAGCCTCGGCCTCCGCCGGTGACGAAGACGCGCATACCGCGATTCTCCACCTCCGGCCGGCCGGCCGGAGCGGAGAGGCTCAGGCCCGCCGGGCCACGGCCGAGTAGATGCCCAGGCTCCCGATCAGGAGCAGCGCACCACCGCCGGCGAGCAGGCCGATTCCGATCCCGAGCAGGTGGGGGAAGCGGGCCCCCACGGCGAGCTCGGCGGTGACGCCCGACGAGCCGTCCGCGTTCATCAGCACGACCCTCCAGTCGCCGGCCTTCGGCACCCAGGCCAGGTCGCGCGTGCCGGTGCCTTCGCTCGTGGCCACCCAGAAGCTCTCGGAGGCCGGCCGAGCCGCCGGTGCGCCGCCCGCGTGCAGGCGGAAGTTCGCGCGGCTCGCGTCGAAGCTCGCGGCGACCTCGTGCCGGACGTCGACGAGATAGCTCTCGACGGCCGCAGCCGGACCGATGCCGACGAAGACCGGCGACGTGCTGGCCGTATGGATCCGAACCTTGCCGAGGAGGTCGCGGGCCACGAACCAGTCGCCCGCCGTCCCCGTCCGGTAGCTGTCGGACACGAGCGCATAGGTGCCGGTCGAGTAGACCGTCGAGTGCGTGCTCAGGTAGCCCCCGACATCGCGCTGTGTCTGGTCGAAGACGACGGCCACGCCGCCGGCGGCCAGGGCGGCGACGGCAATGAGCACCGCCAGGCTGCCGAGGATGACTGCGAGCACCCGCCCGGGGCCCCAGCGCCCGGCCTGCGCCACGGTCGCGCCGCCGCCGGCAGCGGGGGTGCCGGGGGCTGGACCGAGCGTGAGGCCGCCCGGGTCGCTCTCGCCCGCGTCGAGCCGGAAGGGCGGGTACTCGCGCGTCAGCAGCGCTGCGTAGGCGCCGACACGGATCACCCAGCGGTTCAGGCCGAGGACGAAGTCGAAGATCGAGCGCGGGTACGCGCCGCGGAAGAGCAGGACGATCACCGCCACGATCACGAGGAGACCGATCAGCCCGCCCGAGCCGAACGACCAGGACCAGTGCTCCTCGCTCGCCCCCCAGCCGGCCACGCCGCCGCCGGCGAAGATGCCCGCGACGAGATACTGCGGCACGCCGAGCAGCCACCAGCCGATGAGGGGAAGCCCGTGCCGCTGGTCCTCGGGATAGGCGATCTCCAGCCGCGCCGGGTAGTCGGGCACGTCGGCGAGGGTGAACGGCGGATAGCGGTCGGTGCCGTTGGCGGAGAAGGCGTAGAAGGCGACCCGCCACGTCCAGCGGAGCACGCCGACGTTGAAGTCGAAGATCCCCCGCGGATAGCGCATGCCGACGAGCAGCGCGAGGAGCGCGACGACCGAGAGCAGCGCAAAGGCCAGCCAGAGGAAGAGGAGCACGAGGTAGTGCGGGATGACGAGCAGCCACTTGATCAGCCAGAGCCACCGCGAAGGCTGCTCCAGCCGGCCCTCGACCCGGACCGGGTAGGGCACGTACGGCGCGGTCGCCTGCATGGCAGCCTCCTTGTCCGCTCTGAGAGGCGTGCACGCCTCCCGTCACCGGAAGCCTCTCCCGCGCGGGTGGCCGCCGGCCATCCGTGCGACTCTCCATCCCGCCGGCGTGAGGAGAAGGCGGGTCTTTGCCGGCAGCGGGATGGGGTCGGCACCCGATGGCCGGGCCGGCAGCGGGGTGCGACGTTGCGGATGCGGTACCGCACTGTCGTTCCGCGACATCCGGGAGAGGACGTCATGGCATTCACGATCACCCCCGTCGAGTACTTCTACGCGAACGTCCGCGACGAGCTGGCCGCCGCCTACTCCGTGCTCTCCCAGCTCGCCGAGCGCGGCGTCAACCTGCTCGCCTTCACGGCGGTTCCGAGCGGACCCGACCTGGCGCAGTTCGCGCTCTTCCCGGAGCACCCGTCCCAGCTGGTGACCGAGGCGCGCTCCATCGGCCTGGCCCTGGACGGCCCGTACCACGCCCTGCTCGTCCAGGGAGACGACGAGCTCGGCGCCTTCGCGGGTGTGCACGAGCGGCTCGCCCGCGTCGGCGTCGACGTGTACGCGTCCACGGGCGTGACCGACGGGAGCGGCGCGTTCGGCTACCTCGTCTACGTCCGCGAGGACCAGTTCGAGAAGGCCGCCGCGGCGGTCAGCCTGGAGCCCGACGTACTCGCCGGGCGCTAGCCCCGGCACGATGGCCATGCTCTCGCCACACAGGCTCGGTCCAGGAAGACGGGTCGCCGTCGTCTTCGTGGTCGGGCTGATCGTCTCGCTGCTCGTCCTGACGCTGCTCGCCGACTCGACGGCCGCCCTCCGCTGAGAGCTCGAGCCGGTCCCGGCGCGAGGTCCGGCGGCTGCGTCGACGAATGGGGCCTGGCCTGGATGGCGTCGGGCGGTGCCGGCCGGCACGGTGTCCGGAGCATGCTCCTTCGCCGTTCGTCGTCGAAAGCCCCCAGGACCGAAAAGCCGCCCTTCGCCGAGCGGCTGGGCGAGCAGCGGGTTCGGCATCGGCGGCGCAGCACCCTGTACCGCTTCGTCTTCGCGGCCGCCGGCCTGGCCGTCCTGCTCGCCGGCATCGCGATGCTCGTCCTGCCGGGTCCCGGCCTGCTCGTCAGCGCCGCCGGGCTGGCGATGCTCGCGCTCGAGTTCGCCTGGGCCGAGCGCCTGCTCGCCCGAGCGGCGGCGCGACTCGAGGCCGTCCGCCTGCGCGCGACGCGCAACCGCAGGCTCCCCTGACCGCACCGGGGTCTGCGCCCGGACATGGTGGCCTGCCCGGATGGCGGTCGCCTCGGGGCCGTGGAAACCTTGGAGGAGCCTCCGAAGGGAGTATTCGTGCCCCGCCAGCCCCCTGTTCCCGCTCGCGCAGTCCGCCGGCACCGGGGTGAACGGCCGCGACTGCGGAGGCGGCCCGTGATCGTCTGCGCGGTGGCGGGAGTCGAGGAGGCGAGGCATCCCGCGGCCGTGGCACACGAACTCGCGGAACGGCTCAGGGACGACCTCGTTCTCGTCCATGTCGTAGTTCCGGGCCCGCCGCTGCCGCGCGGTGGGGGACTCGACATCGGCCCGTACGAGGCTGTCGATCCGGCGCGTCTCCAGACAGCGGCCGCCTCGATCCTCGACACGATCGCGGAGCAGCTCGACCTCGAGTCCGCGCACCGCAGGCCGATCGTCGGCGACCCGGCGACCGCTGTCCTCGGCGTGGCGGCGGAGGTCGACGCCGATCTGATCGTGGTCGGCTCGCGCCGTCACGGCTCGTTCGTCAGCGCGCTCCTCGGCAGCGTCTCGCGCGAGATCGCGGATGCGACCGACCGCCCGGTGGTCGTCGTCCCGGCCGCCGGAGTGCTTCCCCACCTGACACCCGTCCGCTGCGTCGTCTGCGGTGCGGACGGCAGCCCGGAATCGCGGCGAGCGGTACCGGTCGCGCGTGATCTCGCCGAGCGCCTCCAGGCGAGGCTCGTGCTCGTGAGAGCCGACGCGTCGCCTGCGGCCGGGCTGCACGCACTCGAGCAGGTCGCGGAAGCGGAGGGCCTGCCGCCCGACACCGGCCTAGTGGTGCGATCCGGCTCGCCCGCCGGGGTGCTCCAGGAGGTCGCCGCGCAGGAAGAGGCCGCGCTGATCGTCGTCGGCCGGCGCGGCGGACTGCTCAAGGACCTGCTGCGCGGAAGCGTGTCCGCCGAGCTGCAGGCCCACGCGCACCGGGCCGTCGTCCTCGCGTGAGCACCTCGACTTCGGAGCGGCCGACGGAGCCGATGCCCGCCTGGTCGGCCCGGCCCCTCGTCGCACCGCACGCCGCCGCCGCAGGGCACGTGGCCGAAGCGCTCGGCGCGGACATCCGCCGGGGACTCGACGAGCGGGAAGCGGAGGCGAGGCTCGACAGCGTCGGGCCGAACCTGCTGGAGCGCACCCACCGGCCTGCGTATGTGCGGATCGCGTCCCGGCAGTTCACAGACGCCCTCGTCTTGCTGCTCGTCGCGGCAGCCGCGGTCTCGCTGGCGATCGGCGAGGCGATCGAGGCAGGGGTCATCGGTGCCATCGTCATCCTCAACGCGGCCCTCGGGTTCGTCCAGGAGGCGGGAGCCGAGCGCGCCGTGCTGGCCCTGCGAGAGACACTCGAGCGCCGGGCGTGCCTGATTCGCTCGGGCCGCGAGCGCGAGGTGCCCGTCGAGCGGATCGTGCCCGGCGACCTCGTCGTCCTGCGGGAGGGCGAGCGCGTTCCCGCGGACGCCCGCCTCGTGGAGGCACACGGCCTCGCCGCCGACGAGTCGCTGCTCACCGGGGAGTCGCTCCCCAGCGACAAGTCGGTCGAGCCGTCGGCTCCCGACGCACCGCTGGCGGAGCGAACGTCCATGGCGTTCGCCGGAACCGCCCTCACCCGCGGTCGCGGTCTCGGCCTGGTCACGGCGACCGGAGACTCGACCGAGCTCGGCGCGATCGCCGGCCTCACCGCAGCCGCCAAACCCCCGCCGACTCCGCTGCAGCGGCGCATCGCGGGGCTGACGCGCCTGATGGTCCTGCTCGGCCTGGCGATCGTGCTCGGACTCGGCGCCGCGATGCTCGTACGCGGCGAGCCACTCGAGCAGGCCTTCCTCGTCGGCGTGGCGGTCGCCGTCGCCGCCGTTCCCGAGGGGCTCGCCGCCACGGTGACGATCGCACTCGCTCTCGGTGCGCGCTCGATGGCCAGGCGGGGGGCGATCGTGCGCCGCCTCAACGCGGTCGAGACGGTCGGCACCGCGACCGTCGTCGCCTCGGACAAGACCGGCACGCTGACCGAGAACCGGCTACGCGTCGCCGCCGTCCGCCCGGCGCGCGAGAGAGACGCGACCACGGTGCTCGCGGCAGCTGCGCTGGCGTCGACGGCACGGATCATCGACGACGAGCAGGGACTGCGCACGGCCGGCGATCCCGTCGACGGCGCCATCGTGCTCGCGGCGCACGCCCAGGGCCTGAGCACCGACGTCCTCCTGGCGAACGCCGAGCTCGTGCTGGAGCTTCCGTTCGACCCGGAGCGCAAGCGGATGACGGTGGTCTACGACGCGCCGGGGGGACGTCATGCCTACGTGAAGGGCGCCCCGGAGGTCGTCCTCGGTCTCTCGGCTCCCACGGGCGAGCGGGCGGTCCTGCAGGAGGCGGCGGAGGCGTGGGCGGCGGAGGGCCTGCGCGTCCTCGCCGTGGCCGAGCGGCGCCTCGCGGGAACCGAGGGCGAGATCGAGCTCGACCTCGAGCTCGTCGGACTCGTCGCCCTGCACGACCCGTTGCGGGAGAGCGCGGGCGACACCGTGCGAGACGCCCTCGCAGCGGGGCTCCGGGTCGAGATCCTCACCGGCGACCATCCCGCGACCGCCCGGGCGATCGGACGGGAGCTCTCGCTCCCCGAGGGGTCGATCCATGCCCGGATCACGCCCGCCGACAAGCTCAGGCTCGTCGAGGCTCTGCAGGCCCGGGAGGAGGTCGTCGCGGTCACCGGTGACGGCGTGAACGACGCGCCCGCACTCCGCCGCGCCGACGTCGGCGTCGCGATGGGTCGCTCGGGCACCGAGGCGGCCCGCGAAGCGGCGGACATCGTCCTCACCGACGACCACTTCGCGACGATCGTCGCCGCGATCCGCGAGGGCCGCGCGATCTCGGACAACATCCGCAAGTTCGTCGCCTACCTTCTCTCGGCGAACCTCGGCGAGGTGGCCCTCTTCGCGATCGCGATTCCCGCAGGGCTCGGCATCCCGATGACCGTCGTGCAGGTGCTGGTGATCAACCTCCTCACCGACGGGCTCCCTGCAGTCGCGCTGACCCGCGACCCAACCTCCCCCGACACGATGACGAGGCCGCCCGACCGGGGCCGCAACCTCTTCTCCCGTTCCCGGTGGGCCGCGCTGGGCCTGATCGGATTGCTCGTCGGCAGCGTCGCGCTCGGCGCGTTCCTCATCGGCCGCCCGGCCGGCAGCGAGTACGCGCAGACGATGGCGTTCGCGTCGATCGCGCTCGCCGAGCTCGTGCTCGTCTTCTCCCTCCGCTCCGACACGCTTCCGGCCTGGCAGGCGCCCGCAAACCGCTACCTCGTCGCCGGCAGCGGGCTCTCCGCGACGATCGTCGTGCTCGCCCTCTACCTTCCCGCGCTGCACGGTGCGCTCGGCACCGTCTCCCTCAGCGGAAGGGATCTCGCGCTCGTCGTGCTGCTCGCACTGATCCCTGCGGCCGGCACGGAGCTCATCAAGACGGGACGACGGTTCTCTCGCCGGCGCCGGAGCAGCTGAACGGCGGAGATCGCGCGCTGGAGCGTCAGGCGTCCAGGTCGGCGATCCAGCGCGGCCGCAGAACGGCGACCGTCAGCAGCGCAAGGTCGACGACGACACCGTAGAGCAGGCGAACGTCCGGGAAGCCGGCCAGCAGCAGGAGCGACGCGAGCGCGCCGACCGCCACGAGCTGTCGCCAGGCCCCACGCAGGCTCCGCACGCCCCAGACGGCGAGCCCGAGCAGAAGGAACGCGGAGGTGGCGAGGGCGACGAGAGCCAGACCCAAGGGCTCCCGGACGGCCTCGGGCAGGAGCCAGGAGGTCTCGAGCGAGAAGTGAGGCAGCCGGTCCTCCGGGTCGGGGATGACGTAGCCGACGTGAACGAGCCCGTGCGCGACGCAGAGCGCCGCCCCGACGCGGAGCGGGTCCTTCGGGTGCAGGATTCCGCCGTCCACGCCTCGAGGGTGACACCGGCGGCACCCGGTCGCCATCGGGGCGGGAGCCCATCGCGACTCCCGGCTCCTCGTGGATCGCGGGGTCAGGACGACGCCGGCCGCGCAGCCGCACCGCGGGCAGCGCGGCGGGCCCGCGGCCGTCGGGGCACGCGCACCCGGCGGATCGCCAGATGCCTGACGCCTTTCGGCGTCTCGACCTCGACGACCTCCCCGCTGCGGTGGCCCACCAGCCCCCGGCCGACCGGAGACTCGACCGAGATCCGGCCGTCGATCGGCGCAGCCTCCGGAGAGCCCACGAGCCGGAAGACCTCGCGCGCGCCGGTGTCGACGTCGTCGACCTCGACCTCGGAGCCGACGCCGGCGACGCCCGGTCTCGTCTCCGTCCCCTGAACCACGTGCGCGTGTCCGAGCAGCTCCTCGAGCACGGCGATCCGGATCTCCAGCCGCTCCTGCTCGCGCCGTGCTTCGAGCAGCTCGACGTTGTCGCCGAGATCGCCGGCGAGAGCGCGCGCCTCCTGCAGCTCGTCCGCGATGCGAGCCCGTCCGGCGACGGTCAGCTCGGCGAGCTCGGCGTGCAGTGCCTCGTACCCGTCCCGGGTCAGCACCGTCTCGTGCAGCTGCATCTGAGCGCTCATGACCGGTCCAGCACGCTCAGGCGCATGTGTCCGTCCTCTATGTGAGCGTCGAGGACCTTGTCCGCGAGCGCCTCGGCCGCCGGAGCGTCGAGGTACACGAACGCTCCGCCGTCCTCGACGATCTCGTCTCCGGCGATGGGCCCGGCCACGAGGGCGGCTGCGAGCCCGACGTCCTCCTCGACCTCGTGGCGGAAGATCCGCAGACCGCTCATGTTCGACTCCTGTGAGAGCTCGCTCACCGTCTCGATCATGTTCTGGGTCAGCTCGAGCACGTCGGGGCACCTCCGGACGGGTGGGACTACGAGCCTCACCATGGCGCCGTCACGGCCGGCCCGGGATGGGTGCCGACCCCCATCTTGGCCCCAACATGGATGCCGACACTCATTGCGGGCAGGAGGCGGAGGCGCTCGACTGCAGGACAGGAGGATCGGTCGAGATGACACGTTCGGTTCTGGTTGCACAAGCCTCACGAAACGGCCCGGCAGGCCGCGCCGGCGAGCTCGTCGCCGACGTGCTCGCCACGCACGGCCTCGCCGTCGACGTGATGCCCGCCGCGCGCGTCGACCTGCTCGACCGCTACGGCGCGATCGTCATCGGCGGCCCGACACGCCTCGGCCGCTGGCATCGCGACGCCTGCCGCTTCCTCCAGCGCCATCACACGACCCTCGGCCATCTTCCCGTGGCGGTGTTCACGACCGAGCGCCATGCCGGGACTCATCCCAACGGCGCGATCGAGCGTGCGCTCGCGGACGCACCGGAGGTCGAGCCCGTCGCGAGCGCCCACTTCCCGCTCGAGCAGGACGACACCCAGGAGATCAGGCGCTGGGCCGAGGGGCTCGCTCGCGAGCTCGGCGCCTAGGGCTCGACGAGGCCCTCGCGGATCGCGTACCGGGTCACCTCGACCCGGTCGCGCATGCCGAGCTTCTCGAGCACGTTCGCGCGGTGCCTCTCGACCGTCTTCGGGCTGATCACGAGCAGGTCGGCGATGTCCTGCGAGCTCCGGCCCTCGGCGATCAGCTTCACGACCTCGGTCTCGCGCGGGGTCAACGGCCCTCGTCCCGGTCGCTCGCCTCGCTCGACCCGTTCCAGGTAACGCTGCATGAGCGCGCTCATCACCTTCGGGTAGACGAACGGCTCACCGCGTAGCGCCGCGCGGCAGGCGTCGACGATGTCCCGGTCGGCCTCGCGCTTGAGGACGTAGCCCGACGCCCCGGCGGAGAGGGCCTCGAAGAAGTACTGCTCGCGGTCGTACATCGAGAGGATCAGGATCGGCAGGTCGGGCCTGCGCGCCGCGATCTCCCGTGCCGCCTGCAACCCCGTCAGGGAGGGCATCGCGACGTCGAGGACAGCGAGGTGCACGTCCTCCGACATCGCCTGCTGCACGGCCTCCAGCCCGTCGGCGGCCTCCGCCACGACCTTGAGGTCGGGCTCCTTCTCGAGCATCGCCTTGATGCCCTCCCGGACGACGGAATGGTCGTCGGCGATCAGGATGTGGGCCGGGAACGGGATCGGCATCGTCAGTCGCGGAGCCTCTCGCGCGGGACGTCGAGCCGCACCCTGACGCCCCGGCCGAAGGGAGAGTCGATCCTCAGGACGGCGCCGATCAGGAGCGCCCGCTCGCGCATCCCCCGCAGGCCGGGGCCTTCGCGGCGATCCTCCGGTGCACCCAGCCCGCGGCCGTCGTCGACGATGTCCAGCGAGAGCCCGTGCTCGTTCTCGCGCAGCTCGAGGCCGACCGTCCCGGCATCCGCATGGCGGAGGGCGTTGTTGAGACTCTCCTGCGCGATCCGGTAGAGGGCGAGCTCCACCTCGTCCGGCAGCTCCGGCAGCGAGGCCGGCAGATCGAGCTCGATCCGTGTCGAGGAGCGGTCTGCAAGGGCCTGGGCCGTGGCCTCGAGCGCCCGCAGGAGCCCCAGGTCGTCGAGAACGCCGGGGCGGAGCTGCCAGGCGAGTGCGCCCACCTCGTCGAGGGCTGCCCGAGCCTCGGCCTGCACGAGCGCGAGGCGCTCGCGAACCGGTTCCGGCGCGTCGTCGGCGATCCGCGCCAGGTGGAGCAGGATGCCGGTCAGCCGCTGCCCGATCTCGTCGTGCAGCTCCTGTCCGACCCGGCGCCGCTCGCCCTCGAGCGCCGAGAACGCCTGCCGCGCGCTGCGCCGCCGCTCCTCCTCCAGCCGCTCGAGCATCCTGTTGAAGCCGTCGATCAGCGCCCGTGTCTCGGGCCCGCCGAGCAGGGGGAGCCGCTGGCGCGGCCGGAGCACGTCCAGCGTCTCCATCCGCTGCACGAGCCCGGCCAGGCCGCGAAAGCTGAACCGCACGAGCAGCGCGTTCGTGACGATCAGCAGGACGAGGCCTCCGCCGAGGATCAGCCCCTGGTCCACCCGGGCCGGGAACGAGACGGTGGCGGGCGTGAAGACGAGCAGTACGGTCGCGGCGACGAGGATCACCGCGTTGAGGAAGACCACCCGCAGATAGAGCGACGTCCGCCGGGGTGGCACGAGGCGCCCGCGCCCGGGGTAGGTGCGGGTCGGGAGCGCGACTGTCCGCGGCGCTTCCGTCGCATCGGCGCGTGCGCTCATTCGTCCCAGTCTCGACGGGCGCCGGCCTTCGGTGCCATGGGCGGAGGCCACCATCCCAGCGTACTCCCCCGTCCGCAGCCCCACTGCCGACGCGGTCGCGCCCCGGCCCACCCCTCAGACTCCGGAGCGACTGCCTCCGGCGGTGGCGTCCAGGTGCCGCACGACGAGGACCGAGCAGCCGGCCTCGTGCGCCACGCGCTCGGAGACGCTGCCGAGTGCGGCGAGTCCGTGGAGGCCGCGACTGCCGACCACGAGCAGATCCGCCGTGCGCGCCGCCTCTCGGAGCGCCGGCACCGGTCGGCCCGGCAGCTCGTCGAGCAGCGGCGCCTGCGCCCGGGCTGCGGGGAGATTCACGCTCTTGCCGCCCGTCGCGACGATCACCCGCAGATCCGCCCCGAACCGGGTCGCGAGCTCGCCGGCCGCATCCAGCGCGTGCAGGGCCACCTCCGAGCCGTCGATGCCGACGACGAGCGAGCGCGGGAACCGGCCCCCGCTTCCTCGTCCGGCCGGCCGCCGGGCGATCAGGACCGAGCAGGGAGCTTCGTGGAGCATGTCGCCGGCCACGCCTCCGAGCAGCATCTCGGAGAGCCGGCTGTGGCCGTGCGAGCCGAGCGCGACGAGCGTCGCGCCGATCTCCTCGACCTCGCGGAGCAGCTCGCGAACCGCGAAGCCGTTGACGAACGTCGTCTCGGCCGTCTGCCCGAGGATCCGCTTCGCCTCCCTCAACGCGTCGTCGGCGTCGAGATGGAGCTGGTCGGCCATCTCGGCGGCACTCAGGGCCGCGTGGACCGCGTCCGACAGGTGGACGACCGCGACCGCCTCGACCCGGGCGCCGGGGGACGCCAGTCGCGCGACCTGGCGGCAGGCCTCGAAACCGGGCTCGCTGCCGTCGACCCCCACGACGATGCAGTCGAGCAGCCCGGACCCGTTCTCGAACCGGGCGACCGATGGGTCCGCTGTCTTCGTGGCATCCATCGCAACCTCCTGATCGAGATCGGACGCGTGGTCGGCGGCGGTCGCAGCCGTGCGCCTTCGCGACGAGCCCGGGCCGCCGCCGACCTCGTCTCAAGCCTGCCCGCCGGCGCTTCGGGCCGCCATGCGGGACAGGCTCCATCTCTTCGGGGAGAGCAGCGGCCGCTCTACCAGCGCAGCAACGCCCCGATGCCGTCCTCCGAGGCGAGCATCTCGGCGGCGTCGGGCTCCAGCGGCACGACCTCGGCGCCGGTCTCGAAGGCCCGCTCGATCATCCGCTCGGGCAGATGCGGCTCGAAGACGAGCTCGGACTGGTCCGTCGCCGGGGGAACCTCGCCGGCGGGGCTGAGCCGCCCGTCGGGCGTCCTCGTGCCACCGACGTCCCGGTCCTGGTCGAGGACGAGAACCGCCACCCGTCCCTCCGCGAGCGCCGCGAGCGTCTCGCGCAGCCCGAGCGAGGCCGCCCCGCCGGCGAGCGCCCGGTCGCGCACCGCGAGGGCGAGCGAGCGGTGCCGCTCGCGATCGGCCCGGACGAGATCGCCGGCCACGGCGCGGGCCAGCTCCGGGGCGGGGAGCGGGTCGAGCCGGCCGTCGATCTCGCAGAGCTCCAGCTCGGACGCCCGGCCGCTCGCCTCGAGCAGCGGCGCACGCAGCGACGGCTCGCCCGCCACGAGCAGACGCCGCCAGCCGTTCGCGGCGGCGAGCCCGTCGAGACGTTCGCCCGCCTTCTGCAGGAACCGCCGCCGGTGGTCGTCGAGCCGGCGCTCGAACCGCTCGCGCTGCGGCGCCATCTGCTGCATCAGACCCGGGTTCGCCGCAGCAGGCCCCTTCAGCTCCCGCCACTCCCCCGTCTCCTGCTCGAACTCGAAGCGCATTAGCTCCTCGACCGTGCCGAGGCGCCAGTCGAGCACGCGGACGCCGTCGCGCGACACGGTCACGAGACCGGTGGCGCGACCCTCCTCGAGCGCGGCCACGAGCGGCCGGACGTAGGCGGAATCGTCGAGCACGACCTGCGTGGGGAGCGGCAGCTGGAGCGACAGCTCGTGCAGCTCGTCGTCGCCGAGCGGCGCGAAGAGCGCGCGGCCGCGGCCGGGCCCGGACGGCCCCAGCAGGCGCTCGAGCTCGTCACCGAGCCCGTCGAGCCGCGCCTGGAGCGCGATCCAGCGCTCGCGCGGTCCCTCCTCCTTCACACGCTCGGCGAGCGCCCGCAGCTCGTTCGCGATCGCCACCTGCCAACCGGGACGCGGCGTCGACTGGAGCTCCGGATCGACGTCGACGTAGACCGACAGCACACCGTGCTCGTCGTGCAACCGCAGCAGCGAGACGAGCATCTCGCCGTCGAGCTCCACGGCAGCCCGATGCCGGCCGGACACATGTGTGGCGCGCACGGCGGACATGAGATCTCTCTCTCCCTTCCTCGCCTTCGGAACACTCGGAGGTTCCCATGACCACCATCAGCGCCCGGCGGCGAACCGGCAATGGGCTCGCCCCACCATCCGGGCGATCGGCACCGCGGATCGCTACGTGGTGCTTGGAGGCCGTCACGGATGGCGGATCGCAGCGGTCCCCGGCAACCTGTGACCGGTGACATGCAGAAAGATCGGCGACAGTCCCTCCGTTCGAGGGAAGGGCGTCCGGCTCTGATCCCCTTCCACCGGAACGGGTTGGGCGGGCGGTTGGGCGGGCGGGGACGGCGGTTGGTCCTGCAGCCGCTCGACCGCTTCCTGAGGCAGGAGGCCGGCAGTGCGTCGCTGCTGGTCGCAGCTGCGGCCGTGGCCCTCATCTGGGCGAATCTGGCCGGCGGCTCGTACGAGCGGGTGTGGACGACGCCGGTCCGGCTGGAGGTGTCGGGATTCACCCTCGACGAGGACGTCCGTCACGTGGTCAACGAGCTGCTGATGGCCGTGTTCTTCTACGTCGTGGCGCTCGAGGTGAAGCGGGAGATGCGCTTCGGCGCGCTGCGCGACCTCCGCACCGCAGCCGTGCCGGCGATGGCCGCGGTGGGGACGATGATCGGCGCGGCGGCCACCTACGTGGCGATCAACGCCGGGGGAGATCTGCGCGGCTGGGCCGTCCCGGTCGCTACCGACATCGCCTTCGCGCTCGGCGTCCTCGGCCTCGCGGGCCGGCGGGCCCCGCGCGAGCTGCGCGCGTTCATGCTCACGCTCGCCGTCGTCGACGACCTGGCGACGATCGCCGTGATCGCCGTCGTCTTCACGGCCGACCTCTCGCTCGTCTGGCTGGTGACGGCCGTAGCGCTCGTCCTGGCCGTCGTCGCACTCACCCGGGCCGGCGTGCGTACGCTCGCCGTCTACGTGCCGCTCGCCGGCGCGATCTGGCTCGCCATCTTCGAATCCGGCGTGCACGCCACGCTCGCGGGCGTCATCCTCGGCTTCCTCACCCCGGCCGCGGCAGGGAGCCTGCCGCGGGAGGCGGCGAGCACCATCCGCACGCGCCTGTCGGCTGTTCCGACCGTCGCACAGGCCGCTCAGGGTGCGCTGCTCGAGTCGTCGCGGCTGGCTGCGACCGCCGTGTCGCCGCTGCGCCGGATGGAGGATGCGCTCGGCCCGTGGAGCGCATTCGCGATCCTGCCCCTGTTCGCCCTCGCGAACACCGGCGTGCCCCTCTCGGCCGGCGCAATCGCCGACGCGCTGACGACACGGGTCGGCATCGGGATCGCGCTCGGCCTCGTCGTGGGAGCGCCGCTGGGCGGCGTCCTCCTCGCCTGGCTCGTCGTGCGCGCCGGCATCGGCCGCATGCCGCAGGGACTCGACTGGCCGGCGATCTCGAGCGTCGCGCCCCTGAAGGGGATCGGCTTCACGATCGCGATCTTCATCGCCGAGCTCACCTTCGACGAGCGCCTGCTCCAGGACCAGGCGACACTCGCCGTGCTCACCGCGTCGGTGGTCGCAGCACTGATCGGCCTGACCGTCCTGCACGCGCGCCACGCGCTCCTCACGCGTCGCGCGCTCCCTCACGCGGACTCGACGGGCGCACCTCGAGCGTAGGCCGTCGGACCGCGACCGCGCGGGGCCTGGGCACCCTTCGCCGGAACGAAGGGGCGTGCCCTACGACGCCGACGCCGCGACGCGCGTTCTGGCGAGCGCCGCGCCACCGTTCCGGCTCGCCGCGGCGCGCTCGCCGACCCTCTGCGCCAGGACGTCCGCCACCTCGTCGAACACGTCCTTGCCGTCGAGCGAGTAGCCGGAGGTGAAGTCGGCGGCGCCGTTGAGCTCGATCACGACATAGCCGCCGTCCGCGAGCGGCAGGAGATCGACGCCGACGAGATCGGCTCCGACGGCGGCCGCAGCCGCCACGGCGAGCGCCCGCGCGGCGGGCGGCGGATCGACGGGGCGGCGGGTACCGCCGAGGGCGACGTTCGTCCGCCATTCCCCCGGTGCAGCCACGCGCTCGATGGCGCCGACGACGCGCCCGCCTGCGACGATCAGGCGGAGGTCGAACCCGACCGGCGGAACGAGGGCCTGCAGGAGTGTCCCGCTGCGCCGGAACCAGGCATGCCGTCGCAGCGCGCGCAGCCGATGCCTCAGCTGCCGCTCGGACGTGCAGAGAGCGACGTCCTTCCCCCAGCTGCCGAACCGCGGCTTGACGACGAGTGGGAACGTCAGCGCAGGCAGCGTCGCCTCGTAGCGCACGTGCGTGGTCGGCGGGTGCGGAACGTTCGCTCGCGCGAGCGCGAGAGCCGTCTCCAGCTTGTCGTGACAGCCGATCAACGCGGTGGCCCGGTTCAGGACCCGGACCCCCCGCCGCTCGAGCCGCCGGAGCTCCCAGATGCCGTCCTCGATCCCGTCGAGCGTCCGCCGGACGTCGAGGCGCGCGAGCACGACGTCCGAGTCCCGCACGACGTCTCCGAGCAGCGGCGGATCGACGAGGGCAGTCCGTACGCCCCGCTCGTGCAGCGCGCCGAGGATCAGCTCGTTCGTCGTGGTCGCCCGCCCGCCGGCTATCCAGACTCCGCTCATGCCGAGAGCTTCGCTGCGCGATCCACCCGTGAACATGGAGGGTGGACTCCATTCGTCGGGGCTCGCCCCCCTCTCGGGCCCGGAGATACATGACCGCCCCCATGGCGGGGGCCGCCGCGCGCCGTGAGCCTGAGGGACATGCTGGAGACACAACTCGAACCACCGACCGCAATCCGCTGGGACGGGCGGCAGGAAGAAGCGGTTCGCTCGCGCAAGCGGCAGGCGAACCAGTACATGCGCGACGCGCTGCGCCTGCTCGATCCCGACGAGCTGATCCCGTTCTTCTGCGAGTGTGAGGACACCGACTGCTTCGCGGCCGTCTGGCTGACGAGCCGCGACTTCGACCGGGCGCGGGCCAGGCCCGCCCAGGATCTGCGCGCACACGAGGAAGCGCTGCTGGCCGTCGCCGGCATCTGACCCGACGGGGATCGAGAGAGACCGTTACGGGCGTTCGGAACGCTCGCAGCGGACGCGGTCGCGGCTCTGGAGCTCGAAGATCCTCTCCAGGAAGGCGCCGAACCCCACCCGGGCGTCCTCGACCGCGAGCGCTTCCTTCCCTACGGCCGGGAAGGCGTCGACGCGCTCGGCGAAGACCTCGCGGGCGGCGGCGCGGCGCAGATCGTGTACATGTTCGTCCGGGTGACGGAGGAAACGGACACGGAGGAGTGGGAGTGAGCCAGTCGGCACCTCCGGACTCGGTGCTGCAGAACCAGCGGGTGCGGGTGATCTTCGGGGCGCTGATGCTCGTGCTCCTGCTCGCGTCGCTCGACCAGACGATCGTGTCGACGGCGCTGCCGACGATCGTCGGCGACCTCGGTGGCATCCAGCACCTGTCCTGGGTCGTCACGGCCTACCTGCTCGCCGCCACGGTCGCCGGACCGCTGTACGGAAAGCTCGGCGACCTCTACGGGCGCAAGATCGTCCTCCAGACGGCGATCGTGATCTTCCTCACCGGCTCGGCTCTGTGCGGGATCAGCGGGAACATGCTGGAGCTGATCGGATTCCGGGCGCTGCAGGGGCTCGGCGCCGGCGGGCTGATGGTGACGACGATCGCGGTCGTCGGCGACATCATCCCGCCCCGCGAGCGCGGCCGCTACCAGGGCTACTTCGGCGGCGTGTTCGCGGTCTCGACGATCGTAGGCCCACTGCTCGGCGGCTTCCTCGTCGACAACCTCTCCTGGCGCTGGATCTTCTACGTCAACCTGCCGATCGGCGCTTTCGCGCTCGTCGTGATCGCCGCCGTCTTCCACAGCCGCAGCGACAAGGTGCGGCACCGGGTGGACTACCTCGGCGCCGCCGTCCTGGCCGGGTCGCTCTCCGGGATCGTCCTGTTCACGAGCCTCGGCGGTACGACCTATGCGTGGGGTTCGGCGCCGATGCTGGCGATGATCGTGGCCGGCGTCGCGCTGCTCGTCGTCTTTCCGTTCGTCGAGCGGCGCGCCTCCGAGCCGATCGTGCCGTTGGGGCTGTTCCGCAACCGGATCTTCGACGTGACGAGCGCGGTCGGCTTCATCGTCGGCCTCGCGCTCTTCGGCGCGGTCACCTTCCTCCCGCTCTACCTCCAGGTCGTGAAGGGCTACTCGCCGACGGGCTCCGGGTTGCTGCTGACGCCGATGATGGCCGGGATGCTGACCACGTCGATCCTGAGCGGGAACCTGATCACCAAGTTCGGCCGCTACAAGCCGTTCCCGGTCGCGGGCACCTTCGTGATGACGATCGGCGCCGTCCTGCTCTCGCGACTGGCCGTCTCGACCCCGATCTGGCAGACGGCGCTCTTCCTGGTCGTGCTGGGACTCGGCCTGGGAATGGTGATGCAGGTGCTCGTGCTCGCCGTCCAGAACGCCGTCGACTACCGCTTCCTCGGCGTCGCCACCTCCGGCTCCACGCTCTTCCGGCAGGTCGGCGGCTCGATCGGCGTCGCCCTCTTCGGCGCGATCTTCGCGAACGAGCTCGGCGGCCAGCTCGCGAGCCGCCTGCCCGCAGGCGTCCAGGTTCCCACGGCAGCGAGCCCGGCGGTCGTCCACCAGCTGCCGGCACGAATCCGCGCGCCGTACGTCGCGAGCTTCGCCGCCTCGCTTGAAAAGGAATTCGGCAAGCCCGGTCAGGCAAAGACCCGCGTTGCCGTCGAGGGCAAGGATTTCGACCTCGGTCATGGCGATGTCGTCATCGCCGCGATCACCTCCTGCACCAACACCTCGAATCCGAGCGTGCTGGTGGCCGCCGGTCTCGTCGCCCGCAATGCGCGGCGGAAAG
>CAZRTE010000024.1:0-13026 GCA_964602945.1 uncultured Gaiellales bacterium
GCTAGGACATGTCCATCCGAGACACGGCTGGAACCAGGTTCCGGACGTGGCTGTAAAGGTCACCCTCGTGGGCGCAGGACCAATTGCTGTCGGCGCCGCCGCCATCCGGCGTCGCGACATCGGGCGCCGGTTGGACATGTCCGAGTGGGGCATGGCTGGAACCAGGTTCCGGACGTGGCTGTAGAAGTCACCGTCGCCGGCGCGGGGATGGCGGGGCTCGTGGCCGCTGCCCGGCTCCGTGAGCTCGGCCGCGAGCCGCGCGTGCTCGAGAAGGGGCAACGCCCCGGCGGCTCGATGCTCCTCTCCTCGGGCGTCCTCTGGCGGCATCTCGAGTGGGCCCGGTTTCGCGCCGACTGCCCGCGTGGCGACGAGCGGCTGCAGCGGCTGATCTGGGAGCGCCTCGACGACTCGCTCGCCTGGCTCGAGTCCCTCGGAGCCGAGCCCGTCTGGCAGGACACGGAGAACCCGCTCACGACGGGACGCCGCTACGAGCCGCGCGCGCTCACCGAGTTGCTCGCCCGCGACGTCGAGCTCGAGTCGCCGCTGCCGCTGGCTGCCGAGCCGCCGCTGCTGCTCGCGACGGGTGGGTTCGGGGCCCGGCTCGCACGCGAGCAGGGACTGCTCCTCCGCGCGAACCCGTGGAGCGAGGGTGACGGCCTCGGCTTCGCGGTCGCCCGCGGCGCCGCGACGGCGGGCGACCCCGGCGAGTTCTACGGGCGGGTCCTGCCCGCGCCGCCGGCTCGGGTCGCGGAGGAGGACTTCGTCCGGCTCGCGCAGCTCTACGGGCGCGAGGCGCGCGTCTTCACCGAGGACTGGCGCGAGATCACCCCGCCGCAGGTCGCCTGGCACGAGAACGACCTCGCACAGCTCGTCGGCCGGTGCGGCGCAGCCGGCGCCTGGTACGTCGTCGGCGGCACGAACGAGCGAGTGGAGGCGGCCCGTGCCGCAGGCGGCACGGTGATCGAGCGCGAGGACGGGACGCTCGCCGTCCACGTCGTCGCAGCGGTCACGCACACGATCGGCGGCCTGCAGGTGGACACGGAGGCGCGGGTGACCGGCACCGACGGCCTGTGGGCGGCGGGCGTCGACGCCGGCGGCGTGGCGAGCGGGGGCTACGCGAGCGGTCTCGCGCAGGCGCTCGTGCTCGGCCTGGCCGCCGCCGAGTCGATCGCGGGCGTCTGATCCGGGGTGCCGCGAGCCGCGGCGCTCAGCGGCCGAGGTACGCGCACTGGCGCTGGTCGCGCGGCAGCGGCGAGGGCGCGACCTTGGCGACGCGAAACCGCTCCTCGTCGACCTCGACGTCGTCGCCGACCGCCGGGGGCTCGCCGTCCCGCTCGAACAGCTGGTAGCCGGAGGTGCTCCAGACGAACAGAAGATGCTGTTGCGGGCCGCTCACGCCGGCATCGAACCCTACCCGTCACCGCGTATGTCGAGGGTCATCGTCGTCCCGGTCGGCTCGTTCGCGACGGAGAGCGTGGCGCCGAGGGTTCTGGCGCGCTCCTCGAGCACCTCGAGCGACCGGCGGCGGCGCTCGGTCGGCGCGTCGTCGCTGATCACGAGGCGCATCGCGTCGGCCGTCTCCGTCGCCGCCACCTCGAAGCGGGAGGGAGGGCCGCGCCGGATCGCCTCCTCGAGCGCCTCCCGCACGATCTGGTAGAGCGCCGCCTGCGTCTTCTCTCCCAGGGAGTCCACGACCGCGACGTCGACGCCGACGTCGATGCCGTGCTCGCTGCACCGCGACTGGGCGAGGGCGTCCACCGCAGTGGCGAACCCGTGATCGCGGAGGGCGACCGGCTCGAGGTTGAAGGAGAGGTCGCGCAACTCGCCGACCGTGGCCCGGGTCCGGTCGAGCGCGCGGGTGAGGATCTCGCGCGCGGCCTCGAGGTCGCTGCGCCCGACGAGGTCGAGCGAGGCGTCGAGCATGAGCGCGACGCCGGAGAGCGACTGCACCGGACCGTCGTGGAGGAAGAGCGCGATCCGGCGCCGCTCGTCCTGCTCGGCCGCGAGGATCTCGTCGGTGAGCTCGTGGTCGGTGTCGTCTGCCACGCAGTCCGGTCGCCTAGTCGATGATGGCCTCGCGCAGGGCGATGGCCACCGCGTGGGTACGGGTGTCGGCCTCGAGCTTGCCGAGGATGTGCCGGACGTGGCTCTTCACGGTCTCCTGGCTGATGAAGAGCTGCGTCGCGACGTCGGCATTCGACATGCCGTCGGCGAGCAGCTGGAGGATCTCGCGCTCGCGAGGCGTGAGCATCTCGTCTCGGCCGCGCCCGCTGAGGAAGGCGGGCATCAGGGCCGGGTCGACGTAGCCCTCGCCGTCCGCGACCTTCTCGATCGCGCGCAGCAACGTCTCGTGCGGCGCCTCCTTGAGCACGTAGCCCTTCGCGCCCGACTCGAGGCCGCGGCTGAGCAGGTTGCGCTCGCTGTAGGCGGTGAAGATGAGCACCGCGGTCTCCGGCACCTTCTCCGTCAGCTCCTTCGTCGCCTCGAGCCCGTCCATTCCGGGCATGCGGACGTCCA
Organism: uncultured Gaiellales bacterium; assembly: GCA_964602945.1. Lineage (GTDB taxonomy): Bacteria > Actinomycetota > Thermoleophilia > Gaiellales > Gaiellaceae > Palsa-739. Next base: position 2,518 of record CAZRTE010000024.1, read on the forward strand.
TGATCACGACGTCGGGCTTCCGCCGCACGGCGAGCTCGACGGCCGCCTCGCCGTCGGAGGCCTCGCCGATCACGCGGATGTGCGGAGCGCGGCTCAGCGACAGGCGAAGGCCCTCGCGCACGACTTCGTGATCGTCGACGATCAGACAGGTGATCTCCGACGTCGCCACGGAGGCAAGATCATAGAGTCCGGGCTCGGAGGTCACATGACCGTGAGCGCGAGCTGCTCGGCCGGCGCCGGGGGATCGAGCCTCGCCCGCCGCCGGTCGCGTACGCCGTGCTCCCGGGTGAGCGCGCGTACCCGCTCTCGCACGACGTCCGTCTCGCGGCGGGGCAGGTAGGCGCCGCGACGATAGAGCCGCTCGTAGGCGGGCAGCAGCTCCGGCCAGTCGTGCTCGAGCGCGGCGAGGAAGTGCTCGCGCGTTCCCGGCCGCAGGTGGAGGGGGCTTGCCCAGATGCCGGTCGCACCCGCACGACGCGCCTCCCGCACGACCTCGGCGAGGAGCTCGGGGCGGTCGCTCAGGCCGGGCAGGATCGGCGCCATGCCGACGCGTGCGTCGATGCCCGCCTCGACGAGCCGCGAGAGCGCCCGGAGCCGCTGCCGCGGCGGGGGCGTGCCGGGCTCCGTCTGCCGCCAGACCGCGCCGTCGAGCGTCGGGATCGAGAAGGTGACGGAGACGGGGGCCCGCCGGGCGGCCTCGGCGAGCACGTCGACGTCACGCACGACGAGCGGCCCGCGCGTGATGAGCGAGAAGGGAGTCTCTGCGGCGGCGAGCGCCTCGAGGCAGGCACGCGTCAGCCGGTACCGGCCCTCGGCGGGCTGGTACGGGTCGGTGGCGGCGCCGACCGAGACCGCCTCCCGCAGCCACGAGGGGCGCGCCAGCTCGCGCCGAAGCACGTCCGCGACGTTCGTCTTGACGCGGATGCTCGCTCCGTACCGGTCGTCCCACGGACGGTCGGCCCGGGCCTCGAAGGCGCGGACGTAGCAGAAGGTGCAGCGGTGGGCGCAGCCCATGTACGGGTTGAGCGACCAGGCGAACGGCATCCCGCGTACGCGGTTGAGGGCGTTGCGGCACGGCTCCTCGCGGTACTCGGTGCGCATCCGGGCCGGATTCTAGCGAACATACGTTCGTGTGTCCGGGGGCGACCGAAGACTCTCCTATACTGGGCCGTAGACGGTTGGACGAAATCCCTCCTAGTACCCGCGCCCTCGAGGTGAGGGCGTGAGACTTCTTCTTGAGCTGATCGGGGTCGTGGCCCTGATCTTCCTCAACGCCTTCTTCGTGGCGGCGGAGTACGGGCTCGTGACCGCGCGGAGAACGCGGATCCAGGAGCTGGAGCAGCAGGGCCTCCGGCGCGCCCGCGACGTGCTGAAGATCACGGGCGATCCGCCCCGCTTCATCGCGGCGATGCAGCTCGGCGTCTCCTTCACGTCGCTCGGCATCGGCGCGCTCGGCGAGCACGCGCTCGCGCTCGAGCTCGACACGTACATGGCGTTCGCGCTGGCCGTCGTGATCGCCTACGTCGTCCTGACCTTCGTCACCGTCGTGATCGGGGAGCTGCTGCCGAAGGGGATCGCGCTCGGCCACCCGGAGGGCACGGCGCTCTGGGCCTCCGTGCCGGTGCGTGCCTTCTCGCTCCTCTTCGCTCCGCTGATCTGGGTGCTGCGCGTCTCCTCCGACGCGCTCCTGCGCGCGTTCGGCCTCGAGCCGCCGGGCGCGGAGCGCGGCGTCCACTCGGAGGCCGAGCTGCGGATGCTCGTCTCCCGCTCGACCGCCGGGGGCGAGATCGAGGAGGAGGAGCGCGAGATGATCGACAAGGTCTTCGTCTTCGGAGACAAGGACGTCGCGGACGTGATGGTCGCGAAGCCCGACGTGGCCGCCGTCTCGATCGACCTGCCGCCCGAGCAGGCGCTCGCGGTCGTCCTCGACTCTCCGTACACCCGCTATCCCGTCTACCGCGAGTCGCTCGACGACATCGTCGGGGTGCTCCACGTCCGCGACCTCTTCACGGCGATCCACGACCGCGGCATCGCCCAGGCCGAGATCGAGAAGCTCCTGCGGCCCGCCTACATGGTCCCCGAGACGAAGGGTCTCGCCGCGCTTCTCCAGGAGTTTCGCCGCACGAACAACCACTTCGCCGTCGTCATCGACGAGTACGGGGCGATGGTGGGGATCGCGACCCTCGAGGACCTCCTCGAGGAGATCGTCGGCGAGATCGAGGACGAGTTCGACGTGCCGGAGCAGCTCGTGGAGCAGGTCGGCGAGGACATGTACCGCATCGACGGCAGGTTCACGATCGACGAGTTCAACGAGCACTTCGGCAGCGACCTCCCGGAGGAGGACTTCCACACCGTCGCCGGCTTCGTCCTCGGCCAGCTCGGCCGCGCGGCGGAGCAAGGCGACGACGTCGCCTACGACGGGATGCGCTTCGACGTGCTCGAGGTGGAGGGGAACCGGATCGAGCTGATCGCCGTGACCTTCCTCGAGCGGCCGCTCCCCCGCGATCCGGCCGATCCGGACCTCGTGGACGAGAACGGGCTGGAGTAGGCCCGCAGGCTCCGGCCCGGGCTGCTCGACGGCCTCAGCGGAGCTCGAGCGGCTCGAACGAGCCGTCCGAGATCGTCCAGGCGGCGAGCTGGTCGCGGGCGACCGAGTAGATGAGATACGGCCGCCCCTGCCACAGGCCGGCGTTCTCGACGTCGGTCCGGGACGGGCGTGGTTGGGCCGAGACGTGCGAGTGGACGACGGCGAGCTCGTAGCCGTCGTCCTCGAGGAACCAGAGCTCCGGATCGATCTCGAGCTCGAACCGGTACGGCGACGCCGCCGCGTTGCGAGCGCGCTCGTACCGCTCGGCAGCGCCGTCGCGCAGCACGAGCAGGCCGCAGCTCTCGTTCGGCAGCTCCTCGCGCGCATGCGCGGCGAGCGCCTCGCGCACGTCTGCCGGGATCACCACCAGAGCTTCGCGTCGTCGACGTGGCCGTTCTGCCAGAAGCCGGCGGAGAGGTACTTCCAGCCGCCGTCGGCGAGGACGCAGGCGACGACGCCCTCGTCGAGCTCGTTCGCGAGCCGGCGGGCGACGTGGATCACGGCCCCGGAGGAGACACCGGCGAAGATCCCCTCGCGCTCGAGCAGGGCGTGGAGCCCCGCGACGGCGTCCTCGTTCGAGACGAGCAGCTTCCGGTCGAGCTTCGAGACGTCGAGGATCGGAGGCTCGTAGCCCTCCTCGAGCGAGCGGAGCCCCATGACCGGATCGCCCGGGAGCGGCTCGGCCGCGGCGACGACGACGCCGGGGAAGCTCTCCCGCAGGCGCTCGCCGGCGCCCATGAGCGTGCCCCCGGTGCCGAGGCCGGCGACGAAGACGTCCAGCCGGTCGAGCGCCTCGGCGATCTCGGCGCCGGTGCCCTCGTAGTGGGCACGCGGGTTCGCCTCGTTCGCGTACTGGAAGGGCATGAAGAAGCGCGGTTCCCGCTCCGCGAGCTCGAGCGCGAGCCGGACGGCCCCGTTCGAGCCCTGCTCTCCCGGCGACTCGACGATCGTCGCGCCGTAGAGCTGCAGGAGCCGGCGGCGCTCCTCGGTCACGTTGTCGGGGAGGACACAGGTGAGCGGATAGCCCTTGAGCCGGGCGACGAGCGCGAGCGCGATGCCGGTGTTGCCCGACGTCGGCTCGAGCAGCGCCCGTCCAGGGTCGAGCTCGCCGCTCGCCTCGGCGGCCTCGATCATCGCGAGGGCGACGCGGTCCTTGACCGAGCCCGTCGGGTTCTGGCCCTCGAGCTTCGCGTACAGCCGCACCGACGGCTTCGGCGAGAGGCGCGAGAGCTCGACGAGCGGCGTTCCGCCGACGAGCCCGAGCAGGTCCGAGGTGATGCCGGCTCTAGCGGCCACCGGCCATGGCGGGGAGGAGGATCACCGTCGCCCCCTCGTCGACCGGCGTGTCGAGGCCGTCGAGCGTGCGGACGTCCTCTCCCTCGACGTAGACGTTGACGAACGGGGCGATCTCGCCGTCCTCCACGAGCTGCGGCCGCAGGGCGGGGAAACGGCCCATGAGGTCGTCGAGCAGCTCGCGGACGCTGCCGCCTTCGGCCGGCACCTCGCGTGCGCCGCCGACCTCGTTGCGCAGCGTCGGCGGGATCCGCACGGTGCTCATGCGGGCGCCGGCCTTCCACTGCAGAACTCGACGTAGTCGACGTACTCGGTGATGGTGGGGCTGTCGCCGCAGACGGGGCAGTCCGGGTCGCGGCGCAGCTTCACCTCGCTGAACTCGGTCGTGAGCGCGTCGAACAGGAGCAGCCGGCCGACGAGCGGCTCGCCGATCCCGAGGCAGAGCTTGAGCGCCTCGCTCGCCTGCAGCGAGCCGACGATGCCGGGCAGCACGCCGAGGACGCCGCCCTCGGCGCAGCTCGGCGCGAGCTCCGGCGGCGGCGGCTGCGGGAACAGGCAGCGGTAGCAGGGACCGTCACCGGGCTTGAACACGGTGGCCTGGCCCTCGAAGCGGTAGATGGAGCCGTGCACGAGCGGGATCCCGTGCCAGACCGCCGCGTCGTTGACGAGGTAGCGGGTCGGGAAGTTGTCGGCGCCGTCGACGATCACGTCCCAGCCGTCGCCGAGGATCCGCTCGACGTTCTCGGACGTGAGGCGCTCGAGGTAGGGAATGACCTCGACGTCGGGGTTGAGCTCCTCGACCGTCCGCTTCGCGGACTCCGCCTTCCACTCGCCGAGCCTGGCGGTGGAGTGGGCGACCTGGCGCTGCAGGTTCGACTCGTCGACGCGGTCGTCGTCGACGATCCCGATCCGCCCGACTCCCGCGGCCGCGAGATAGAGGGCGGCAGGCGAGCCGAGGCCGCCGGCGCCGATCAGGAGCACGCGCGAGTCGAGCAGCTTCAGCTGGCCCTCCTCGCCGACCTCCGGGATGAGGATGTGCCGGCTGTAGCGCTGCCGCTTCGCCGCGTCGAGCGAGCGCGGGAAGACGACGTCGCCGCCGTTTCGCTTCCAGTCGGTGAAGCCGCCCTCGAGGTTGACGACGTTCTCGTAGCCGAGCCCCTCGAGCGTCTTCGTGGCGAACGCGCTGCGCGAGCCGCCGGCGCAGTAGAGGAGGAGCTGCCGCTTGCGGTCCGGCGCGACCTGCTCGATCCGCGACTCGAGGTGGCCGCGTGGCACGTGGACGGCACCGGGGATGTGCCCCTCGGCCCACTCGTCCCGCTCGCGCACGTCGACGAGCAGCGGCGCGTCGCCCGCGGCGAGGAGCGCACGCGCGCCGGCGGCGTCCACCTCGGCGATCTCGGACTTGACCTGTTGCAGCAACTCGCGGTAGCTCGGCATTGCTTTTGGAAATGTAGCGACGTGCGTCCGGGCTACGCGAGAGGCGGCTACTCTCGCTCCGTGGCGACGCAAGCGGCCGGAGCGACCCCTGCGGCGGACGGCCGGCGGGGGCGGCGCGTCCTCCTCGTCGTCGGCCTGGCTGCGGCGGTCGCCGCGGCTGCCGTCGTCGGGGTCACGCTCCTGCAGACGCGCGGCGAGCACACGACGGTGCCCGGCGCGGTGACGAAGCCGCGATCCGGGCCGCCGCTGCTCCAGCTCGAGTTCGGCCTGCGGCAGGACAAGGAGGCGCGCGCGCTCGCCCGCGCGGAGACGCTCCTCGACCACTCCGGGAAGGCCGCGCAGGCGGCGGTGATCTTCCGGCGCTACCACTCGGTGGAGGCGCAGCTCGGCCTGCTGTTCACGGGGTGGCGCGGCCCGGCGAGCCTCGGCGCCGTGAAGAAGCTCGCAGCGGCGCACCCGAACGACCCGGCGGTGCTGCTCAACCTCGGCTGGGCCGACTACCAGGCCGGCCGGAACGCCGCTGCAGCCGCCGCCTGGCAGCAGACGGCCGCTCGGTACGCGGATTCGCCGTACGGCGTCGACGCGGAGGACGCGCTCCACGGGGAGGATCCGATTCCCGGGCTGCCGGTTCTCGTGACGGGGCTCGAGACGCCGCAGGCGATCGCCTCGCTCCCGCCGGCGCAGCAGCTCGCCGCGCTGAAGCAGGCGGCCGCGAAGCCGAGCGTGCAGGCGAAGCTCCTCTACGGCGCCGCGCTCTGGAACCTGAGGCGGCCGCTCTCCGCCGAGCGCCAGTTCGCGGCCGCGGCGAAGCTCGCGCCGCACGATCCGCTTGCCCGGACGCTGGCAGCGGTCGGTCTCTTCTCGAAGTCGAACCCGACGCGCGCGTTCGCCAGGCTCGGGCCGCTCACCGCCGTCTTCCCGCACTCGCCCGTGGTCGAGTTCCACCTCGGCGTGCTCCTCCTCTACATCGACGAGCGGAAGAAGGCTGCGAAGCAGCTCAGCGCCGCCGTTGCGGACGGGCCGCAGTCCATATACGCAAAACCTGCGACGACGCTCCTCGAGAGCCTCGGCCAGACTAGGTCCAAGTAACGGGAATTTGAGCCGAACGGCCTATGGCGAGCCGCTCGGGCTGCGTGGCATGGTGCGGCATCGCGAGGGGAGGGCACATGAGAGGGGCCGCAGGGGAAGACGTCGAGACACCCTCTGCCTACGTGCTCGAGGTCGAGGAGACGCGGGGCCTGCTCGAGGGAGCGCAAGCCGCCGGCCGGATCAAGGCCGACGACCTCGCGCTCGCGCTCGACGAGCTCGACCTCGCGCCGGGGCAGATCGAGGACGTCTACCGCGCGCTCGAGGAGCTGCAGGTCGAGGTGGTCGAGCCGGAAGACCCGGATGCGAGAGACGAGCCGCAGCCGGCGGCAGCCGAGATCCCGACCGATGCGCTCCAGCTCTTCCTCAAGGACATCGGCAAGGTCGAGCTGCTCACCGCCGCGGACGAGGTCGAGCTCGCGAAGCGGATCGAGCGCGGCGACCACCGCGCGAAGCAGGAGATGGTGGAGGCCAACCTCCGCCTCGTCGTCTCGATCGCGAAGCGGTACCGGAACCAGGGGCTGCCGTTCCTCGACCTGATCCAGGAGGGCACGATCGGGCTCGTGCGCGCCGCCGAGAAGTTCGACTGGCGCAAGGGCTACAAGTTCTCGACCTATGCGACCTGGTGGATCCGCCAGGCGGTCGCACGGGCGCTCGCCGACAAGGGCCGGACGATCCGCATGCCGGTGCACGTGGTCGAGAAGCTGAACAAGATCATGCGCACCGAGCGGAGGCTCCGTTCGGAGCTGAGCCGCGAGCCGACACCGTTCGAGATCGCGGCCGAGCTCGACCTGCCGGCGGACGAGGTGGAGCAGATCCTGCGCAACGCGCAGATACCCGTCTCCCTCGAGAAGCCGGTCGGAGACGAGGAGGAGTCCGAGCTCGGACACTTCCTCACCGACGAGAACGCGCCGCTGCCCGACGAGGCGGCCGACGTGATCCTGCGGCACGAGATGCTGCAGCGAATCCTCGGCGTGCTGTCGGAGCGGGAGCGCCGCGTGCTGGAGCTGCGGTACGGCCTGGACGGCCAGCAGCCGCAGACCCTCGACGAGGTGGGCCGGGCGTTCAACGTGACGCGGGAGCGCATCCGGCAGATCGAGAACCAGAGCCTGAAGAAGCTGCGCGCGCTCGCGGACGTCGACTCGCTCAAGCACGTCGCCTAGCGCCCCGACACCTGCTCGCGCTAGTAACAGACTGCTACTAACTGCGCCGCGAGAGCGCTTTCCGCCGTCTCGAGCTCCACACCTTCGCTAGTAACAGTCTGTTACTAGCACGGTCCGGAGAGGGTCGCCTCGGCGCGCCGGGCGAGGCGCTGCGTAGGATCCGGCTCGTGGACGAGGCCTGGCGGAGCGAGCTCGCGGAGTTCATCGCGATCCCGAGCGTGAGCGCCGACCCCGCGCACCGCGAGGACGTGAAGCGGGCCGGGGAGTGGGTCTGCGACTTCATCCGGCGCATCGGCGGCACGGCAGAGCTGACGCCCTTCGGGGAGCGCGAGCTCGTGCTCGGCGATATCCCCGCCTCGACCGGAGCGGCGGAGGCGCCGACGGTGCTCGTCTACAACCACTTCGACGTCCAGCCGCCGGCGCCGCTCGATCTGTGGGAGTCCGACCCGTTCGAGCTCGACATTCGCGGCGAGTGGGCGTACGGGCGCGGCATCGCCGACGACAAGGGGCAGCTCTGGATGGTGCTTCGCGCCGCCCAGCGGCTCGTCGAGGCGAACGCGCTTCCGGTCAACCTCCGCTTCACGTGCGACGGGGAGGAGGAGGTCGGCGGGCTCACGATCGTCGACTTTCTCGCGCAGGACGATCGGGGCGCGGACGCGGCCGTGATCTTCGACGGCGGGATGCTGCGCCGCGACGTCCCGACGATCGAGCTCGCGACCCGCGGCCTCATCGGCTTCGACCTCGAGGTCCGGACCGGGGCGCGCGACCTGCACTCCGGCATGTACGGCGGCGGGGCGCTGAACGCGATCCACGCCCTCATGCGCTGCCTCGGAGCGGTGCTCGCGGGTCCCGACGGCCGTCTGCCCGAGCCCTTGCGGCAGGGGATCGCCCCGCCGACGCCCGAGGAGCTCGAGGCGTGGGCGCAGCTTCCGCCCGGTTCCGAGGCGCTGAGCGAGCAGGGTGCGCGGCCGCTCGACGCGAAGGCGGCGGAGGAGTTCTACGTCCGCACGTGGGCCGAGCCGTCCGCGGACGTGAACGGGATCCTCGGCGGCAAGCCCGGCGTGCGGAACACGACGCTCAGCATCGCCGCGTCGGCGGAGTTCTCGATCCGCCTCGCGCCGGGACAGGACGTCGAGACGATCGGGGCGGCTGCCGAGCGGCTCGTACGGGAGGCGGCCCCCGACGGCGCCGAGGTGGAGATCGGCTGGACGGGCGCCAACCCGGGGCTCGTGCGCGCCGACGCGCCCGCCGTCCGGCTCGCGCTCGACGCGTTCGAGCAGGCGCTCGGCACCCGGCCGCTCCTCACGCGCACGGGGGGCACGCTCCCGATCGTGCCCGCGCTCACCGAGCGGGGCATCGACACGATCCTCACCGGCTTCGCCCTCCCCGACTCGAACATCCACTCGCCGAACGAGCGCTTCCTCGTGCCGTACCTCGCGGCCGGGATGGACACCGCGGCGGCGGTCTTCAGCGCGCTCGGACGCCTGAACGGCAGCGCGTAGCTACAGCTCGTGCGGGTGCTCGTGCCCGCAGTGGAGCCACTCGTGCCCGAACTCGCGCATCGCGTCGATGATCGGCAGGAGCGCCTCGCCCTTCTCGGTCAGCCGGTACTCGACGCGCGGCGGCGACTCCGGGTAGCTGTGCCGCTCGACGATCGTCTCGCTCTCGAGCACGCGTAGGCGCTCGGCGAGCGTGCGCGGGCTGATCCCGTGGCACGACCGCTCGAGCTCCGAGAAGCGGCGCGGCCCCTCGGAGAGGTCGTGGAGGAGGAGGGCCGTCCACTTCGCGCCGATGATCTCCGCGGTCGCCGCGACCGCGCACGTCGTCGCCTCGTGAACGGGGTTCATCGTCCGGACGGGGGGCATCATCGGGATTGTACGCCCGGTTTCGCCCGATCCCGGGGCGGCGGATCGAGCGTGCGGATCGTCCCGTCGCGGGGGATGATGTGTGCTCGAGGTTTCTGCGAGAGGAGGGTGACCATGTTCGATCACGTGGGGCTCAACGTCCGTGACTTCGCCGTGAGCCGCGAGTTCTACCGTCGTGCTCTCGAGCCGCTCGGCCTGACCGAGACGGCCGCGTTCGAGGAGTGGCAGGCCGCGGCGTTCGGGCGGGAGGGCGAGTACGCGTTCTGGGTCGCGCAGCGCGAGCCGTACGGGACGGGGACGCACGTCGCGTTCGCGGCGGGCGACCGCGCGACGGTCGACGCCTTCCACGCGGCCGCGCTCGCCGCCGGAGGCACCGACAACGGCGCTCCCGGGATCCGCGAGCAGTACCACCCGACGTACTACGGCGCGTTCGTCCTCGACCCCGACGGCAACAACATCGAGGCGGTCTGCCACCAGGGATAGCCGCCCGGTCACGGTGTAAGGAGGCTCGCGTAAGAACTCGGTAAAGGCGTGCGGTATCTCCGGGCCAGCGCGCCTACGTTGGAGCGGATGGATGCGGCTGGAGGCAGCGCGCTGCGCTACCAGGCTCCGACCTGGTTCGACCGCAAGGTGATGAACCCGCTGATCGCGGTGGCGACGCGGCTCGGGCTCAGCGCCTGGGGATCGAGGATTCTCGAGGTGCGCGGCCGCAAGAGCGGTCTGCCGCGTCGCAATCCCGTGAACCCGCTGGAGCTCGAGGGCGACCGGTATCTGGTGGCGCCGCGCGGGCATACGCAGTGGGTTCGCAACCTCAGGGCCGCCGGCGAAGGGCAGCTTCTGCTCGGCAGCCGTCGCGAGCACTTCACCGCCACCGAGCTGCCGGATGCCGAGAAGGAGCCGATCCTGCGCGCGTATCTGCGCCGCTGGAAGTGGGAGGTCGGCCAGTTCTTCGGCGGCGTCGGCCCCGACTCGCCGCCCGAGGAGCTCGAGCGCATCGCTCCCGACCATCCCGTGTTCCGGATCAGCGCGGCGTCCCGAACGTGAGCGCGACCGAACGCGTCAATCTCGTCCTCCGCGT
>CAZRTE010000024.1:13126-20512 GCA_964602945.1 uncultured Gaiellales bacterium
AGCGCGGCGTCCCGAACGTGAGCGCGACCGAACGCGTCAATCTCGTCCTCCGCGTCACGATGGAGACCGCCATCGTCGTCGCCTTCGGCTTCTGGGGGTACCACACCGGCGGCAGCACCGCCGCCAGGATCGGCCTCATGCTCGCCGTCCCGGTCGCCGGCTTCGGCTTGTGGGGCGCCCTCGACTTCCACCAGGCCGGCCGCTGGAGCGAGCCCCTGCGGCTCGTCCAGGAACTCGTGATCTCCGGTCTCGCCGCCCTGGCCTGGTACGCGGCCGGCCGTCACGTCCTCGGCCTCGCCCTCGGTGCGCTCTCACTCGTCTACCACGCACTCGTCTACGCGACCGGGGCGACGCTGCTGAAGACGAGCGAGACCCATCCCGATCACGTCGTCCGCGAGGCCTGAGAGGACTCGAGACCGTTGGCACCGGGGCGCCCGTGGAAGCGCTTGCGTGGCAGCCGACCTGGACGGTGACAACGCCGAAGCCGTCTGCCACCGCGCGCCCTAGTATCCCGGCGTGGCCTGGGACGTCCTGAGCGAGGAGCAGCGGGAGCTGCGGGATCTCGTGCGGCAGCTCGCGCGCGAGCGGATCGCGCCGCGTGCCGCCGAGATCGACGCCTCGCACGAGTTCCCGTGGGACGTCGTCGAGCTGTTCCGCGAGAACGACATCTTCGGCCTCTTCTTCGCGGAGGAATACGGCGGGCTCGGCACCGGCACGCTCCTCTCGCTCGTCGCGATCGAGGAGGTGGCGAAGGTCTGCGCGACGTCGGCGCTGATCCTCTGCGTGCAGGAGCTCGGCTCGCTCGGGATCAAGCTCGCCGGCACGGACGAGCAGAAGAAGCGCTGGCTGCCCAGGCTCGCCTCGGGCGAGTGGCTGCCCGCCTATGCCCTCACGGAGTCCGGCTCCGGCTCCGACTCGGCGGCGATGCGGACGACGGCGCGGCGCGAGGGCGACGAGTACGTCCTCGACGGCACGAAGCGCTTCATCACGAACGCCGGCGTCGCGAACCTCTACGTCGTCTTCGCGAAGACCGACCCGGAAGCGGGCCACGCGGGCATCTCCGCCTTCGTCGTCGAGGCCGACACGCCCGGCTTCGCCGTCGCCCGGCTCGAGCCGAAGATGGGCATCGCCGGCTCGACGACGGGCGAGCTGACCCTCGACTCCTGCCGGATCCCGGCCGCGAACCTCCTCGGCGAGGAGGGGGAGGGCTTCCGCCTCGCGATGCGCATCCTCGACCGCTCCCGCCCCGGCGTCGCGGCGCAGGCGCTCGGGATCGCGCAGGGCGCGACCGACTACGCGCTCGAGTACGCGAAGACGCGCGAGACGATGGGGAAGCCGATCGCGCAGCACCAGCTGATCCAGGCGAAGCTCGCCGACATGGAGACCGAGTGCGAGGCGGCCCGCGGGCTCCTCTACCGCTTCGGGCGCATGGCCGACGAGGGCGTCGAGGGGCCGGAGCTGACGAAGGCCTCGGCGATGGCGAAGCTCAAGTGCGGCGACGTCGCGATGGCCGTGACGACCGAGGCGGTGCAGATCCTCGGCGGCTACGGCTACATCAAGGAGTACCCGGTCGAGCGCTTCATGCGCGACGCGAAGATCACGCAGATCTACGAGGGGACACAGGAGATCCAGCGGCTCGTGATCGCGCGCGAGATGGTGCGCGAGACGCGCGTCTTCCTCCTCGCCGGTGTCGGCTAGCCCGCTCCTCTTCCGGCCGTCCGAGCACGAGCCGCTCGAGGCGGTCGCGTGGGACGAGGCCCGGGCGCGCGAGGCGATCTCGGCGATCGTCGCCGACGCTGAGGCGGCGTGGGACGGCGAGCGCTGGCCGTGGCATCCCCGCGACGGCGACGAGGACGAGGACCCGAGCTCGATCTACCTCGGCTCGGCGGGTGTCGTCTGGGCGCTGCACGAGCTCGGCTCGACCGGCTGGGAGGACGCCGCCGTGGCGCTCGTCGGCCGCTACCGGGCCAGGCCGGACTTCGGCGAGGGCGCGTCCGCGCCGAGCTACTGGATGGGCGAGGCGGGAATCGCGCTCGTCGCGTACCGGCTGACCGGCGACGCCGGCCTCGCCGACCGCGTCCATGAGCTCGTGCTCGCGAACCTCGACTCGGAGACGAACGAGGTGATGTGGGGAACGCCGGGCACGCTGCTCGTCGCCGAGGCGATGCTCGCGTGGACGGGCGAGCCGCGCTGGGACGAGGCGTGGCGGGCCGGCGCCGAGCGCGTGCTCGCGGCCCGCGACGAGGACGGCCTCTGGACGCAACGGATCTACGGGCACGTCCTCCGCTTCCTCGGTCCGGCGCACGGGTACGCGGGGAACGTCCGCGTGCTCGCGAACCGGGGGAAGGCGCCGGCGCTCGGGGATCTCTCGCCGCACCTGCTGCGCGGGGACGGACTCGCGAACTGGGTGCCCGGCGAGGGGGCGCGGCCGGAGGAGATCCGCGTCCAGTGGTGCCACGGCGCGCCGGGGATGGTGGCGAGCCTCGGCGACCTGCTCGACCGCGAGCTCGCGCTCGCCGGTGGCGAGCTGACGTGGCGCGCCGGCCCGCTCGCGAAGGGGCCGAGCCTCTGCCACGGCACCGCGGGCAACGCGTACGCGTTCCTCGTCCTCCACCGGCTGACCGGCGACGAGGTCTGGCTCGAGCGTGCGCGGGCGTTCGCCGTGCACGCGATCGGCCAGGTCGAGCGGGAGCGCGCCTCGCTCGGCCGCGGCCGCTACTCGCTCTTCACGGGAGACGTCGGCGTCGCGCTCTTCCTGCGCGACCTGCTCGCCGGCGACGACCGGTTCCCGACCATGGGGCCGTTCGCATGACCGACCCGCGCGCCGCGAGCTTCGGTGCGGTCGCGGAGGAATACGAGCCTGGCCGGCCCGGCCGGCCGGCACGCGTCGCCGAGGTGGCGGGCCTTTGGTTCGACGCTCCCCGCGCGGTGGGGGAGATCGCCCGCGTCCTGCGGCCCGGCGGGTCGCTCGTGGTCTGCTTCAACGAGCCGAGCGGCGAGACCGAGCCGCCGTGGCCGGAGGAGGCGCGTGACGTCGTGCGTCGGTGGCGACCCCCGGCGAGGTCGGAGGTCGGCACCTCGTCGAGGCCGGCGTCTGGCGCGAAGCGTTCGAGGACGCTCCGTTCGAGGCGCTGCGCAGCGAGCTCCGCGAGCTGCTGCCGGAACGGACGTGGCGGACACCGCTCCGCACCGAGATCTGGTCGACCAGGCGTCGCGCGGGGTAGCGTTGGGACCGATGCGCCTGGACGGCATTCATCACGTGACCTGCATCACCGGCGACGCGCCAGCGAACGTCGACTTCTACGCGCGCGTCCTCGGGCTGCGGCTCGTGAAGAAGTCGGTCAACCAGGACGACCCGACCGTCTACCACCTCTTCTACGCCGACGAGGACGGTGGCGCCGGCTCCGACATCACCTTCTTCGAGTACCCGAACGCGGCTGAGGGACGGGCGGGCGCCGGGATGATCCACACGGTCGTCTGGCGGGTCGGCTCGGCCGAGGCGCTCGACTTCTGGGCCGACCGACTCGGCGCCGAGGGGCATCCCGTCACGCGGGAGGGCGAGTCCCTCCAGTTCGCCAACCCGGAGGGGCTGCGCCACGAGCTCGTGGTCTCGCAGGTCGGGGACGAGCCGCTCGTCGCACGTCATCCCGAGATCCCGGCCGAGCTGGCGCTCCAGGGCTTCGAGGGCGTTCGCGCGTTCGGGCAGGCGAGTGCAGAGTTCCTGTCCGCGCTCGGCTTCGAGGAGACCGGCGGCCGCTGGGACACTCGGGCTGCCTCGCGCGGCGGCTGGATCGAGTACGAGGAGGCGCCGGAGGAGAAGGGAGTCGGCGGGGCCGGCACCGTCCACCACGTCGCGTGGTCCTCGACGATGGACGACCACGAGGCCTGGCAGGAGCGTGTCGCCGCCGCCGGCGGGCAGCCGACGCCGGTCATCGACCGCTTCTGGTTCCGCTCGATCTACTTCCGCGAGCCGGCGGGCGTCCTGTTCGAGATCGCGACGCTGGGGCCGGGCTTCGCCACCGACGAGGACCCTGCGCACCTCGGCGAGAAGCTGATCCTGCCGCCGGCGTTCGAGCACCTCCGCCACCGGGTCGAGCCGCTGCTCACGCCGCTGCCGGATCCGCGTGCCACCTGGGCGAGGTCCTGAGCTGGCCGCGCCCACGCACTCCGACGCGATGCTCTTCATGGAGTACTACAGGCTGTGGGACACCCCGCTCGACGGCGAGGCGTGGACGGCGTTCCGGATGCTGCACTCGAAGGGTGCCTTCGACGACTTCGCCGCGTTCGAGAAGCGAGCCCCGCGCACGAGCCGCGAGTTCATCCTCTTCGACCGCGTCTGCCGCTCGTTCGAGCAGGCCGGGACGCTGATGAAGTACGGGCTGCTCCATCCCGACCTCTACTTCGACGCGTGGCCGAGCCCGCGGGCGGCGTGGCAGGCCTGCGCGGCGGTCGTCCACGGCCTGCGCGAGTCGAATCCCGACGCCTACGTGAACTTCGAGTGGCTGGCCGACCGCTACGGCGAGTGGTCGGCCGGCAGCTCCACGGCCGGATAGCGGCCGCGCACCTCGTCGACGAACGCCGCCAGCCGGTCGGCGAGCTCCGGGTCGTCCAGCTCGAGCACGTTCTCCGCGTTCTCCTCGCCCGAGTGGGAGAGGTTGAAGCTGCCGACGAAGACGCGGTCGTCCGCCACCGTGAGCTTCGCGTGCATGTAGTCGTGCACCGTGCCCGGGCCGTACGGCGTCGAGCGCTTGCCGGAGAAGGGCGCGCGCGTGACCGCGGCCCGCAGCAGCGGCGCCTTCCAGTCGGCGTTGCGGTTCTCGTGCCACTGCGCGAGGACCTCCGCGACCTGCGTCGCGTCGACGACGCCCGCGAGGTCGACCTTGCCGTCGGAGGCGACCTGGGCGAGCGTGCCGAGGATCGGCGCCGAGCTGATCACCGGCGAGGCGATGCGGACGCGGCGGCGGGCGGAGCCGATCGCCTTCGCGATCCGGTGCGCGAGGCGGTCGCCGCGGCCCGGGCAGAACCAGGCGCGGACGCCCTCCTCGACAGGCGCGGTGTCGACGTGTCCGCTCCGCGAGACGTCGCGCGTCGTCCACAGCTGCTCGAAGTCCGCGAGGTACCGGTTCGCGACTCCGGGGGACGCGATCGTGAGGATCACGTTCTCCTCGCGCGTCCACGAGTCTGCCGTCCAGTTCGTCGAGCCCGTCCAGACGGCACTTCCGTCGCGCACGACGTACTTGTGATGCATCAGGTCGGGGACGCCCGGGATCGCGGCGGTCGGGACCGCGAGCGCCTCGACCGCGGCGGGGTCGGTATGGGGCGGCGGCGGCACGTTCGCGCGCTTCGCGTGGTCGACGTTGTAGGCGAGCCGGACGGCGACGCCACGGGTGGCGGCCGCCTCGAGCGCTCCGGCGACCAGGTCGTGCAGCGGCGGTGGCAGGCGGAAGTCGTAGATCGCGACGTCGAGCGACCGCTCGGCGGCGGAGAGGAAGTCGGCGAGCGCGCGCGCCGTGGCCTCGGCCGGCTGGCCGCCGTCCGTCAGCGTCCGGACTTCGACGCCGTCCACTCCGCCTTGTGCGCCTTCTTCGCGGCCTGGTAGTCGTCGAGCGCCTGCGGCGAGTCGACGTCGCCGAGGGTCGGATGGCCCGGGACGAGGTCGCGGGCGGCTGCGACGCCGAACCGCTTCGCGAGCACCGAGCCGAGCGACTTGACCTTCATCTCGCCGAAGCCCGGCAGTGCGCCGATGCGGCGGCGTAGGTCGGCGCCGTCAGCCGCCTCCGTCCAGAGGCGGGAGGCATCGCCGCCGTACTCGTCCGTGACGGTCGCCGCGAGCTCGCGCACGCGCTCGGCCATCGAGCCGGGGAAGCGATGGATCGCCGGCTTGGCGCGGAACAGCGGCTCGAGGTCGGCGGCCGCGACCGCCTCCGGGTCGAGCGTGCCCAGCCGCTGCCTCAGCCTCAGCGGGCCGAGGAACGCCTGCTGCACCGTGACCTGCTGGTCGAGCGCGAAGCCGACGAGGAGCGCGAACGGGTTCTCCGCGAGGAGCCGGCACGCCTCTTCGTCGTCGGTGAACCACAGCGCCTCGGGCACGGTCGCGATCCTACTCGCGCCATGCCGGCTGAGGACGTGTCCAGGTAACTGATACCGAGACATGGCCGAACCGGTCAGGCGAATGCCTTCGACCGGCTTTCGGAGCGGGCTCGTGTCCGCGCTGGACCTGTCCGGGTATCTGATACCGGGACAGGTCCGAAAGCGGCTAGGCGGAGGCCTGCATCAGGGCGCGGCAGCGGGTCACGTACGGCGTCGCGCGCTGCTCCTCGAAGTAGGCGAGCGCGGCGTCGAGGCGCGATGCGTCGCCGCGCTCGGCCGCCAGCAGCGCGGCCCACGCCTCGGAGAAGCGCGCGCCGATCCGGCCGTAGATCTCGGAGGCGCCGACGAGATCGCCCGAGGCGGCGGCGCGGCCGGCCTCCTGCCAGACGTACCCCGGCTTCCCCTCGGTCAGCGCGAGGTACTCGTCGCCGCGGCCGAGCTCGACGAGCTCGAGCGGCAGGTCGTAGACGAGCTCGTCGTACTCGACGGTGAGCGCCTCGGCGAGGAGGTCATCTGCCTCCTTCCCCCGCCCGGCTGCGCGGAGGCAGAGAGACGCGACAGTGAGCATCCCGCCCGCTATCTGAGCGTCGTAGCCCGAGTCCCGGAAGCTCGCGAGCGCCGGCTCGATGTCGGCGATCGCCTCGTCGACCTGCCCGCGCACGAGGAGGGCACGAGCGCGCGTGGCGAGGACGGGGCGGTGCTGGTAGCTATCGGCCGCGTCGGGTAGCGAGAGGTAATGCGTCGCCGCAGCGATCGCCCCCTCGAGATCTCCGCGGTAGTCGTGCTCGTAGACCCACTCGCCCTTGTTCCAGTGGAGACCCGCCGTGATGCCGTAGCGCTCGTTCAGCTCTTGAGCCTCGGTGAGGCGGGCGGCCGCGTCGTCGAGGCGGCCGATTCGCCACAGCCCGTTGGCGAGGTTGTTGAGCGCAACCGTCTGCGCGGACACGGCGCCGGTTCGCCGGCCTCTCTCCACCGCCTGCTCGAGGTCGTCGATCCCTCCGGCGTCGCCCGCTTGGACACGTCCGAGGCCGAGAGTGTTGAGCGAGTGGATCGCGAACTCGTTGTCGCCGAACTCGTTCGAGAGAGTCAGCGCTTCCCGGGCGAGCTCGATCCCTTCGGACGAGGCGCCCTCCACGACCACGAGGTGGCGTGCGTGCCCCGCGATCACCCGGCACGTCGCCAGCGAGGGCGGCACCGAACGTGCGAGCTCGATCGCTCGCAGGCTCATCTCGCGGCAGCCCGGGATCTCCCCGCGGTCGAAGAGTGCGATGGAGAGGAGCTGCGTTGCCTCTGCCG
>CAZRTE010000024.1:20522-30010 GCA_964602945.1 uncultured Gaiellales bacterium
CCCTCGTGATTGCCGAGGATGAAGTACAACGGTGCCTCGCGCAGCACAGGCTGATACCGTCGGCGGAAGTTCACATACGTGTCGTCCGCCTCAAGCTGGTTGGCAGCAACACGGCGCGGGGCGTGTGTCATCGCCTCGTCGCCGAGCGTGAGGAATCCCTCCGCCGCCTCCTCGAGCAGGCCGGTCTCGTCGACGTCTTGCAGGCGACCGGCGGTGCGGGCTGCGAGGAGCAGGACGGAGGGCCGTTCCTCGCTTCGCTCGTCCATGAGAGTGAGCGCCTCCTGCGCGAGCTCGTAGGCGGTCGTCCCGGCGTTGAGGGCGAGCGCTCGCTCCGCCGCCTCGACAAACGCCCGGCGTGCAGGCTCACGCAGGGCGGCGGCGTCGACTCCGGCCGCCTCGGCGAGCGAGAGCGCCTCGCGGTAGTGGTGGGCGAGCATCTCGGCGTGATCCTCGGTGCGGTCGCCGGCAAGGGAGGCGATCCACTCCGCGACCCGCCGGTGCTTCTCCGCCCGCTCCGTTCGCGGGATCTGGCCGTAGGCGACGTCCCGGACGAGCGCGTGGAGGAAGGCGTACTGCGTCTCGCCGGCGATCGAGGAGCGGCGGTCGCGGCGAACGAACTCCTTCCGCTCGAGTGCGTGCAGCACGCCTCCGTCTTCGTTCGCGAGACCGCCGGGCCAGAAGACCTTGCCGAGCACCGAGGCGTCCTGGAGGAGCGCCTTCTCCGCCGGCGCGAGTCCGTCGATCCGGGCCGCGATCAGCCCCTGGACCGTCTCGGGGAGCGGCAGCTCGCCTCCTTCGTGCTCGGTGAGCATCCGCGCGTACTCCTCCGCGTACAGCGGGTTCCCCTCGGCGCGGCGCAGGACGGCCTGCTGCGCCTCGGCGTCGAGAACGGCGCGGTCGAGCAGGCGCTGCAGGAGTTGTGCGGTCTCCTCATCGGAGAGGGCGCCGATCGAGAGCGTGAGCGCATTGCGCTTGCCGCCGCCCCAGCCGGGTCGCCGGTCGAGCAGCTCCGGTCGCGCGGTGCCGACGATCAGGAGCGGCACCGTGGTCGCCCAGTCGGCGAGGTGGTCCACGAAGTCGAGCAGCCCGTCGTCGGCCCAGTGGAGGTCCTCGAACACGAGCACGAGCGGCCCCTGCTCGGCGGCCGCCTCGAGCAGCCGCCGCCAGGCCGCGAACGCCTCGTCGCGGTCCGCCTGCTCCGCCCCTTCGAGCCCGAGGAGCGGACGGGTATGGCGGGCGAGCCAGCCCCGCTCCCGCTCGTCCTCGGCGAGCGACTCGACCATCGCGGCGAGCTTCGCCTCCGCCGCCGCCGCACCGTCCGACTCGAGGATCCCGGCGTGCGCCTTCACGATCTCGCCGAGCGCCCAGAAGCTCACGCTCTCGCCGTAGGGAAGAGAGCGTCCCTGTCGCCACGAGACGAGCTCCTCGTCTGCGTCCGTGATCTGGAACAGCTCGGCGACGAGGCGGCTCTTGCCGATGCCGGGGACTCCGACGAGGGTGACGAGCTGCGCCGACTGCTCGCTGCGCGCGTGCTCGAACGCGTCCGCGAGCAGGCTCCGCTCGCGCTCGCGGCCGACGAGCGGCGTCCGCAGCTTCTGCTCGACGTCGCTGCCGAAGCGGGAGCGGGCTGCGACCGCCTCCCAGACCGCGATCGGCTCGGACTTCCCCTTCGCCTCGACGGGCGACGCCTCGCGGTACTCGATCGCCTGCCGCGTAGCCCGGTACGTCGTCTCCCCGACGAGGATCCCGTTCACGGGCGCCGCGCTCTGGAGTCGCGCTGCCGTGTTGACGACGTCGCCGGAGACCATGCCCTCGCCCTCGGTGGGCCGTGCGCCGAGTGCGACGAGCGCCTCGCCCGTGTGGACGGCGGTGCGGATCTCGAGGTCCTCGCCGATCGAGTCGCGAATCGCCAGCGCCGCGCGCACGGCCCGCTCGGGGTCGTCCTCATGGGCGACCGGCGCGCCGAAGACGGCCATCACGGCGTCGCCGATGAACTTCTCCACCGTGCCGCCGTATCGCTCGAGCTCCGCTCGGAGCCGCGCGTAGTAGGAGGAGAGGGTTGCCCGGACGTCCTCGGGGTCGAGTCCCTCCGCGCGCGCCGTGGAGCCGACGAGGTCGGTGAAGAGGATCGTCACGACCTTCCGTTCCTCGCGGGCGGGCGGCGCCTCGGGCGTGAGCGCAGCGCCGCACATCCCGCACAGCCGGAAGCCGTCGGGGTTCTCCTGCCCGCAGGAAGGACAGGTCTGCATAGGCGTACCGTAGACGGGCTCAGTCGAGCCGGTCTACGACCTCGGCCGGCAGCTGGCCGAGGCGGACGTAGCGGTCGAGCGCCTCGCGCCAGCGCGGGTCGGCCTGCGCGATGAAGCGCAGCCGGGCGGCCGCCTCGTCGAGGTCGCCCTGCTCGACGGCCGCGATGGCGGCGGTGAGCGCGACCTGGTCCTCCGGGAAGCCGGCCTCGCGCGCGAGCTCGACCTCCTCCTCGATGTTCGTTCCCTCGTCGAAGTCGTTCCGGCGCCGGTATGTCGCCGCGAGGCGGTGGAGGCGGCGGAGCTCGTGCAGCGGCTCGGGGTGGTTGTCGACGCGGAGGTCGAAGACGCGCTGCCAGGGTTCCTTGTCCCGGTCGCCCGAGACGACGACGAGCGCCGCCGCCTCGCGGCCCCGGAAGTCGCCGCCGGCCTCTTCCGCCGTGTCGAGAGCGGCGAGCAGGCGCTCGGCGAGGCTGCCGCTGCCGTTCGAGAACATGTCGGCCGCGGCGTGCCAGACCGCCGGCGAGCCGAGCATGTTGCCCTGGACGGAGACGTCCTGGCGCGAGACGTCGCCGCAGTCGGGGACACACGCAGAGCCGGTGTGGGCGGCGGTGCGCCCGTCGGCGGCGAGGAAGGCGACCTGGCGGAAGTCGCGCCGCTCGTCGGCCGCGAGCAGCTCCGCGAGCGCGTCGGCCGGCGCGGTGCCCGCGGCGAGGAGGGCGAGGCCGCGCGGGCCGTAGCCGGCCTCCGTGAACGACTGGGTCGCCACGGCGCCGACGCCGGGCCGCGCCCAGGCACATTTGCCGACGCCGAAGGCGCGCGACTGCACGGCGACGCCGAGCTCGCCGGAGAACGCGTCACGGCCGAGGATCGAGTACGTCATCGCCGCGAGCGTAGTACACCGCCGGCGGGGAGCAGACGACACGGTTGGGGCGACGGTCTCTCGTCGCGTGGCGGCCGGTCGCGCGTCCTCAGTCGAGCGAGCTGAACGGCGCAAGCCCACGGCGGGCGAACCCACGGACGGCGGGAGCCACGAGCCGCCCCGGCGCCCCCTTTGCCTCGAGGAAGTCGAGCGGGCTGAAGTAGAGGCGCAGGCTGCGCACGAGATTCTGCTCGTAGTCGAGCAGTTCCGCCCAGTGCGAACGCACGAGCCGGCCACGGGCGACCGTTGCCTCGACGATGAACTCCTCGACCAGGGTGGCGCCGTCCACCGTGATCACCCGCGGCTCGAAGCGCAACGACTCGACCTGCCCGAAAACCCAGTCGAGCCACCTCCGCACCCCGTCGCGGCCCCGCATGCGGATCCCGAGCAGCTCGATCTCGCACTCCTCGGCGAAGCAGCCGACGACAGCCTCGAAGTCGCGCGCCTCGAGTGCATCATCGAGTCGACGAGCGGCCTCGCGAATCGTCTCCTCGGTCTGGGAGGGGCCGATCGCCATCTCGATCACCGTAGCGCGGCTCCTCTGCGCGTGCCGGGAGCCGTCCTCGCCGCGGCATCCTCCAGCTCCACGCAAGCCGGGTACGTACACACGTTCGGCGCTAGGCTCCACAGGGTGGAGCCGCTTTCCGCGTTCCGGCCGGAGACGCGCGCCTGGTTCGAGGCCAACTTCGCCGCGCCGACGCCCGCGCAGGCGCTCGGCTGGCCCGCGATCGCGGGCGGCGGCAACGTCCTCGTCCAGGCCCCGACCGGCTCGGGCAAGACGCTCGCCGCCTTCCTCTCCGCGATCGACCGGCTGACGAGTGCTCCCGGCGAGGGATTGCGCGTCCTCTACGTCTCGCCGCTCAAGGCGCTCAACTACGACGTCGAGCGGAACCTGCGCGGGCCGCTCGCGGGTCTCCGGTCGGAGCTGCGCGTCGCCGTCCGCACCGGCGACACGCCGCAGAAGGAGCGCGCGGCGATGCTGCGCCGGCCGCCGGACATCCTGATCACGACGCCCGAGTCGCTCTTCCTGCTCCTCACCTCGCGCGCCCGCGAGCTCCTGCGCAGCGTCGACACCCTGATCCTCGACGAGGTGCACGCCGTGGCCGGCACGAAGCGGGGCGCGCACCTGGCGCTCTCGGTCGAGCGGCTCGAGGAGCTCGTGGCGCAGCCCGTCCAGCGGATCGGCCTCTCGGCGACCCAGCGCCCGCTCGAGGAGATCGGCCGGTTCGTATCCGGGGGACGACCGATCGAGCTCGTCGACGCGGGGGTGGCGAAGGAGCTCGAGCTCGAGGTCGTCGTGCCGGTGGAGGACATGCGCGAGCCGGGGGGGACGCGCGAGGAAGGCTGGGAGGCGCGCTCGATCTGGCCCTCGATCTACCCGGCGCTGCTCGAGCTCGTCCGCGCGCACCGCTCGACGATCGTCTTCGTCAACAACCGGCGCCTCGCCGAGCGGCTCGCGCTGCGGCTGAACGAGCTGGCGGAGGAAGAGGTGGCGCGCGCCCACCATGGCTCGCTCGCGCGCGAGCAGCGGACGCAGATCGAGGAGGACCTGAAGGCCGGGCGCATCCCCTGCCTCGTCGCGACCTCGTCGCTCGAGCTCGGGATCGACATGGGCGCCGTCGACCTCGTCGTCCAGGTCGAGTCGCCGAAGTCGGTCGCGCGGGGCCTGCAGCGGATCGGTCGCGCCGGCCACTCGCTCGGCGAGGTCTCCCGCGGGCGGATCTTCCCCAAGTTCCGGGCCGACCTGCTCGAGTCGGCGGTCGTCGCGCAGCGGATGCGGGAGGGGTTGATCGAGGAGACGCAGATCCCGCGCAACCCGCTCGACGTGCTCGCCCAGCACGTCGTCGCGATCTGCGCCGACGAGGAGGTCGAGGTCGAGGCGCTGCACCGGCTCGTCCGGCGCGCGCACCCGTTCGCCGACCTCTCGCGCGCCCAGCTCGAGAACGTCCTCGACATGCTCGCGGGCCGCTATCCGTCCGACGAGTTCGCGGAGCTGCGGCCGCGGATCGTCTGGGACCGCACCGCCGGCGTGATCCGTGGCCGGCCGGGGGCGCGGCGCCTCGCGGTGACGAACGCGGGCACGATCCCCGACCGCGGCCTCTTCGGCGTCTTCGTCGTGGGCGACGGCAGCCGGGTCGGCGAGCTCGACGAGGAGATGGTCTACGAGGCGCGGGCCGGGCAGGTCATCGTCCTCGGTGCCTCGTCGTGGCGGATCGAGGAGATCACGCGCGACCGCGTGCTCGTCTCCCCGGCGCCGGGCGTGCCGGGAGCCGTCCCGTTCTGGAAGGGCGAGGGCGTGGGCCGGCCCTACGAGCTCGGCGAGGCGATCGGCCGCTTCGCCCGCGAGCTGCTGGCGCAGCAGGACCCGCACGTCCCCGATCTCGATGTCCGTGCCGAGGCGAACCTCCTGGCCTTCCTACGCGAGCAACAGCGCCACACGGGGGCCGTCCCCTCGGACCGCACCGTCGTCGTCGAGCGCTTCCGCGACGAGATCGGCGACTGGCGTGTCTGCATCCTCACGCCGTTCGGCGCGCGGGTGCACGCGCCCTGGGCGATGGCGGTCGGCGCGCGGCTGCGCGAGTCGCTCGGGCTCGAGGTCCAGTCGATCTGGTCGGACGACGGCATCGCCTTCCACCTCCCGGACGCCGACGCGCCGCCGGCGACCGACCTGCTCCTGCTCGATCCCGACGAGGTCGAGGAGCTCGTGCTCGCCGAGGTCGGCCAGAGCGCGCTCTTCGGCGCCCGCTTCCGCGAGAACGCCGCCCGCGCGCTCCTGATCCCCCGCCGGCGGCCGGGCGAGCGGACGCCGCTCTGGCAGCAGCGGCTCAAGGCGCAGGGCCTCCTCCAGGTGGCGCGCCGCTACGCGAGCTTCCCGATCGTGCTCGAGACGTACCGCGAGTGCCTGCAGGACGTGTTCGACCTGCCGGCGCTGCAGCGGCTGCTCGGCCGGCTGCGGGCGCGCGAGCTCGACCTCGTCGACGTCGAGACGGCGACGGCGTCCCCGTACGCGTCCTCGCTCCTGTTCGACTACATCGCCACGTACATGTACGAGGACGACACGCCGCCGGCGGAGCGGCGGGCGCAGGCGCTCTCGCTCGACCGGGATCTGCTGCGGGAGCTGCTCGGGCAGGAGGAGCTGCGCGAGTTGATCGACCCGGAGGCGCTGCGCGAGGTCGAGGCGTCGCTGCGGCCCTTCCCGCGCGACCCCGAGGCGCTGTCGGACCTGCTCCGGCTGCGAGGCGACCTGCGCAGCGGCGAGTTCGACGAGGCGCACGCCGCGATCCTCGAGGCGGAGCGGCGCGCGATCCGCGTGCGCGTCGCGGGGGAGGAGCGGCTCGCCGCCGCCGAGGACGCAGGGCGGTATCGCGACGCGCTCGGCGTGATGCCGCCGTCCGGGCTTCCCGCCGCGTTCCTCGAGCCGGCGCCGGACGCGCTCCTCTCCCTCGTCGCCCGCTGGGCGCACGGGCGGGGACCGTTCACGGCGGCCGAGGCGACGGCCTGGTTCGGCGTCGACGTCGAGGAGGAGCTGCGGGAGCTCGAGCGCCGCGAGAAGCTCGTCCGCGGCGAGCTCCGCCCCGGCGGGAGCGAGCGGGAATGGTGCGACCCGGACGTGCTGCGGCGGCTGCGCCGAGCCTCGCTCGCCGCGCTGCGCCGCGAGGTCGAGCCGGTCGAGCAGGCCGCGCTCGGGCGCTTCCTCCCGAGCTGGCACGGCATCGACCGTGGCGCTTCGCTGCGCGAGGCGCTGATCGCCCTCCAGGGCCTGGCGCTTCCCGTGTCGCTCTGGGAGGCGGAGGTGCTGCCGCGGCGCGTGCCGGACTACCGTGCCGAGCAGCTCGACCAGCTCTGCGCCTCCGGCGAGGTCGTGTGGGTCGGGGCGGGGCTCGACCGCGTCGCCGTCTTCTTCCGCGAGGATGCGCCACTCCTCGGCCGGCCGGCGGGCATCGAGCCGATCGTGAGCGGGGCCTACGACGCCATCCGGACGGCGTTGCGTCGCAGCGCGTCGTTCTGGCACGAGCTGCTCGAGGAGACGGAGCTCGAGGAGAACGACGCCTTCATCGCTCTCTGGGGGCTCGTGTGGGCGGGCGAGGTGACGAACGACTCCTGGTCGCCACTGCGCGCCGACCGCCGGTGGCAGCCACCGTCAAGAAACCGTCACGGAAGACGCTTCGCCCGCACTCGTGTGCAGCGGCCGACGGCGACGCAGGGTCGCTGGTCGCTGACGGAGCGGCTCTTCGCAGCGGCCGCGCCGGAGCCGCGGGCGCTCGCGGAGCTTCTCCTCGAGCGGCACGGGGTCGTGACGCGGGACGCGGTTCGCGCCGAGGGGATCCCGGGCGGCTACTCCGCCGTCTACGGCGAGCTGCGCACGCTCGAGACGCTCGGCTCCTGCCGGCGCGGCTACTTCGTCGAGAGCCTCGGCGGTGCGCAGTTCGCCCTCGGTGGTGCCGTCGAGCGGCTGCGGGAGCTGCGCCCGCGCGACGGCGACGACCCGGAGCCGCTCGTCCTCGCGGCCGCCGACCCGGCCCAGCCCTACGGCGCCGTCCTCCCGTGGCCGAAGCGGGCGGGCGCACGCGCGGCGCGGGTCGCGGGTGCGCACGTCGTGCTGCTCGGCGGCGAGGCGGCCCTCTTCGTCGAGCGTGGCGGACGCTCGCTCGTCCCGCTCCGCGAGCCGGAGGAGGAGTGGCTGCGGCCGGCGCTCGCCGCGCTCGTCGCCTTCGTCAAGCGGGGAGGAGCGAAGCGGCTGGCCGTGGAGCGCTTCGACGGCGAGCCCGTGGCGGAGAGCCTCGCCATGCCGCTCCTGCTCGAGGCCGGCTTCCTCGCCGGGCCCCGGCGGGCCGTACTCCGCAGCTAGAGAGGTCGCCGTAGAGTTCTCGTCGCGATGTGGATCCTTCGGGAGCTCGCCCGCCTGCTCGTTCGCATCGCGGTCGCCGTCGCGCTCGCGGCGGCCGTCGCCGGGATCAAGGCAGTCGCGTCCGGCGGCGGGATGCTCCATACCTGGCGGATCACGATGTTCGCCCTGGCCGGCGTGATGCTCCTGCTCGCCGCGGCGGGGCGGGGCGGGGCGAACCGTCGCCTCAACGCCGGCCTCGACCATGGGGCGACGTTCGTCATGCGGTTCCCCGGCGCCGCCCGGAGACCGGAGGATCCGACGCTCACGGCGAGCGCCGTCTTCGTCGGGACCGCCGTCGCGCTCCTGGCGCTCGGCTTCCTCGTCTAGGTGATCTGCCCACACAGGTTGTGAACGGCTGAGAGATACATCCGGCCCTCCTTGGAGGCTGTGCGCGTCCGCCAAGACACGCCACCCCAAGGAGGGCCGTGATGAAGTTGCACGCTAACGCGAAGCTCGGACTGGCTGGCCGTCGCGAGCTGGTGCTCGCGATCGAGGGCGGGATGACGCTGAAGCAGGCTGCAGCCTGCTTCAGCGTGTCGCCGGCGACTGCGCACCGCTGGTGGCACCGCTGGTTGGAGGGCGGCCGCGGCTCGACCGCGCTGCGTGATCGCTCGTCGCGGCCGCACCGCCAGCCGCGGAGGCTCTCGCCGGCCGAGGAGGAGCCGATCCTGCGGGCGCGTCGCGAGACCAACCTTGGCCCAGGCCGACTGGCAGGGATCGTGCGGCGCGCCCGCTCGACGATCTGGAAGGTGCTCTGGCGGCATGGGCTCTCGCGCCGCGTCAAGGGCCAGCGGCAGAGCTACCGCCGCTACGAATGGTCGCGAGCGGGCGCGCTGCTGCACATGGACGTCAAGAAGCTCGCCCGCTTCAGCGTCCCCGGACACCGCGTCACCGGCGACCCCACCACCAAGGACCTGCACCGCGGTATCGGCTATGACCACCTGCACTGCGTCGTCGACGACCACAGCCGCCTCGCCTACGTCGAGCTGCACCCGCGCGAGGACGCCGAAACCAACGCGCGCACGCTCGAGCGGGCGCTGCGCTTCTTCGCCGAGCTCGGCCTCGACCCGCCCGAGGCGGTGATGACCGACAACGCAATGGTCTACCGCAACAGCCGCCGCTTCGCACAACTACTCACACAGACCGGCGCCCGCCACATCCGCACGCCGCCATACACGCCGCGCTGGAACGGCAAAGTCGAGCGATTCATCCAAACACTGCAAAACGAATGGGCCTACAGCCACACCTGGCCCAACTCACACGCCCGAGCCCGCTCGCTTCTAAGCTTCATCCGCTACTACAACCGGCAACGACCACACAGCTCACTCGGAGACCGGCCACCCATCAGCCGCGTTCACAACGCCTATGGGCAGGACAACTAGCGGAGCCCCTACTCCAGATCGCGGATGCGCGAGCGGTACTGGTCGGAGGA
>CAZRTE010000025.1:0-11960 GCA_964602945.1 uncultured Gaiellales bacterium
CCGCCGAAGCTGTCGCGGGCGGGCACGCCGCCTTCAGGCGGCCTGCCCCCACGCGACACCGGGCGCAGCCTCGACCCATCCCGGCCCAGGCAAGCCCTGATTGCACGAAGCCGGGCGGAGACCGCGCTCTCCGGCCGGCGCAGTTCCTTCGAGAGCGAGCGAAGCCGCAGGCTTCGCGAGCTTCCGGGAAGGGCAGGCAAGATTGCCGGCATGGAGCTGGAGCGCCTCGTCGCGCCGCTCGAGCCTGTCGAGGTGCTCGGGGGCCCCACGGTCGAGCTGCTCGATCTCGCCTACGACGCCCGGGCCGTCGTGCCGGGGGCGCTCTTCTTCTGCGTGCCGGGCGAGCGCGCGGACGGCCACGACTTCGCACCGGACGCGGTCGAGCGGGGAGCAGCCGCGCTCGTCGTCGAGCGTCCGCTCGACGTGGCGGTACCGCAGCTCGTCGTCCGAGACGCCCGCGCCGCGATGGCCCCGGCCGCCGACCTCTTCTTCGGCGAGCCGACGCGGGAGCTCGAGGTGGCGGGCGTCACCGGCACGAGCGGCAAGACGACGGTCGCGTTCCTGCTCTTCGCGATCCTGGCCGCAGCCCGGCGCCGGCCGGGCCTGCTCGGGACGATCGAGGCACGGGTCGGCGGCGAGCGGCGGGCCGTCATGCGCACGACCCCGGAGGCGATCGACCTGCAGCGGCTGTTCCGGGAGATGCTCGACGCAGGCGACCGCTCGTGCGCGATGGAGGCGTCGTCGCACGCGTCCGTGCTCCACCGGCTCGATCGTGTCCGCTTCTCCGTGCTCGTCTTCACGAACCTCAGCCAGGACCACCTCGACTTCCACGGGGACATGGAGTCGTACTTCGAGGCGAAGCGGCGACTCTTCACCGCGGACGGGCCGCCGGCAGCGGTGAACGTCGGCGACGAGTGGGGGAGGCGGCTGGCCCGGGAGCTGCCCGAGGCGCTCACCTTCGGCTTCGCGCGCGACGCGCAGGTCGGGCCGGACGCGCTCGAGGGCGTCGCGTTGCGGCTGCAGGGCCGCTTCAACCGCGAGAACGCGCTCGGAGCGCTCGCCGCCGCGCGGCTGCTCGGGATCGAGGAGGCGGCGATCCGGCGCGGGCTCGAGTCGGTGCGCGGCGTGCCGGGGCGCTTCGAGTCGGTCGAGGCGGGCCAGCCCTTCCACGTCGTCGTCGACTACGCCCACAAGCCGGGTGCGCTCGAGAACGTCCTCCGCGCGGCCCGCGACCTCGCCGGCGGCAGCCGTGTCATCTGCGTCGTCGGCGCCGGCGGAGACCGCGACCGTGGTAAGCGTCCGGTCATGGGACGGCTCGCCTCAGAGCTCGCCGACGTCACGATCGTCACCTCCGACAACCCGCGCAGCGAGGATCCGGAGGCGATCGCGGCGGAGGTGGCCGCGGGTGCGGAGGGAGAGATCGAGCTCGAGCTGGACCGGGCGGCGGCGATCGCGCGCGCGGTCGGGCTCGCCCGCGCAGGCGACGTCGTCCTCATCGCGGGCAAGGGCGCCGAGCAGGGGCAGGAGCTCGCCGACCGGACGATCCCGTTCGACGACCGCGAGGTCGCGAAGGAGGCGCTCCGCGCCTTGCCGGAGGGGAAGACCTGATCGCCCTGGCGCTCGAGGACGTGCGCGCGCTCGGGCTGGGCGCGCTCGAGGGCACGGGAGAGGCGATCGCGGGCGTCGAGGTCGACTCGCGGCGAATCCGGCCCGGCGGTCTGTTCGTCGCCGTCTCCGGCGGGGAGGCGTATCTCGACGACGCGCGGGCGCGGGGAGCGGCGGCGACGCTCGTTCCCGACGACGCGCACGCGGCGCTCGCCGCGCTGGGCCGTGCCGTCCGCGCCCGCAGCGATGCTCGGGTCGTGGCGATCACCGGCTCGGTGGGCAAGACCTCGACGAAGGACATCCTGGCTGCGCTCCTGCAGCCGCTCCGCCGGACGGTCGCTGCGGAGCAGAGCTTCAACGCCGAGATCGGGCTCCCGCTGACCCTCTGCCGGATCGAGCCGGAGACCGAGGTGGTCGTGACGGAGCTGGCGATGCGCGGACCGGGCCAGATCCGCTATCTGGCACGGATTGCCCAACCGCACCTCGGCGTCGTCACGGCGATCGCGCCCGTCCACCTCGAGCAGGTCGGCACGCTCGAGAACGTCGCGCGGGCGAAGGCGGAGCTGCTCGAGGAGCTGCCCGCGGGCGCCGTCGCGGTCCTGCCCGAGGACGCGCCGGAGCTGGAGCCGTTCGTGCCGCCCGGCCTCGACGTGCGCCGGTTCGGGATGCCCGAGGCGGAGATGCGCGACGGTCGCACGCACGTGCGCTGGCGGGGACGCGACGTCGTCTTCGGCTTCTCGGGCCTCCATCACGCGGCGAACGCCGCGGCCGCGCTCACCGTGCTCGAGGCGCTCGGGCTCGAGCCGCCGCGCGCACCGGTCGACGTCGTCTTCTCGCGCTGGCGCTCGCAGGAGGTCGAGCTGCCCGGCGGCGGTCTCCTCCTCAACGACGCGTGGAACGCGAACCCGCTGGCGATGAGCGCCGCGCTCGCGCATCTGCTCGCGCGCGCCGACGGCAGGCGCACCGTCGCGGTCCTCGGCGACATGGCCGAGCTCGGCCCGGCTGCGTCCCGCTACCACGAGGAGGCGGGGAGGGAGGCGGAGGCCGTCGACCTCGTGATCGGAGTCGGTGAGCTCGCCCGCCACTACGGGCCGGACGAGTGGGTCGCCGACGCGGCCGGGGCCGTCGAGCTCGTGCGCGATCTCGTCCGGCCGGGAGACGCCGTCCTCGTCAAGGGCTCGCGCTCGGTCGGCCTCGAGGTGGTCGCCGACGCCCTGCTGGAGACCGACCGGTGATCCGGGTCCTGATCGCAGCCGGCGTGGCGCTCGTTCTCTCGCTCGCGATCGGCCCGAAGTTCATCGCCTTCCTGCGCCGCAACGAGTTCGGGCAGCAGATCCGCGAGGAGGGCCCGCAGCACCATTTCGCCAAGCAGGGCACGCCGACGATGGGCGGGCTGCTGATCCTGTTCGCGGCGACGGTCGGGTTCCTGCCGGTCAGCCATTTCCGCCTCCAGTCGCTGACCGTGCTGTTCGCGGCGCTCGCCTGCGGCGCGATCGGCTTCCTCGACGACTTCATCAAGCTCACGCACAAGCGCTCGCTCGGGCTGTCCGGCCGCTGGAAGCTGCTGCTGCTCGCCGGCGTCACCGCGGTCGTCGCGGTCGTCTCGTACCACCTGCGCCTCAGCACCGCGGTGTACATCCCGGTCGCGGACTTCTCCGTGCCGCTCTCGTGGGGCTGGTACCCGTTCCTCTTCCTCGTGATCGGCGGCGCGGCGAACGGGACGAACCTCGCGGACGGGGTCGACGGGCTGCTCGGCGGCACGGCGACCATCGCCCTGTTCACCTTCACGGCGATGAACGTGATGTCGTACGTGCGGTCGGGGCCCGCGGGCCACCGCAACCTGACGAAGCTCGACCTCGCGATCGTCGGCGCTGCGTTGATCGGGGCCGCTGTCGGCTTCCTCTGGTTCAACGCCTTCCCCGCCGAGGTCTTCATGGGCGACACGGGCTCGATGGCGTTCGGCGGCGCGCTCGCGGCGTTCGCGATCATGATGAAGGTCGAGGTGCTGCTGCTCCTGATCGGCGGCATCTTCGTGATCGAGGCGCTCTCGGTGATGATCCAGGTCTTCGCCTTCAAGCGCTTCGGGCGACGGGTCTTCCTGATGACGCCGATTCACCACCACTTCGAGATGAAGGCGTGGTCCGACACCAAGATCACGATCCGCTTCTGGATCGTGGCCGGGCTGCTCTGCGCCGCCGGCTTCGCCCTCTACTACCGCTACTACTTCGCGCAGCTATGAGTGTGGGCGCGGTAGAGGCGGCGTTGCTCGAGGCGGCGCAGCTCGAGCGGGACGACGACGTGCTCGTGTTCGGCGGCGGGGCGCTCGTGTTCGCCGCGCACGCGCGGGTCGGGGACGGCTGGGTCTACGCCGTCCGCTCGCAGGTCGAGGAGCTCGAGGAGTTGCTGCGAGAGGCGCACGGCGCGGGGACGACCGGGGTCGCGTATCTCGTGGGCGAAGCGCCGGTCCTGCCGCTGCCGGACGCGTCGGTCTCGGCGGTGGTCGGCCGGATCGCGGTCGACGACGGGTCGCTGGCCGCGGCGGCCGCGGAGCTGGCCCGAGTGCTCCGTCCCGGTGGCCGCGTCGGGCTCGCAGAGCCGCGCAAGAGGGAGGCCGGCCTCCTGGCCGACGCGCTGTGCGGAGTCGGCTGCCAGTCGGTGCGGCTCGTCGACACCGGCGAAGCCGTTGTCGTCGCCGCGCAGCTCGAATGAGGATGCGGGAGCCGGACGACGAACCCGTATCGCATCCTCGAGGAAACGTCGACACTTCCGGCAAGGCTCTCCGCATACGCTGACCCCAGGGGGCCGTTGCCCCCCATTGGGGGGGAGCGTGCGTCGTGACCCGGCCACGTTCCGACCGGCCGCCTCCTGACGAGGCGTGGCTGCCGCGGCGGGCGCTCGTCGTCGGCCTCGCCCGCTCGGGCAGCGCGGCGGCGCTCGCGCTCTCGCGCCGCGGCGTTCCCGTCGTCGCTGCGGACCGCTCGACCGACGTCGCCGGCGGCAGGCTCGCGAGCGCTGGCGTCGAACTACGACTCGGCACGGAGGAGGAGTCACTGCTCGAGGGGGTGGATCTCGTCGTCAAGAGCCCGGGAGTCCCCCGGGAATCGCCGCTCGTCGCGGGCGCGCACGCGCGCGGCATCGCCGTCTGGAGCGAGGTCGAGCTCGGCTTCCGCCTGCGTCCGGCAGGCGCCCGGCTGATCGGCGTGACGGGCACGAACGGCAAGACGACGACGACGGAGCTGCTCGGCGCGATCCTCCGCGCCGACGGGCGGGCGGTCGAGGTCGCCGGCAACGTCGGCCGTCCGCTCACGAGCGCCGTCGAGGAGGCCGAGCCGGGCTCCTGGCTCGTCTGCGAGCTGTCGAGCTTCCAGCTCGAGGACGTCCACGCCCTCGCCTGCGAGATCGCCGTGCTCCTGAACCTCGAGCCCGACCACCTCGACCGGCACGGCACCTTCGAGGCCTACCGCGACGCGAAGCTCCGCATCTTCGAGCGGGCCGGACTCGCCGTCGTCCCGCGTGGCTTCGGCATCGAGGGAATCGAGTTCTCCGCCGACGACCCGCTCCCCGCCGAGCCGCTCATCCCCGGCCGGCACAACCGGGAGAACGCAGCCGCCGCCACCGCCGCCGCGCGGGCGGCCGGCGTCCCGGACGACGCGATCGCGGAGGCCCTGCGTGGCTTTCCGGGCGTGCCGCACCGCCTCGAGCTCGTGCGGGAGCTGCGCGGCGTCCGCTGGGTCAACGACTCGAAGGCGACGAACACCGCGGCCGCCCGCCGGGGGGTCGCCGCGTACGACTCGCCGCTCCGGCTGATCCTCGGCGGCTCGCTGAAGGGCGAGGACTTCGCCCCGTTCGCGCGCGAACTGCCCCGGACCGTCCGCTCGACGTACCTGATCGGAGCCGCGGCCGACGAGCTCGCCGCCGCGCTCGACGCGGCCGGCCGCCCGTACGTCCGAGCCGGAGACCTGCCGACCGCCGTCGCCCGCGCCGCAGCCGACGCCCAGCCCGGCGACATCGTCCTCCTCTCGCCGGCCTGCGCGAGCTTCGACCAGTTCGCCGACTTCGAGGAGCGCGGCGACACCTTCCGCCGGCTCGTCGAGGAGCTGGCATGAGCAGGACGCGGTCGAAGCGGTTCCAGCTCGAGTGGAACCTGCTCGTGCTCGTGACGACGGCGCTCGTCCTCTTCGGCCTCGTCATGGTCTACAGCGCCACCTCCGGGTCGGCGGCGCTCGGCAACGGGAACCCGCAGGGGTACGTCGAGCGGCAGGGCGCCTACGCGCTCGTCGGTCTCGTCCTGCTCCTCGTCGTCTCCCGGATCGGCCTCGAGCAGATCCGCCGGCTCGCGCCGCCCCTCGTCCTCGCCGCCCTCGTCCTCTGCCTCGCCGTGCTCGCCATCGGCACGCCGATCAACGGTGCGCGCCGCTGGATCGACGTCGGGCCGCTCGTGTTCCAGCCGTCCGAGCTCGCCAAGCTCGCAGTCGTCATCTGGCTCGCCTCGCACCTGTCGCGGCGGCAGCCGCCGGGGACGCTGCGCGAGCTCGGCCGTCCGATCGGCCTCGTCGTCGGCGCCTTCGCGGTGCTCGTGCTCGTCGAGCCGGATCTCGGCACCGCGCTGACGCTGCTCCTCGTCGTGGGCGCGATCCTGCTCGTCGCCGGGACGCGAATCCCCCTGCTCGCCTCGGCCTACGGGATCGTGATCGCCCTGGCCGGTCTCGCCGCCTGGACGTCGCCGTACCGGCGCGACCGCCTGCTCACCTTCATCGATCCGTGGAAGGACCCGACCGGCGCCGGCCTCCAGAACGTGCAGGCCCTGATCAGCCTCGGCTCCGGCGGCGTCTTCGGGCGCGGCCTGGGGCAGGGGATCGAGCCGCTCCACTACCTGCCGGAGGCGCCCACCGACATGATCTTCGCCGTGATCGGCGAGGAGCTCGGCTTCGTCGGCGTCGCCCTCGTCCTCATGGCCTTCTGCGCCTTCGGCTACGCGGGTTTCCGGCTCGCCCTCGGCTGCCGCGACCCGTTCGCGAAGAGAGTCGCAGCCGGGATCACCGCCCTCGTCTGCGGCCAGGCCGCGATCAACATCGCCGCCGTCGTCGGGGTCGCTCCGCTGACCGGGATCCCGCTCCCGTTCGTCTCCTACGGCGGCTCGAGCCTCGTGGTGATGCTCCTCGGGGTCGGCGTGCTCCTTAACATCGCCCGTGGCGATGGCGGACGAGCAGCAGCTGCGGTTCCTGATCGCGGCCGGAGGGACGGTCGGACACGTCGCGCCGGCGCTCGCCGTGGCGGAGGCGCTGCGGCGGCGCGGGGGACTGGTGAGCTTCGCCGGGTCGCCGGATCGCGTCGAAGCGCAGCTCGTTCCTGAGGCCGGCTACGAGTTCGACAGCTTCGCCGTATCGGGCCTGCCGCGCCGGCCCGGGGTGGCGCTCGTCCGAGCGGCCGGGCGGGCGCTCGCGGCACCCGCCGCCTGCCTGCGCATCCTCGGCCTGCGGAAGCCCGACGTGGTGCTCGGCGCCGGTGGGTACGTCGCCGGCCCCATGGTCCTCGCCGCGCGGCTGCGTCGCATCCCCTGCGCCCTGACGGAGGCCGACGCGTACCTCGGCCTCGCCAACCGCCTCGCGGCGCCGCTCGCCGAGCGCGTCTTCCTCGCCTTCCCGCTCGGCCTGCACGGAGAGAAGTACCGGGCGGTGGGACGGCCGATCCCGAGCACGTCGCGCCCGCGCGAGCGGTCGGAGGCGCGCCGCCTGCTCGGCCTTCCGCCCGCAGGGCCCGTCGTGCTCGTCTTCGGCGGCTCGCTCGGCGCGCGGCTGCTCAACGAGCTCGCGGTCGCGACGTGGGCGGAGGAGGGGCCGTCCGTCGTCCACCTCTGTGGCGAGCGCGACTATCCGGAGCTGCGCGACCGGGTCTCGCGTCCCGGCTATGTCCTGCGCCCGTTCAGCGACGAGATCGGCGTCGCGTACGGCGCCGCCGACGTGGCGCTCGCGCGTGCCGGCGGCTCCGTCTGGGAGCTCGCCGCCGCGGGCCTGCCCGCCGTGCTCGTTCCCGGCCTCTTCGCCACCGGCGCGCACCAGGAGAAGAACGCCCGCTGGTTCGCGGAGGCGGGCGGCGCGGTCGTCGTGCCCGAGGCGGAGGCGGCGGGTGCGGCGAGCGTCGTCGAGGAGTTGCTCGCCGCGGGCGATCGTCTCGCCGCGATGAGCGCTGCGATGCGCAGGGTGGCGAAGCCCGACGCAGCGGAGGTGATCGCCGATGAGCTCGTCGCGCTCGCTCGCCGGTAGGCGCATCTGGATCGCGGGCGTCGGCGGTGCCGGCATGAGCGGCTATGCCCTGCTCGCGCAGGCCCGGGGCGCCGAGGTCGCCGGCTGGGACCGGGTCGAGACGCCGTACCTCCGCCACCTCGAGGACGTCGCCGTGACCATCTCGCCGGAGCCGCCGCAACCGCCGGACGGCTGGGAGGTCTACGTGTCCACCGCCTTCGCCGGCCGCGTCGAGGGGCGGCCGCGGGCCGACCTGCTCGCGGAGCTCGTCTCCCTGCAGCACGCGATCGTCGTCGCGGGAGCGCACGGGAAGACGACGACGAGCGCGATGATCGCCTACTGCCTCGACCGGCTCGGGCTCGACCCCGCCTTCCTGATCGGCGGCGACGTTCCCCAGCTGGGCGGCAACGCCCGCGCCGGCTCCGGCTGGCTCGTCGTCGAGGGCGACGAGTCCGACCGCTCGCTCGCCGCGCTGCGTCCCGAGATCGCCGTCCTGCTCAACGTCGACCTCGATCACCACACGACCTTCGGCTCCCGCGGGGAGGTCGAGTCGTTCTTTGCCGACTGGCTGCGGCAGGTTCCGCACGTCGTCCGGGCCGAGGAGCTCGAGCCCGTCTCGTTCGAGCTCGGCGTGCGCGGGGAGCACAACCGCCGCAACGCCGCCGCCGCGCTCGCGGCGCTCGAGCTCGCAGGCGTGGCGCGCGCCGACGCGGAGAGGGTCGTCGTCGAGTTTCGCGGCGCGGGCCGGCGGCTCGAGGAGAAGGGAGAGGCCGGGGGAGTCGCGGTCGTGGACAGCTACGCGCACCATCCGGCCGAGCTCGCCGCCGACCTCGCCGCCTGCGGCGACCGGGGCGGCCGGGTGCTCGCCCTCTTCCAGCCGCACCTCTACTCGCGGACACGGCACCTCGCACACGGCTTCGCGCGGGCTCTCGCGGCAGCCGACGCCGCCTGCGTCACGGAGATCTACCCGGCCCGCGAGGATCCCGTCGCAGGCGTGAGCGGCCGGCTGGTCGTCGACGAGCTCGCGCGGGTGCGGCCGGGCATGCGGATCGGCTGGGCGCCCGCGCTCGAAGACGCGGCACGGCTCGTCGCCGGCTGGAGCCGCCCCGGCGACACCGTCCTCACGCTCGGCGCGGGCGACGTCGACCGTGCGGCCACGCTGATCCTCGAGGAGCTCGCATGAAGATCGAGGAAGGTGTCGCGCTCGCGCGCTACACGACTCTCGGCACGGGCGGTCCGGCCCGCGCCTTCGCGCGGCCGGAGTCCGAGGAGGAGGTGGCCGAGCTGCTCCGCTGGGCGGTGGAGCGCGAGCTGGCCGTCGTCGTCGTCGGGCTCGGCTCGAATCTCCTCGCGGCCGACGCGGGGGTCGACGCCCTCGTCCTGCGCCTCGGCGGCGGGCTCGCGGCGGTCGAGGCCGAGGAGGACGTGCTGCGGGTGGGCGGCGGCGCGGCGAACGCCGTCTGCCTCCACCGGGCCCGGACGGCCGGCCTCGGCGGGTTCGAGTTCGCGTGCGCCATCCCCGGCACGATCGGCGGCGGCGTCTGGATGAACGCCGGCGCCTACGGCGCCGACTTCTCGGAGGTGCTCGAGCGGGCGCTCGTCGCGACGAGCGCAGGCACCGGCTGGCTGACCCCGGCAGAGCTCGGACTCACGTACCGGCACTCGGCGCTGCGCCACGGCCAGGTCGTCCTGCGAGCAGAGCTCCGCCTCCACCCGCGCCCGCCGGAGGAGATCAAGGCGGCCGTCCGGGACCTGAACGCCCGGCGGAAGGAAGCGCAGCCGACGAACCGCCGCACCTTCGGCAGCGTGTTCAAGAACCCGGTCCACGAGCTGAGTGCGGGGAGGATGCTCGAGGCGTGCGGCCTGAAGGGCCACCGGATCGGCGGAGCGCAGATCTCGCCGAAGCACGCGAACTTCATCGAGAACGCAGACGGTGCGACGACGGCGGACGCTCTCGCCCTGATGGCCGAGGCGCGCCGGCGGGCCCACGAGCAGTTCGGTGTTCGCCTCGAGCACGAGGTCGAGCTGCTCGGGGATCTGGTGCTTCCCGAGCTGTAGGAGCGTCCGCCCGGGCGCCGAACGTGTCACGGTGCCCGCGAAACCGCCTTCCCGCAGGCCCGTGACCCGCACCGAGGCAGCAGCGCTGCCACGCCACGAGCGACGGCCGAGGATACGCCCCGGGCGGCTGCTGCGGCGGCTGGCGCCCTCGCGCCGCTCCCTCGTGATCGGGCTCGGCATCGTCGCGGTCGCGCTCGGCGGGTACGCCGTGGCGCGCGAGACCTCCGTGTTCGCGATCCGCGCCGTCGACGTCCGCGGTGGCTCGCCGGCCGTCGACGCACAGGTGCAGCAGGCGCTCGCGCCGCTGCTCGGCAGGAGCCTCGTCGGGCTCGACGCTGCGTCGGTCGTGCGGCGCGTCGAAGCCCTGCCCACGGTGGTGCGGGCCGGCTATGACCGCTCGTTCCCGCACACCCTCCGCGTCACCGTCGTGCAGGAACGGCCGGCGGCGGTGCTCCGCAGCGGCTCCGCGGCATGGCTCGTCTCCGTGCGCGGCCGGGTCGTCGGCCGCGTCTCGCCGCTCGCCGACCGCCGCCTGCCGCGGATCTGGCTGCCGGCCTCGGAGAGCATCCGGGCGGGCGAGGAGCTCGGGCCGGACCGGGGGGGTGTCGCGGCGCAGGCCGTCGGTCACGCGGGCTCCTTCGCGCGGAGCGTTCGGGCGGTCGCGTACGCGAACGACTCCCTCGTCTTCGAGCTCCGCTCCGGGGTCGAGCTCCGGCTCGGGGACGCCTCACACCTCCAGCTCAAGCTCGCGGTCGCCGCCCAGACGCTGCCGCTCCTGCCGGCCGGGAGCACGTACCTCGACGTCGGCGTGCCGGGACGCCCGGTCTCGGGCACGGCGAGTGCCACCGGTAGACAGGACACCACCCAAGGCTCAAGTAGAGGTTGATGGTATGCCCATGATCCTCCGGTTGACATTGCGGGTTGTCGGGCGTACGCTCCAGTGCGAATCTCTGTCTTTCGGCCCCTATCCTCTACTGAAGGTTCAGGTTTGAGTGAAATGAGCGCGAGCGACGCAGCTGGGAACTACCT
The DNA here is from genome assembly GCA_964602945.1 of uncultured Gaiellales bacterium. Taxonomy (GTDB): domain Bacteria; phylum Actinomycetota; class Thermoleophilia; order Gaiellales; family Gaiellaceae; genus Palsa-739. The sequence goes on from CAZRTE010000025.1 coordinate 10,935, forward strand.
TGCGGTGATCAGGGTCGTCGGCGTCGGCGGCGGCGGTACGAACGCGGTCAACCGGATGGTGGACGCCGCCCTCGGCGGCGTCGAGTTCATCGCCGTGAACACCGACGCGCAGGCGTTGATGATGTGCGACGCCGACGTGAAGATCCATGTCGGCTCGGCCGCCACGCGTGGCCTCGGCGCGGGCGCGGATCCCGCGGTGGGTCATGCCGCCGCGCAGGAGAGCCGCGACGAGCTGAAGGAGGCGCTGAAGGGCGCCGACATGATCTTCATCACCGCGGGCGAGGGAGGCGGCACCGGAACGGGTGGCGCTCCCATCGTCGCGGAGCTCGGCCGCGAGCTCGGCGCGCTCACCGTCGGCGTCGTCACGCGCCCGTTCGGCTTCGAGGGCCGGAAGCGGGCGCAGCAGGCCGAGCAGGGGATCGAGAGCCTGCGCGACCGCGTCGACACGCTGATCGTGATCGAGAACGACCGCCTGCTGCAGGTGGTCGAGAAGCAGACGTCGGTGATCGACGCCTTCCGCATGGCCGACGACGTGCTCCGGCAGGGCGTGCAGGGCATCACCGACCTGATCACGGTGCCGGGTCTCGTCAACCTCGACTTCGCCGACGTGCGGACGATCATGCGCGACGCGGGCTCGGCATTGATGGGAATCGGCGCGGCCAGCGGGGACAGCCGCGCCGCCGAGGCAGCCCGGGCCGCGGTGTCGTCGCCGCTGCTCGAGTCCTCGATCGAAGGCGCGACCGGGATCCTCCTCAACATCACCGGCGGCCCGGAGATCGGTCTCTTCGAGGTCAACGAGGCGGCCGAGGTCGTGACGAGCGCCGCCGACCAGAACGCGAACATCATCTTCGGCGCCGTGATCGACGATGCGCTGGGCGACGAGATCCGCGTGACGGTGATCGCCACCGGCTTCGGAGGCCAGCGCCGCCGGCGCCGGGCAGGCTCCGAGGCTCCCGTCGCCGTCTCGGCGGGGCGGCCGGAGGGCGAGTCCTCGCTCGACGTGCCCTCGTTCCTGCGCGACTAGCT
>CAZRTE010000025.1:12060-29770 GCA_964602945.1 uncultured Gaiellales bacterium
GGCGGCCGGAGGGCGAGTCCTCGCTCGACGTGCCCTCGTTCCTGCGCGACTAGCTCGCGGAGCCCGCGGGCGGAGGTTTGGCTCCGCGCGGACGGGGCACCTGAGGTGTGCCCTCATCAGGGTTGACCTTCAAGAGTCAACCCCACGACCCGGTCCGCCGCCCCGGCTCGCTCTCGGACGAGTCGGGGCGGCTCCGTCTCGGCGCGGCTTTTCACTGAGTCCCTCCGGACGTGCAACGCACTAGGATCGACCGTGGCGATGCCCGACACGCTCCAGCACACGCCGCTCCACGACCGGCACGTCGAGCTCGGCGCGCGCATGGTTCCCTTCGCCGGCTGGGAGATGCCGGTGCAGTACACGGGCGTGATCCCGGAGCATCGCGCCGTCCGGACGGACACGGGCGTGTTCGACGTCTCGCACATGGGCGAGTTCGAGGTGGAGGGGCCGCACGCGCACGAGCTGCTGCAGGCGACGCTCTCGAACGACCTCGACCGGCTCGAGCCGGGCCAGGCCCAGTACACGCTGCTCACGAACGAGGACGGGGGCATCGTCGACGACCTGATCGCGTACCGGACCGGCCGGCACTCGTACCTCCTCGTGGTGAACGCCGCGAACCGCGAGCAGGACTTCGCCTGGCTCAAGGAGCGCGAGATCCCCGGTTCCGACGTCCGCGACGTCTCGGACGACTGCGCGCTGCTCGCCGTGCAGGGCCCGCGGGCGATCGAGCGGCTCGGCCTCCCGGCGGCACCGCCGTTCACCTTCGCCGAGGCCGCGGTCGACGGCGTCGAGGTGATGGTCAACCGCACCGGCTACACCGGCGAGGACGGCTGCGAGCTCCTCTGCATGAGCGAGGATGCCGGCCGCCTCTGGGACGCGGTGCTCGAACGGGGCGCCGTGCCCTGCGGGCTCGGGGCCCGCGACACGCTGCGGCTCGAGGTCTGCTACCCGCTGCACGGCAACGACATCGACACCGCCACCGACGCGATCTCGGCGGGGCTCGGCTGGGCCTGCGCGCTCGACAAGGAGTTCACCGGCGTCGAGGTCCTGCGGCGCGTGAAGGCGGACGGCCCGGAGCGCCGCCTCGTCGCGTTCGTCATGGAGGAGAAGGCGATCCCGCGGCAGGGCATGGCGATCGAAGGGGGTGGCGAGGTCACGTCCGGCTCCCACTCGCCGATGCTCGAGCTCGGCATCGGCATGGGCTACGTGCCGGTCGCGCAGGCCTCGCCGGACAGCGAGCTCACAATCGACGTGCGGGGCCGGGCGCGCCGGGCCCGCGTGGTGAAGAAGCCGATCTACAAGAGGGAGGGTTGAGTGGCCGCCGCTGAGACGTATCCCGCAGATCTCAAGTACCACCCGGAGCACGACTGGGCCCGCCTCGAGGGCGACGAGGCGGTGCTGGGCATCACCTGGTTCGCCGCCGACGCGCTCGGGGAGCTCGTCCATTTCGAGCCGCCCGAGGTCGGCTCCACGGTGACGAAGGACGCAAGCTACGGCGAGGTCGAGTCCGTCAAGGCGGTCTCGGATCTGATCGCCGCCCTCTCGGGCGAGGTGCTCGAGGTGAATCAGGAGGTTCGCGACTCGCCCGAGGCCGTGAACGAGGACCCGTACGGACGAGGCTGGCTCATCCGCATCCGCCTCTCCGACCCGGGCCAGGTGGAAGGGCTGCTCGACGTCGACGCCTACAGGCAGCTCCTGGCCGAGCAGTGATCCCGTGACGCACCCGTTCCTCTCGCTGACCGACTCCGACCGCGAGGAGATGCTCCGGACGGTCGGCGTCGGCTCCGTCGACGAGCTCTTCCGCGACATCCCGGCCGCCGTGCGGCTCGGGCGGGAGCTCCAGCTCGAGCCGCCGCTCTCGGAGCAGGAGGTCTTCGCCCACGTCGCGGAGCTCGCCGAGCGGAACGTCGACGCGAGTCGCGAGCTCTCCTTTCTCGGGGCGGGGATCTACGACCACTACGTGCCGGCGGTCGTCGACGCCGTCCTCCAGCGCGGCGAGCTGCTGACCGCGTACACGCCGTACCAGCCGGAGATGAGCCAGGGCGTGCTCCAGGCGATCTTCGAGTACCAGACTGCGATCTGCGAGCTGACCGGCATGGACGTCTCCAACGCCTCCGGCTACGACGGGGCGGTCGTCTCCGCCGACGCCTGCTACGTCGCGCGCAACGCGACGGGCCGGGACAAGATCGTCGTCACGGAGGCGACGAATCCGCAGGTGCGCCAGGTCGTGAAGACGTACGCCGCCGGCTTCGGGCTCGAGATCGTCGAAGTGCCGCACCGGGACGGGACGACCGACCCCGAGGAACTCGGGCGGGCCGCGACCGGCGCTGCGGCCGTCATCTTCCAGCAGCCGAACTTCTTCGGCTGCCTCGAGCCGGCACCGGAGCTGGCGGCGAGAGCCGACGAGGCGGGGGCGCTGCCGATCGCCCACGTCGACCTGCTCTCGCTGGGCGTGCTCGAGGCGCCCGGCCGTTACGGCGCCGCGCTCGCGATCGGCGAGGGCCAGGCCGCCGGGAACTTCCCGTCCTTCGGCGGGCCGCACTACGGCTTCCTCGCCGCCCGGAGCGACCTGATCCGTCGCCTGCCGGGCCGGATCGTCGGCGAGACGGTAGACGCCGCGGGCAAGCGCGGCTATGTCCTGACCCTGCAGACCCGGGAGCAGCACATCCGGCGGGAGAAGGCCACCTCCAACATCACCACGAACCAGACGCTGCTCGCGCTCGGCGGCCTCGTCTACCTCAGCTGGCTGGGGCCGCAGGGGCTGCGGGAGCTGGGGGAGACCTGCCTGTCGCTCGCGGCCTATGCGAAGGAGCGGCTCGTGGAGCGCGCGGGGCTCGAGCTGCTGTTTGCCGAGCAGGCAACATTCAAGGAGTTTGCCGTCCGGGTCGGACGGAACGCACGCGATGTCGTGGCCGCGGCGCGCGAGCGCGGCGTGCATCCCGGCTACGTGCTCGGACGCGACTACGCCGGGATGGACGACGTGCTCCTCGTCGCCGTCACCGAGCAGCGCACGCCGGCGGAGATCGACCGGCTCGCCGACGTGCTCGCGGAGGTCGCGCGATGAAGCTGATCTTCGAGCGGTCGCAGCCGGGACGGCGGGCCTCCGGCCTGCCGCGTCACGAGAGCCTGCCCGCAGCCCCCGAGCTGCCGGCCGAGCTCCGCCGCGCCGAGCCTCCCCGCCTGCCCGAGGTGGCGGAGTTCGAGCTCGTCCGTCATTTCACCGAGCTCTCGACGCGCAACTTCGGCGTCGACACGGGCTTCTACCCGCTCGGCTCCTGCACGATGAAGTACAACCCGCGCATCAACGAGCGCCTCGCGGCGCTGCCGGGGTTCGCGCGGCTCCATCCGCTGCAGGAGGAGGACGGCGTCCAGGGCGCCCTCGAGCTGATGTGGCGCCTGCAGGAGATCCTCGCCGAGGTGACCGGGCTCGACGCCGTCTCGCTCCAACCGGCCGCCGGCTCCCAGGGAGAGCTGACGGGGCTCCTGCTCGTCCGCGCCTACTTCGCGGCCCGCGGCGAGATCGAGCAGCGCCGCAAGGTCGTGATCCCGGACACGGCGCACGGCACGAATCCCGCTTCGGTGTCGATGGCGGGGTTCGAGCTCACGCACGTGCAGACGGACGCGCGCGGCAACATCGACGTCGACGACCTGCGCGCGAAGGTCGACGAGCACACGGCCGCGCTCATGCTCACGAACCCGTCGACGCTCGGCCTCTTCGACGAGAACATCGAGGAGATCGAGCGGATCTTCCACGGCGCGGGCGCGCTCATGTACTACGACGGCGCCAACCTCAACGCCGTCTGCGGCGTCTCCCGGCCCGGCGACATGGGCTTCGACATCGTCCACATCAACCTGCACAAGACGTTCTCGCAGCCGCACGGCGGCGGCGGCCCGGGCGGCGGGCCGATCGCGGTGCGCAAGCTGCTCGAGCCGTTCCTGCCCGTGCCGGCCGTCGTGCGCCGGGAGGACGGCGGCTTCGGTCTCGACTACGACCGGCCCCAGACGATCGGCAAGGTGCGCGGCTTCACCGGCCCGTTCGGCGTCTTCGTCCGCTCGTACGCATTCCTCCGCATGTACGGGTCGCGGCTGCGGGAGATGTCCGAGGTGGCCGTGCTCAACGCGAACTACGTCCTCGCGCAGCTGAAGGAGGCCTACGACCTGCCCTTCGACCGGCTCTGCATGCACGAGTTCGTGCTCTCGGCGCGCACGCTGAAGCGCGAGTACGGCTGCACCGCGCTCGACGTCGCGAAACGGCTGATGGACTACGGCTTCCACCCGCCGACGATCTACTTCCCGCTCATCGTCCCGGAGGCGCTGATGATCGAGCCGACGGAGACGGAGACGAAGGAGACGCTCGACGCCTTCTGCGAGGCGATGCTCGCGATCGCGCGGGAGGCGGCCGAGGAGCCGGAGCTGCTGAAGGGGGCGCCGCACAGCCGTCCCGTGCAGCGGCTCGACGAGGTCCGCGCGGCGAAGAACCCCGTCGTGAAGTTCGGCTTCGAGGAGCACCCCGCTTCGGAGCCGGAGGCCGGGGCGGTCGGCGCGAAGCCCTCCTAGGAGAAGGCGGCCCGCGCGAGCTCCGCGACGCGCTCCGGCGCGAGATCCGTCGCCGCCTCCCACTGCACGCGCTCGCTCCACATCGCGTCCGAGCGCTCCGCCGCGCCGAAGTACGCGCGCGCGACGAGCCGCAGGAGGAGCACCTGCGCGCCCGGGACTCCGTAGAAGGCGAGGTTGAAGCTCTCGAAGCCGAGCCCCGCGTAGACGCGGAGGACCGCCGAGATGCCGTGCCCGAGCTGCTCGACCTGCTCGTCCTCGAGCTCCTCCGGCGAGCCGGCGCCCGCCACGAACGCGCAGATCTCGGCCGGCCCGAGCGGGGCGAAGCTCGCCGTCCAGTCGATGCCGGACCGCGACGCGACGAAGCGCTCTCCGAGCTCCTGCTCGGCCGCCACGTAGTCGCGGAGACGCTCCGTCCCGGCGTCGGCGACGAGGCGCTGCATCGTCGTCGGCAGTGGGTTCGCGCTGCCCTGGAGGTGCGGGTGGAAGATCGAGCTGCCGGCCGGCGGGAGATGGTTCGCGTTGACGGAGACCCACGAAGACTCCGGGTCGTGGGCGACGACGGCGCGGCCGAACTCCCGCTGCACGAGGAGGTTGTCGGCGACGAGCCGCGGCGTGAGCCCCTCGAGCGGGAGGAGGTGGCGCCGCGGCGAGTAGACCGAGACGCAGCTCCACTTCGCGTAGGCGACGAGGTTCGGGAAGAGGACGGCCTCCCCGGCCGAGATCCGCCCCTCCGGCCAGACCTCGGGCGGCAGCAGCGGCGTCTGCTCCGTGACGCGCTCCGGGCAGAAGGGGCAGCCCTCGCGAGTCACAGCCGCGAGCTGCTCGAGGTCGTGGCGGGCCGGCGGGGGGAAGCTGCCGGCCACGAGGATCCTGGCGCTGTGGCCGGTGAGCGGGTCACGCCGGACCTCGACCGGGACGCGGGTCCGCTCGAAGCCGCGCCGAGGGTCGAGCAGCTCGGCCTCGAACGTCTCGCGCTCGAAGGCGACCCGGCTCATTCCGCTGCGACGGGCGCCGGCCGGCGCCGCCGGGGCGCCGCGGCGAGCTGGCCGCAGGCCGCCTCGATGTCCCGCCCGCGCGTGAGCCGCACCGTGACCGGCACGTGCGCGCGCTCGAGCTCGCGCCGGAAGGCGGCGATCCGATCGCGCGGGGAGCCTTGAAAGAGCCCGGTCGGGTTGTAGGGGATCAGGTTGACCTTGAAGCCGTCGCGGCCGAGCAGCTTCGCGAGCGTCCGGGCCTGTTCCGGCGAGTCGTTCACGCCGGCGAGCATGACGTACTCGACGAAGACGCGGCGGTTCGTCGCGGCGGCATGGCGCCGGCACTCCGCGACGACGTCCGCGAGCGGGAACCGGTCGTTGACGGGCATGAGCCGGGAACGGAGCCCGCCGTCCGCGGCGTGGAGGGAGAGCGCGAGCCGGATCGGCTCGGCCACCTCGTCCACGAAGCGCCGCAGCCCGGGCAGCCAGCCGACGGTGGAGATCGTCGTCCGCCGGTGCGTGATCCCGAGACCGGGCAGGCGCCGCGCGGCGTCCAGTACCGCGTCGAGGTTGAGCATCGGCTCGCCCATCCCCATGAAGACGCAATGGTCGACCTGGACGGCGCGGCGGAAGTGGAGGGCCTGGTCGAGGATCTCCGAGGCGGTGAGGTTGCGGCCGAAGGCCATCGCGCCCGTCGCGCAGAACGTGCACGTGAGGGGGCAGCCCGACTGCGAGGAGAGGCAGAGCGAGCGGCGGCCGTCGCGGTAGCGCATGAGCACCGCCTCGACCGGATGGCCGTCGCCGGTGCGGAAGAGCGTCTTCACCGTGCCGTCGCGAGACTCGCGCTCGGTCTCGACCGTGAGCGTCGAGAAGGGCACGGCGGTCGCGAGCTCCTCCCGCAGCGTGCGCGGGAGGTTCGTCATCGCCTCGTAGCCGGCGGCGCCGCGCGCCGTCCAGTCCCAGACCTGGCCGGCCCGGAACGCCGGCTCGCCGCGCTCGTGCAGCGTCCGGTCGAGGAGGTCGAGGTCCATCGGGCTACGGTAGCGTGAGGCCTCGTGGCGATCGACCTCCGCTCCGACACCGTGACGAAGCCGACGCCCGGGATGCTCGCGGCGATGGCCGCCGCCGAGGTGGGCGACGAGCAGGAGCGCGAGGATCCGACGACGAACGCGCTGCAGCGGCGGATGGCCGAGCTGCTCGGCCACGAGGCGGCGCTCTTCCTGCCGACGGCGACGATGGCGAACCAGGCCGCGCTGCGCGCGCTGAGCCGGCCCGGCTGCAAGCTCGTCGCGGAGGAGCGCACCCACGTCCTCGTCTACGAGTGGGGCGGTCCGGCGATCCATTCGGGGCTCGTGATGCAGGGCCTCGCCGCCGAGGCGGGGCGCCCGACCGCGGCGCAGATCGAGGAGGTCGACGAGCTCGGTCCCGGCGGCGTGCTCGTGCTCGAGAACACGCACCGCAGCTCGGGCGGGCGTGTCTGGCCCCTCGACGCCTACCGCGCGGCAGTCGACGCCGCCCGTGCGCGCGGCGCGGCCGTTCATCTCGACGGAGCGCGGCTCTTCAACGCCTCCGTCGCCGCGGGCGTCGAGCCTGCCGCGTGGGCCTCGCTCGCCGACACGGTCACGGTCTGCTTCTCGAAGGGGCTCGGCTGCCCGTTCGGCGCGGTCCTCGCCGGGTCGGCCGAGACGATCGAGCGGGCCTGGGAGGCGAAGTTCCTCTTCGGCGGCGCGCTCCGCCAGTCGGGGATCGCGGCCGCCGCGATGCTCTACGCGCTCGACCATCACGTCGAGCGGCTCGCCGACGATCACGCGCGGGCGCGGCGCCTCGCCGAGGGGATCGGCCTGGCGCCCGGCGCCGTGGAGACGAACTTCGTCCCGATCCCGGACGAGCCCGGCCTGCGCGAGCGGCTGCTCGAGCGCGGCGTGGCCGTCGGCGGCCTCCGGCCCGGCTGGCTGCGGGCGGTCACGCACCTCGGCATCGGGGACGAGGAGATCGACACGGCCATGGGTCGGATGCGGGAGGTGCTCGCTGTCCACGCCTGACCGGCTCGCGGCCCGCCTCGAGCGGATCGTTCGCGGCGAGCAACGCGAGAAGCGGCTGCCGAGCCTCGCCGCGGCGGTCTCCCGCGACGGCGAGCTCGTCTGGGAGAGCGCGGTCGGCCTCGCCGACGTCGAGGCGGGCACGGCGGCGACCGCGGACACGCAGTACCGGGTCGGCTCGATCACGAAGACCTTCACGGCGGCGGCGATCATGCAGCTGCGCGACGCGGGGCGGCTCGATCTCGAGGACACGCTCGACCGCCACCTCGAGGGCGTTGCGCACCGGCCGACGCTCCGCCGGCTCCTCTCGCACTCCTCGGGCCTGCAGCGGGAGACGCAGGACGACTCGTGGCTGACGCTGCGCTTCGCTCCTCCCGACGAGCTGCTCGAGACGCTCGCCCGCGCCGAGCAGATCCTCCCGCAGGGCGCCCGCTTCCACTACTCGAACCTCGCTTTCGCGCTGCTCGGGATCGTCGTCGAGCGCGTGTCCGGGACGCCGTACGCCGACTACGTCCGCGAGCGCCTGCTCGAGCCGGTCGGCCTGGCCCGGACGGGCTTCCGGCCGGAGCCGCCCGCTGCGACGGGCTACCTCGTCCAGCCGTACGCCGACGGCGTCTGGGAGACGGTCAGCGTCGAGACGGGCGCCTGGGCCGCCGCCGGCCAGCTCTGGGGAACGGTGCGCGATCTCTGCCGCTGGGGCGCGTTCCTCGCCGATCCGGACGAGAGCGTGCTCGCCCGCTCGAGCGCCGAGGAGATGCGGACGGTGCAGGCGATCGACGACCACGACCGCTGGCTCTCGGGCTACGGGCTCGGGCTCCAGTTGCGTCGCGACGGCGACCGGATCCTCGCCGGGCACAGCGGCTCGATGCCCGGCTTCATCGCGCGCCTCTACCTCTCGCCGCAGGAGAAGGTCGTCGCGGCGGCGCTCACGAACGAGAGCGACGCAGCGCTCGGCGAGCTCGGTCTCGCGCTCGTCCGCGAGACGGTCGAGGAGTGGCCGGTCGCGCCCGAGCCGTGGCGCACCGGCGAGCCGCCGCCCGAGGATGTCGTCCCGCTGCTCGGGATCTGGTTCATGGAGGCGACCCGGCTCGTCTTCCGCTGGCGCGAAGGGCGCCTCGAGGCACGTTTCGACGAGGCGCTCGACTGGGAACCGTCCTCCGTGTTCGAGCGGGAGAGCGAGGATCGCTGGCGCACCGTCTCGGGGCCGGAGCACGGTGAGGCGCTGCGTCTCGTTCGTGCGCCGGACGGCTCCGTGACGCGGCTGGTCTGGTCCGGCTACCCGGTGACGCGCGAGCCGGGCCCCTGGCGTGCGCCGGAGTAGCCGGCGGGCGAACGCCCAGACCCGCCCCCTCACCTGTCCTCGCTGGACATCAGCCGGTGCCTGGCACCGGCTGATGTCCCTTCCGAACATGTCCTAGGGCGCGACGGCGACGGCCAGCTGGTGGCCGCTGCGCTCTTCGACGAGTGCCCGGCCGAAGCCGGCCTCGAGGAGCAGCGCACGCAGGACGTCGGGCTCGTACGTGCGCAGCGCCGGCGTCCACGGCCCCGAGGACGAGGACCCTCCGGGTAGCGCGGTCACGAGCACGAAGCGGCCGCCGGGAGCAAGCACGCGGCGCACCTCGCGCAGGAACTCCTCCGGCCGCTCGATGAAGAAGAACGCGTTCAGACACGCCGTGCAGGTGAAGGCTCCGTCCTCCCACGGCAGCTCGTGGACGTCGCCCTCGACGAGCTCGAGCCGCCCGTCCGCGAGCGCCTCTGCGTTGCGCTCCCGCGCCAGCGCGTGCATGTCCGGGCTGTGGTCGATCCCCGCGGCGCGCCCCACGGTCACGAGTGCTCGCTCCAGCACCTGCCCGCCGCCGAAGCACAGCTCGAGGTAGCGGTCCTGCGCACGCAGCTCGAGCGTCTCGAGGGCCAGCGCGAAGGAGTCCTCGTGCTCCTGCGGGTCGCGGTAGTGGGCGGCTCCCGCCTCGCCGCTCGGGCGGCGCGCCGTCACGTCGACGAAGCGCTCGAACTCTGCGCTGCCCGGTGGCAGGCGGCCGGCCAGTCCCTCCTCGATCAGGCGCTCGTCGTCCACAGCGCGCTCACTCGTACTGGAGCGCGGCGAGGACGTTGAGGCGTGCGGCCCGGCGGGCGGGGAAGATCGCCGCGATGAGGCCCGCGATCACGGCCGCGACGACGAAGACGAGGAGCGTCACCCACGGGACCGTGAAGGCGGCGTACTCGATCGCGTTGCCGACCATGAGCGCGAGCACGATGCCGAGCGGGATCGCGAGCGAGGCGCCGATCAGCGCGGTGACGATGCTCTCGTGGCGGATCATCTGCCGCACCTGCCGCCGCGTCATCCCGACCGCGCGCAGCATCCCCAGCTCCCTCGTCCGCTCGAACACGGTGAGGACGAGCGTGTTCACGATCCCGAACAGGCTGATCACGATCGAGAGCGAGAGCAGGACGTAGAGAAGATTGAGCAGCATGTTGATCCCCTGCTCCTGGTTGTGCTTGAACTGGGCCTCGGTCTGGATCTTCGCCTCCGGGAACGACTCGAGCGCCCGCGTGAGGCGCGCCGTGTTCGCTGCGGTGACGCCCCCGGCGACGTTGACGAACGTGTAGACGTTCTGGGGGTTCTGGTACACGGCGTCGAAGCGGGTGGTCGAGATCGTCACGTCGCCGTACGGCGAGCCTCCTTGCGGCGGCGTGAAGATGCCGCGGACGACGAGGTGGAGCGTCTTCCCGGTCGGCGTCTGGACCGTCAGCGGCGAGCCGACGGAAAGCTGGTGGTCCTTTGCGTACGCCTTCGGGACGAAGGCGCCGTTGCGGCCGAGCTCGGAGGGGACGGCCGGGGAGCCGGTCTGCCACTTCACGCTGATCACCTGCGAAACGTCGCCGGCGACTCCGGTGACGCCGATCCGGCTGCCGAAGGCGCGGCCCTCGCCGGCGCGGACGCCCGAGACCACCGTCACTCCCGTCACCTTGCGCAGCGCGTCCGCCGAGGCGATCGAGATGGGGGAGAAGTTGTCCGTCGCCGTGAGCGCGTAGTCCGCGTTGAAGAGCGCGTTCACCGCGCTCTCGAACCGCGTCTTGAGGCCAGCGGCGAGAACCGAGACGAGCGTCACGAGGGCGAGACCGATCATGAGCGCGGAGGCGGTCGACGCCGTCCGCTGCGGGTTCCGCATCGCGTTGCCGCGCGCGAGGGCCCCCGCCGCGCCGCCGAAGCGCCACGCGGGCCAGCCGAGCACCGCGGCGAGCGGTGGTACGAGCGTCTTCGCGAGCATCGCCACGCCGAGGAAGACGGCCGCGGCGCCCACTCCGATCGCGAGCAGGCGGTTCGTCGTCGAGAGACCGGAGACGAAGAGCCCGACGAGCATGAGCGCGACCGCGCCCGAGATCGTCACGAGCGCCGCGTGCGGCCCGAAGCGCGCGAAGCGCGACTCCGGCAGGATCGCGCCCTCGCGCACCGCCGCGATCGGCGGTACCCGCGTCGCCCGCATCGCCGGCCGCAGGGCTGCGAGCACCGTCACGCCGGTGCCGACGAGCAGCGAGACGACGATCGTCCTGGTCGCGAACACCGTGCCCGCCTGCGGCAGGTCGATCCCGAGCTTCACGAAGGCCGCGTTCAGCCCCTTCGCGAGCGCGAGGCCGAGGAACAGGCCCGCGGTCGAGGCGACAACGCCGATCGTGAGCGCCTCGAGGAGCACCGAGCCGAGAACCTGGCGGCGGGTCGCGCCGAGCGTGCGCAGCGTCGCGAGCTCACGCGTCCGCTGGGCGATCGTGATCGAGAGCGTGTTCGCGATCACGAAGGTGCCGACGAAGAGCGCGACGCCGGCGAAGGCGAGCAGGAAGTCGCGGAAGATCGAGAGGAAGCCGTTCGTGTCCTTCGTCGCCTGCTGCGCCTGCGCCTGGCCGCTCCGGACCTGGGCCGTCGGCGGCAGCAGCGGCTTGATCTGCTGCACGAGCTGCTGCGGTGTCGTCCCCGGTTTCGCGGCGACGGAGATCGAGTCGAGCTTCCCTTCCTTGTGGAAGATCCGCTGCGCCGTGGGGAAGTCGAAGATCGCCATCGTCGCGCCGCCGAGCGAGGAGACGCCGCCGATCTCGACGATGCCTGCGATCCGGTACGTCTGCTCCGGCCCGCGCGCGATCACGCCGATCGTGTCGCCGACCTTGTAGCCGTTCTTCGAGGCCGTGTGCGCGTCGATGCCGACCTCGTGCGGCCCGACCGGCCACGAGCCGGAGACGAGCTCGAGCGGGTTGAAGCGCTGGTTGCCGTGCGGGTGGACGCTGAAGGCGAGCGGCGGCGCGCCGTGCCCGGAGATGACCTTGCCGTCGCGGCCGACGAGGTAGGCGTAGTCGCCGATCCCGCCCTGAGCCTCCGCGACGCCCGGAAGCCCGCGCACCTTGGCGAGCAGCGACTGCGAGAAGGACGGTGGGAGCGCGCTGCTGTTGTTGTTCGTGCCGATCGCGCTCTTGCCGCTGACGATGGCGTCGGTGTGCTTGTAGACGGTCGTGAAGACCGTGCCGAACGCCGACTGGATCGTGTCGGTGAGGACGTAGGTGCCGCTGATCATCGCGACGCCGAGGACGATCGCGATCGCGGTGAGCGCCGCGCGGAGCTTCCTTCCCGCCAGCCCCTTCAGCGCGACCCGGATCATCAGTGCAGCTCGCTCATGACCGCGAGCACGTCCGCCTGGCTCGCGTCGCGCAACTCCTGCACGATCAGGCCGTCCTCGAGGAAGAGGATCCGGTCGGCGATCGAGGCCGCGCGCGCCTCGTGGGTCACCATCACGGTCGTCTGGCCGTAGGCGTCGGTCGAGGCGCGCACGAGCTGGAGGATCTCGCCCCCCGTCTTCGAGTCGAGGTTGCCGGTCGGCTCGTCCGCGAAGAGGATCGTCGGCTTCGTGACGAGCGCGCGGGCGATCGCCACCCGCTGCTGCTGCCCGCCCGAGAGCTCGGCGGGCCGGTGGCGCCGCCGCTCGGCGAGCCCCATCTGCGCGAGCAGCGAGTCGAGCCAGCCGCGATCGGGCTTCTCGCCCGCGATCGAGAGCGGCAGGACGACGTTCTCCTCCGCGTCGAGCATCGGCAGGAGGTTGAAGAACTGGAAGACGAAGCCGATGTGGTCGCGGCGCAGGTGCGTGAGCTTCGCGTCGCTGAGCGTGGTGATGTCGATCCCGGCGATCGCGACCGTGCCGGCGGTGGGACGGTCGAGCCCGGCGAGGATGTGCATGAGCGTCGACTTGCCGGAGCCCGACGGTCCCATGACCGCGACGAGCTCTCCTTCGCGCACCTCGAGGTCGATGCCGCGCAGCGCGTCGACGGCCGTATCGCCCTCCCCGTAGCGGCGGGCGAGGCCGTGTGCGGCGACGGCGAGCCCGGTCGGCGCGCCGAGATCGGACTGTTCCCTCACGGCCATCCGGCGCACGGTAGCGGAGCGCGGCGCCACCCATCCGCCGGGGTCACGGCAACGTCACGATCAGCGGCCGCCGCTGAGGAGAAAGCCCACGACCGCCACCGCATAGACCGCGACGAGCAGTGCCCCTTCCCAGCGTCGTGACCGTCCGTCGGCGAGCGTCAGCCCGACGAGGGCGGTGGCGCCGCCCATCCCCACGAGCTCGCTCCAGCGGAAGGCGAGCGCGAGCGGGTGGGCGAAGAGGAGCGAGGCGAGCGTGACGACGGGAACGATGAGGAGGGCCACCTGCGCGCTCGACGAGATCGCGATCTCGGTCGCGAGTCGCATCTTGCCCCCGCGGGCGATCAGGACCGCTCCGCCGTGCTCGGCCGCGTTACCGACGATGGCCACGATCACGATGGCGATGAAGAACTCGCTCAGCCCGACGGTCTTCGCGAACGTGTGGAGGGAGTGGACGAGGATCTCGCTCACCCACGCGGTGCCGCCCGTGGCGAGCGCGAGCGTGGCCACCGACCGCGGCAGCGGCCAGGAGCCCTCGAGCGGAGCCTCCCGCTCGCTGTGGCGGTGGCGGTGGAGGTTGCGACCCACCACCAGTCCGTAGAGGAGGAGGAGGACGGCGGCGACCGGGATCGAGGCGACGACGACCGAATGCCGGTCGGGCCGTCCCGTGTAGCCGAGCGCGGCCGGCGCGGCGAAGGCGGTGACGGCGATGGCGACGAGACCGAGCTGGGCGAGCAGCGAGCGGCGGTCGAGGCGCGCGCCGTCCGGCCCGGCGAGCTGGGTCACGCCCAGGACGAGCAGAAGGTTCGAGATCACGCTCCCGGCGAGCGACCCGCGCACGACGACGGGGAGGTTGGCGCCGACCGCGAACAGCGCCACGATCAGCTCGGGCGCATTCCCGAAGCTCGCGTTGAGGAAGCCGCCGATGCCGGGGCCGGTGTGCTCGGCCGCCTGCTCCGTCGCCTGTCCGATCAGCCACGCGAGCGGGATCAGCGCGGCCGCGGAGAGGAGGAACAGGGCTACGTCTCCCGCGGCGGTGAGCTCGTCGATCGCGATCGTGAGCGGCGCGAGGAGGAGCGAACCCCAGAGAAGCGTCCGGGCCACGGGGGAACTACCCTAGTCCGCCGTGCTCGAAGCGGTTCTGTTCGACTGGGGAAACACGCTCGTCCGGTTCGACTGGGACGACGAGCTCGTCCACGCCGGCCATCGGGCCGCACTCGGCCGCGACGACCCCGACTTCACGGCCCGCTGGCGTGCGCTCGTGCTCGGCGGCGCCCACGGCCACCGCCCGTATGCGGAGCTCCTCACGGAGCTCGGGGTAGAGGACCCGGACGTGTTCGTCGAGCGTGAGCACCGGGAGTGGCTGGTCGCGTACGGCGTCCTCGGCTCGGCGCCCGCGCTGCTCGAGTCGCTGCGGGAGCTGGGCCTGAAGACGGGGCTCGTCGCGAACGCGTGGCCTCGCGCCGCTGCTCGACGTGATGGTCTTCGGCGACGAGGCCGGCGCGCGGAAGCCGGCTCCGGCGATCTTCCTTCGCGCGTGCGGCGAGCTGGGGGTCGAGCCGGCGGCGGCGCTCCATGTCGGCGACGACCTCGTGGCGGATGTGCAGGGAGCGGCGGCCGTGGGCCTGCAGACCGTGCAGGCGCTGTGGTTCAGAGCAGACGACAAGCCCGGGATCGAGCCGGACTTCCGGGCCTTCACGGCGATGGACGTCCTCGGCGCCGTCCGGCGCCTAGCTTGATTCGGCCCTCCTGTCAAGTCTTGCGGAGTCCGTGCATCGCTCGGACAATGGCGGTATGACCACGAAGCAGGCGGCTGCTGCGGCGCTTCCGCTCCACCCACAGGACGAGGCGGAGTGCCGGCGCTGCGAGGTGCATTGCGAGAAGGTCGTCTACCCCGCGGCCTGCCTCGAGCGGTCGTGCCCGTTCGTCTACGCGTACGAGGAGCACGGGCACACGTTCATGGGCTGCCTGCAGAAGGTGTTCACCGCGGAGATCGACGTCGATCTCCTGTGGGAGGTCGAGCAGACGCGCGAGGGCTTCGGCGCCGTGCGGGCGCGGCGGGGGCCGCTGCCGATGTGCGAGAGCGACGTGCAGGCGACGTTCGAGCAGCGCGAGGGCGAGCTCGGCTGCCTCAATCCCGAGTTCGCAGAGCTGCCGGCCGGCTCCCCGACGTTCCGCGTGTTCGCGCGGATCAGCTAGCGCTCCCCCCGCCGAGCGAGGCGGCGATGCTGCCGGCGGGACACGTACGAAGCGGACATGTCCGCCGTGGTCACGTCGTCCAGCGGGCGTGAAGCTCTTTCGTCTTGCGGATCTCGTTCGCGTCGGGGCCGTGGTTCTCCGGCCCGGCCACCTCGAGCACCGCCGGCAGCCCCTGCAGGCGCGGGCTCGAGAGGAAGATGCCGAGCCGCTCGCCGAGCTCGCCCTCGAGGATGTTCGCGTGCCGGTCGCGGTTCGACCCGAGCGGCGCCGCGCTGTCGTTGACGTGGAGCGCGCGCAGCCGCTCCAACCCGACGGCCGAGTCCAGCTCGTCGAGGCAGGCGTCGAGCGCGGCCGGCTCCGTCACGTCGACGCCGGACACGTAGAGGTGGCAGGAGTCGAGGCAGACGCCGAGCCGCGGATGGCCGCCGAGCCGCTCGTGGATCGCCGCGAGCTCCTCGATCGAGCGGCCGATCGTGCCGCCCGCGCCGGCTGAGTTCTCCATCAGCAGCCACGTGTCGCCGGTACACAGCTCGAGTACCTGCTCGAGGGCGGGGACGACGCGCTCGAGCCCGGCCTCGAGCCCGGCGCCGAGATGCGAGCCGACGTGGAAGACAACGCCGCCGGCCTCGATCGCGCACGCCACCTCGGTCGTGTTGCGGAGAGCCGCGACCGACCGCTCGTACGTCACGGGGTCGGGCGCGGCGAGGTTGCAGAGGTAGACGGCGTGGCAGACGACGTCGCGTGCGCGGATCCCCGCGGCGTCCCGCTTCTCCCGGAACCGCTCGAAGCTCGCCGGGTCGTGGTTCGTCGGCCGCCACGTGCGCGGGCTCTGCGTGAAGACCTGCACGGAGTCGGCGCCGATGGCGACTGCCCGGTCGATCGCC
This sequence comes from uncultured Gaiellales bacterium, assembly GCA_964602945.1. Lineage (GTDB taxonomy): Bacteria > Actinomycetota > Thermoleophilia > Gaiellales > Gaiellaceae > Palsa-739. Next base: position 28,109 of record CAZRTE010000025.1, read on the forward strand.
TTGTCGATCCCGCCGGAGGAGGAGACGTGCGCGCCGATCTGCATCGCCGCCTACGCTATCGCCATGTCCGTCCGCGTCCGCATCGCACCGAGCCCGACCGGCTTCCTCCACATCGGTACGGCGCGCACGGCGCTCTTCAACTGGCTCTACGCACGCCACGAGGGCGGCGAGTTCCGGCTGCGGATCGAGAACACCGACACCTCGCGCGAGGTCGCCGAGGCCGTCGACCAGATCCAGGACTCGCTCCGCTGGCTCGGCCTCGACTGGGACGGGCCGCACACGTTCCAGCTCGACCGGATGGACGACTGCCGCCGCGTCGCCGAGCAGCTCGTCGCCGAGGGGAAGGCGTACGAGGACGAGGGCGCGATCCGCTTCCGCATGCCCGACGAGGGCGTGACCGCCTGGGACGACGTCGTCCGCGGCCGGATCGAGTACCCGAACGAGAAGCTCGAGGACGTCGTGATCGTCCGCTCGGACGGACGCCCGACGTACAACTTCGCCTCGCCGCTCGAGGACGTCTGGGACGGGATCACGCACGTCATCCGCGGCGACGACCACATCCCGAACACTCCCAAGCAGCTCAACATCATCCGCGCCGTCGGTGGCGCCGTGCCCGTCTACGGACACGTCCCGATGATCTTCGGCACGGACGGCAAGAAGCTCTCGAAACGGCACGGCGCGCAGGCGGTGGAGGAGTTCCGGAGCGCCGGCTACCTGCCCGAGACGCTGCTCAACTTCCTCGCGCTGCTCGGCTGGGCGCCGGACGGCGAGACGACGCTCATGAGCCGTGCCGAGCTGGTCGAGCGCTTCTCGCTCGAGCGGGTCAGCCCGAGCCCGTCCCAGTTCGACTACCAGAAGCTCGACTGGATGAACGGCGTCTACCTCCGCGAGCTCGCGCCGGAGGAGTTCGCGCACCGGCTCGTCCTCTGGCTCGGCGAGAACGGCTACGCGTGGGACGCCGAGCTCGTCGCGCGGACAGCTCCGCTCGTGCAGGAGAAGATCACGAAGCTCGCCGACTTCCCCGGCTTCGCCGGCTTCTTCTTCGGAGAGGTGGAGCCGGATGCGGCGGAGCTCGACGGCGGCAGCCCGATGCTCGCGGCGGCGGAGGAGGCGCTCGCCTCGCTCGAGCCGTTCGACGCCGAGACGATCGAGGCGGCGCTGCGCGCGGCGGCGGACGGCCTCGGCCTCAAGCCGCGCCAGGCATTTCAGCCGATCCGGGTCGCCGTGACCGGGTCGAAGGTCTCGCCGGGCCTGTTCGAGAGCATCGAGCTGCTCGGCCGCGAGACGACGCTCGGCCGTCTCCGCGCCGCGGCGGCAGCAGCGGGCGGGTAGGCCGGGCGCCGGCTCGGTGGGCTTGTCGACGACACGATCCTCCGTCGGGTAAGCACCAGCCGCGATTTCTCGGCCAAGGCGACACAGGTGAGGCGCATGGTTGAACGACACCGCCCCAACCACGCGCCCCTGAAAGGCGCATACGGGATTCGAACCCGTGTCGCGGGAGGTCCGGCTTCCTGAGCCTCTTCGGCGGAAGCTCAGTGAGCTAAGGCTCCAAAGCGATACGAGGACGCGGCGTGAGCGCGGGTGAATCGCTCAACGCGAAGGCGCAGGACTACGAAGTTCTCGCCGCGTCGGAGGTCGAGCGGGCGCCGCTCGGAGATCCGG
>CAZRTE010000026.1:0-29741 GCA_964602945.1 uncultured Gaiellales bacterium
GAGCGAAGCGAAGCCTTACGACGCCGCCGAAACCGTCGCGGGCGGACACGCCGCCATTAGGCGGCCTGCCCCCACGCGACACAGGCACGGCGCTCGATCTATCTCTGCCCAGGCAAGCCCTGACAGCACGAGGGCCGGGAGACCGCGCTCTCCCGGCCCTCGTTCCTTCACCTCGGGCGAAGAGCGCAGCTCTTCGCCCGGCCCGAGCGAGCGGGTGCGCAGCACCCGCGAGCTCGCTACGCAGCGGCGGGCCGCAGCCGCTCTCGCCGGGCGCTGATGGCGCGCAGGCGCTGCGTCAGGCGCGACCAGGCCCAGGGCTCGATCTCGTGGTAGCGGGTCTCGGCCTGGCTCCGGGTCGCCTCGAGATACTCGAACCACGCGTCGGCCTCCTCGATCAGCAGGAGCTCCTCGGCCTCGCGCTTGCTCGCCACAGCCCACCTCCTGGTCGTGAATGGGCGGGATCGTAGGTCCGGGACCGGACGACATGGCGTTTCCGGGCCCGGCGGCGTCCACCAGTGGCCCTGCTACTCTGGCTCCGCAGGCCATGCCGATGCTTTTCATTGACAACGAGCGCGCGCGCACCCCCGAGCGCCGCCGCAGGCGGGGCGTTTCTCCCCTGCACGCCGACGGTTTTGCCGACGGCGTGCGCGGCCACAGTCGGGTCGCCGGCGCGCGCCCCTACGAAGGAGTTTGTTCTTGCCCTGGTTCCGTTTCCGGAAAAAGCAATCCGAGGAGCGCGCGGACGACGCGCGCGGGCTCGAGGTTACGCCCGAGCCCGAACTGACCGAACCGGCCGCCGAGCCGGCCGAACCAACCGACCAGCCCAAGCCGAAGCGCCGCCGCGGCAGCCGTGGTGGGCGCGGACGCAAGAAGTCCGGCTCCGCCCAGAGCACGAGCGCGACCGCGCCCGAGCGCAAGGAAGCGCGCAAGGACACGAAGCGCAAGAGCGAGTCGAAGCAATCCGACCGGCGCCAGCTCTCCCAGCGGCAGGAGCGCCGTCGCGACCAGGCGGGCCGCCGCCGCGAGCCCCAGCGCCGGGCGCCGCTGCCGGAGGCGAAGCGCGAGCTGCTCGTCTCGGTCGACGTCGGCGAGCGCCGCGTCGCCGTGCTCGAGGACGACCGGGTCGCCGAGGTCTACCTCGAGCGGTCGGAGCGCCGCTCGATCGCCGGCAACATCTACCTCGGCAGCGTCGACAACGTCCTGCCGGGGATGGAGGCCGCCTTCGTCGAGATCGGCCTCGAGAAGAACGGCTTCCTCTACGTCGACGAGATCGTCAGCCCCGAGCTCGAGAAGGGGCACGGCCGCAAGATCCAGGACCTGATCAAGCGAGGGCAGACGATCCTCGTCCAGGCGGTCAAGGATCCGATGAAGACGAAGGGCGCTCGGCTCACGACGCAGATCTCGCTCCCCGGCCGCTTCGTCGTCTTCGTGCCGCAGGGGGAGGGTCTCGGCGTGTCGCGCCGGCTCGAGGACGACGAGCGCAACCGCCTCAAGGACATCCTCAAGCGGCTCGACGTCAAGGAGGGCGGCGTCATCGTCCGGACGGCCGCCGAAGGAGCCTCGGAGGAGGACATCGAGCGCGACCTCGTCTTCCTGCAGCGCCTCTGGCGCTCGATCCAGGCGCGGGCGAAGGACGCGAAGGCTCCGGAGCTCGTCTACCAGGAGGCCGAGCTGCCGCTCCGCGTCGTCCGCGATCTGTTCACCGGCGACTTCGAGAAGGCGTACGTCGACGACGAGCGCACGTACAAGCGCATCGTCGGCTACCTCAAGAAGACGTCGCCGCACATGGTCGAGCGCGTCATCCGCTACAAGGAGAAGGCGCCTCTCCTGGAGGCGTTCGGCGCGGAGCAGGAGATCCGCTCGACGCTGAGCCGCCGCGTCGACCTGCCCTCGGGCGGCTATCTCGTCTTCGACTACGCCGAGGCGTTCACCGTCATCGACGTGAACACGGGCCGGTTCGTCGGCTCGCGCGGCAAGAACGCGGCCGGCCGGCTCGAGGACACGATCACGAAGAACAACCTCGAGGCGGTGAAGGAGGTCGTGCGCCAGCTGCGGCTGCGCGACATCGGCGGGATCATCGTCATCGACTTCATCGACATGGCGAACCCGAAGAACCGGGCGACCGTCGAGGAGGCGCTCCGGTCGGAGCTCGAGCGCGACCGGACGAAGACGTACGTCGTCGAGATCTCCCCGCTCGGCCTCGTCGAGATGACGCGCCAGAACGTGACCGACGGCCCCCGCGAGGTGATGACGCGCAAGTGCCCGACGTGCGGCGGCGACGGGATCGTCTACTCCGAGGCGTCGGCCGCGATCGACGTCGAGCGCCGCCTGCGCGCGCTCGCCGCGGGATCGCGCTCCCAGGCGTTCCGGGTCGAGCTCGCCGACACGATCGCGAGCGCCCTCGTCGGGCCGGGAGCGAGGCGGCTGCTCGAGCTCGAGACGCTGACGAAGAAGAAGTTCTTCCTCGAGGGGAAGCCGGAGACGCACCTCGACCACTTCGTCGTGCTCTCCGAAGGGAAGCTCGCGGACATCGCGCCGCAGGCCCCCGTCGAGGAGGGCGCGGAGCAGATGCTCGAGCTCGTCGAGGTCGATCGTCACGACGCGGGAGCGGCGGTCGGCAAGCTCGACGGCCTCGAGGTCGTCGTCGCGGACTCGGCGACGCTCGTCGGCAAGCGGCTCAGGGTGCGGGTCGAGCGCGTCCTCGACGGCCGCGCCTACGCCGTCCTCACCCGCAAGACGAAGCCTGTGCCGGAGCCGCTGACGGCGGAGGCGGAGGCCGAGAAGCCGACCCGCAAGCCGCCCCAGCGGAAGTCCGCAGCCGCGGCCGAGGAGAAGCCCAAGCCGTCCGCCAAGGCCAAGGCCAAGGCCAAGGAGAAGCCGTCTGCCGAGGCCAAGGTCGAGGCCGGGGGGAAGCCGTCTGCCGAGACCGAGGCCGAGGCCGACGAGCCGCAGGCCGACGAGGCGGACGTCCCGGAGGAGGGCACGGGCGCCGAGGAGCCGGCCAAGCCGAAGAAGAAGACGCGGCGCGGCTCGCGCGGCGGCCGGCGGCGCAAGAAGAAGCCGAGCCCGGAGGCCGCCTCGCAGGAGCCCGAGACCGGCGCTGCGAGCGACGGGCCGCCCGAGCCGTCGCGGGCAGTCACGATTCACGTCCCCGGGGAGGATCTCGGCCGTCCGGGCGAGGCCGAGCCGGCCGAGCAGCCTGCGGAGCAGACCGTCGAGGAGGCGGCCGTGCCGGAGGAGCCGGCCGCGGAGGAGCCCGCCGCCGAAGGCGCCGAGGAGCCGGCCAAGCCGAAGAAGAAGACGCGGCGCGGCTCGCGCGGCGGCCGCCGGAGGAAGAAGCCGGCATCCACCTCGCAGAACGGCTCCGGCGCGGACGAGGCGAGCAAGGGGGCCGGCGAGCCCGGCGAGCCCGAGCAGCCCGGGGAGCCCGAGCAGCCCGAGCAGCCCGGGGAGCCCGAGCAGCCGGGGGAGTCCGAGCAGTCCGAGCGCCCCGAAGAGCCTTCCGCGAACGGCGAGTTCGAGTACGTCCCGATGTCCGAGTGGGTCGACGAGATCGAGAGCGGCCGCCAGTGACGCAGCCGGCAACTTCCGCCCGGCCTCGGACCACGTCACGGGTCACGGCACCAGCTACACTGCTGCCCCGCGGGCGGCAGGCCCGCGTTTCCACGCCATGAGCTCGTACGCGATCATCAGTGTCGGCGGCAAGCAGTACCGCGTCCGCGAGGGGGAGCAGCTCCTCGTCGACCGGCTGCGCGCGGACGAGGGCTCGAGCGTCGAGCCGCGCGTCCTGCTCGTCGGAGGCAACGGCTCCCCCGATCTGGCGCCGTCGACGACGGTGACGGCCCGCGTCGTCGGGCACGAGCTCGGCGAGAAGATCCGGATCGGCAAGTACCGCCGTCGCACGGGCTACAAGAAGCACACCGGCTTCCGCAGCCGGCTGACGCGGCTCGAGATCGAGTCGATCGGTGCCAAGGCCGAAGGCACCGGGCGCAAGAAGGCGGCAGCGAAGCCGAAGGCCGAGCAGGCCGCGAAGCCGGAGCCGAAGCAGGCTGCCGAGCCGGCGGCGCAGAAGGCCGCTCCCGCCAAGGCGGAAGGGGCGCTCCCGGCCGGCTACGCGTCGATGACGATCGCGCAGCTGTCGGAGGCGGCGCCCGGCTGGAGCCGCGAGCAGGTGGAGGCGGCGCTCGAGCACGAGCGGGCGGGCAAGGCCCGCAAGGGTGCGCTCGCGGCGCTCGAGTCCGCACTGCAGGAGAAGGAGTAGAGCCAGATGGCGCACAAGAAGGGACTCGGCTCGTCGCGGAACGGCCGCGACTCGAACCCGAAGATGCTCGGTGTGAAGCTCTTCGCCGGTCAGGACGTGACGGCAGGGATGATCCTCGTCCGGCAGCGCGGCACGCGTTTCCGGCCGGGCGCGGGCACCGGTATCGGTTCCGACGACACGATCTTCGCGATGCGCGACGGCAAGGTCGCGTTCCGGACGAGCGGCGAGAAGCGGTTCGTCTCGGTCGTAGACGCCTAGCCCTCCCATCCGGGAGCAGCCAAGTTGCAAGTTGCAACTTGGTCGTCCGGAGTAGCGTTTGCGGCCATGTTCCACGACCGGGCGAGATTGACCGCGGTCGCAGGCCGCGGCGGCGACGGCGCCATTCACTTCCGGCGCGAGAAGTACGTGCCCCGGGGCGGCCCGGACGGCGGTGACGGCGGCGACGGCGGCGACGTCGTGCTCGTCGCGGATCCGCAGCGGCGGGATCTCTCCGGAGTCCGTCCGAACCAGAAGCTCCGGGCGGAACGCGGCGGCGGCGGCGCGCGCCGTCTCTCCAACGGTGCCCGCGGCGAGGATGCCGTGCTCGCGGTCCCCGTCGGGACGCAGGTCTTCGACCTGCAGGAGCGACTGCTCGCCGACCTCGCCCGCGCAGGTGCGCGCACCGTCGTCGCCCGGGGCGGCGCGGGAGGCCGCGGCAACAAGCACTTCGCCGGCTCGACCCGCCAGACCCCGCGCTTCGCCGAGATCGGCCTGCCCGGCGAGGAGAACGAGATCGAGCTGCGCCTGAAGCTGCTCGCGGACGCTGCGCTCGTGGGGCTCCCGAACGCCGGCAAGTCGTCGCTCCTGACGCGACTCTCGAACGCGCGGCCGAAGGTGGCGGAGTACCCGTTCACGACGCTCTCGCCCGTGCTCGGCACGGTGGAGGCGCCCGACGGGCGGCAGCTCGTCGTGGCGGACGTGCCCGGGCTGATCGAGGGTGCGAGCGAGGGCATCGGGCTCGGCCACGAGTTCCTCGCGCATCTCGAGCGGGCCCGCCTGCTCGTGCACGTGATCGACTCGGCGGAGGACGACGCGGACGACCGCTGGCGCACGATCGACGCGGAGCTCGCGGCCTACGGCGCCGGTCTCGACGAGCTCCCCCAGATCGTCGTCCTGAACAAGGTCGACCTGCGTCCCGACGAGCCTCGCTTCGGTGTCGAGGACGAGCGGATCCTGCGCGTCCTCCGCGTCTCGGCCGTGACCGGAGCCGGTGTCGAGGGGCTGCAGCGCGGGTTGTTCGAGCTCCTGCCGCAGCAGGAGGAGGAGGAGGCGGCCGCCGCCCCCGACGAGCCTCTCGACTTCCTCGTCTACCGGCCGCAACCCTCGCGCCGGCCGTTCCGCGTCTTCCGCACCGAGCGCGGCTTCCGCGTCACCGGCAAGCCCCCGCCGGAGGAGGAGCTCGAGGCGATCCTCCGCGCCGCCGGGGCGCGTGCCGGCGACGAGGTCGAGGTGGGGGAGGAGCTGCTCGAGTGGGAGTGACCGTCACCACGCCTCCTCCACACGGTGATCGGCCGGAGGACCTCCGATGACCGTGCTCTACGGCGGAGCCTTCGACCCGCCTCACCTCGGGCACGTCGCCGTGGCCGGTGCCGCACGCGAACGCTTCGGCGTCGAGCGGCTCGTCGTGCTCGTCAGCGAGCACCCCGCGCATCGGGCGGTGCACGCCCCTGCCGAGGCCCGGCTGGCGCTCGCTCGGGCCGCCTTCCCGGGCGACGACGTCCGCCTCGACCCGTATCCGCGCACCGTCGAGCTGCTGCGGGCGCAGGCGTTCGAGGAGCCGGTCTTCGTCGTCGGCGCCGACCAGTTCCGCGGCTTCCTCGGCTGGGCGGAGCCGGACGAGGTGCTCGAGCGGACGCGGCTCGCGGTCGCGACGCGTCCCGGCTTCCCGCGCCGGGAGCTCGACGCCGTGCTCGACCGGCTCGCGCGGCCCGAGCGCGTCCTCTTCTTCGAGATCGAGCCGAACCCGGCCGCCTCGACGGACGTGCGGGCCCGCGCCGCCGCGGGGGAGCCGGTCGACGCCCTCGTCCCCGCTGCCGTCGCGCGCCTGATCGAGGAGCGCGGCCTCTACCGTCCGTGACCGGCGGATACACTGGGCCGGACCGCCCCCGAAGGAGCCGAGCAGACCCTGACCTCACTCGAACAGGCCCGCCGCATCGCCGCTCTCGCACAGGAGAAGCTGGCGGAGGAAGTCGTCATCCTCGACATGCGCCCCGAGTGCTCGTTCACCGACTACTTCGTCATCGCGACCGGGCGCAACGCACGCCAGACCGCGGCGATCTGGGACGAGGTGCACGCCCGGCTCAAGCACGAGTCGCGCCTCCTGCCGCAGCACGTCGACGGGACGCGGGAAGGGGCCTGGATCGTCGCCGACTATCTCGACGTCGTCCTCCACGTCTTCACGCCCGAGGCGCGCGCGTTCTACCGGCTCGAGGACCTCTGGAGCGACGTGCCCGCCGTCGACCTCGACGCAGCCGCCGTCTAGCTCAGGCCGCGCCGTGTGAGGATCACGCTGCCGACGCTCGTCGGCAGCCCGTGCACGATCTTGCCGCCCATGCGCAGGTCGACGTTCCACGGAGCTCCGAAGGTGATCCAGAGCGGACCCTGCTTCAGATTCAGCGGCAGCGTCTGCCCCTGCGGCAGCGTCTGCTCGTAGATCACCGTCCCGTTCGCGCCGCCCTTGCGCACCTCGAGCCAGCAGGATCCGCGCGAGGCGACGAGGACGGCGCGGGTCGGCAGCGCCGGAGGCTTGGCCTTCGGCTTCGTGGAGGTCTTCGCCTTCGTCGTCGCGCCGCCCGTCGTGACGGGGGTGGTGGACGTCGTGGGTGGCGGTGGGCTCGTCTTGTGCGGCGAGCGGCCGAGCTGCCACGCGGCGACCGCTGCGACGATCGCGACGATCACGGCGATCGCCAGCAGCGGGCGCAGCCAGCCGATCCGGCGGGAGGCGGAGCCTGCGCTGCCCGGCGGCGGCGACCGGAACTGTGGCTCCTCGCCGTGGGCGAAGCGGCTGTTGAACTCGTCGATGTAGAGGTTGGCGTCGAGCCCGAGGAAGTCGGCGTAGGAGCGCAGGAACCCCTTGACGTACGCGTCGCCGGGCAGGAGCTCCCAGCGTTCCTCCTCGAGCGCCTGGAGGTAGCGGTCGCGGATCCGGATCGCCTTCTGGACGTCCGCAGGCGAGAGGCCGCGCTTGATCCGCGCTTCGCGCAGGCTCTCGCCGATCTCGAACATGCGTCGATTGTCGCGGATCCTGCCCGGGGTCGCTGTCCGGCACCGGCTACGGACGCCGGTGAGGCCGAGGAATGCCTGTGGGACGCCCGCCGGACGCCGTGGTCAGGCGCTGCCGGCGGGAGCGTCGACGCCGTGGTGCTCCTGGACGATGTTGCCGCCGTCGACCACGACCGTCTGGCCCGTCACGTAGCTCGCCTCCGCGGAGCAGAGGAAGGCGACGGCCGCCGCGACCTCGTCCGGCGTGCCGGGGCGGCCGACCGGCGTGTGCCGTCCCGCCTCGAGCTCGTCCGGCTCCGAGGAGGCGGTGGCGATCCAGCCCGGCGAGACGGCGTTGACGGTGACGCCGTCCCGGGCGTGCTCGAGCGCGAGCGTCCGCATCAGCCCGTCGAGGGCGCCCTTGGCGGCGGCGTACGCGGCCGAGCCGGGCGCGCTGACCAGCGGCCCGGTCACCGACGAGACCATGACGACCCGGCCGCTCCCGCCTTCGACCATCCCCGGCAGCACCGCCTGCGTCAGGTGGAAGGCCGTCTTCAGCGTGATCTCGAGCTGGCGCTGCAGCGCCGCCGGCGGGAGCGCGAGGAAGGCTCCGGAGCCGTCGTCCTCGCTTCCGCTCTGCGTCATGCCGGCGTTGTTCACGAGCGCGTACACCGGCCCGTGCGCCGCCTGCGCCGCCGCGACGAGCGCAGCCGCCTGCTCCGGGTCGGTCAGGTCGGCGACGCAGGAGAACGCCCCGGCGAGCTCGGTCGCACGCTCGTGGATCCGGTCCGTCGTGGAGGTGATCGAGACGCGGGCGCCGAGCTGCGCGAGCAACCGGGCGCTCGCGAAGCCGATGCCGTCGGGGCTGCCGCAGCCGCTGACGAGCGCGTGCCGGCCGTCGAGGCGGAAGGGAGCGGCCATGCGGACAGCGTACGCCCGGGCACGGAGCAGTGGCGAGCGCAGGCCTGGCCCGGTCGAGCGGCGCGCCGCCTCCGCTCCGGTGCCGGCGTGGGTCACGTCTGCTGGATCGAGAGTCGACCGGCCGGTCGGGGCCAGAAGCGGCGCGCCCAGAGCGCGACGTAGACGAGGGTCACGAGCACCGGCACCTCGATCAGGGGGCCGACCACGCCGGCGAGCGCCTGGCCGGAGGTGGCGCCGAACACCCCGACGGCGACGGCGATCGCGAGCTCGAAGTCGTTGGAGGCGACGGTGAAGCCCATGCTCGCGGTCTGCGCGTACGGGAGCCCGATCGTCTTCCCGATCGTGAAGCCGGCGACCCACATGATCGCGAAGTAGGCGAGGAGCGGCAGCGCGATGCGAGCGACGTCGAGGGGGCGCGAGGTGATCTCGTCGCCCTGGATCGCGAACAGGAGCACGATCGTGAACAGCAGGCCGTAGAGGGTGATCGGGCCGATCCGGGGCAGGAAGCGGGTGTCGTACCAGGCGCGGCCTTTCCGCTTCAGGCCGACGCGGCGGGTCAGGTAGCCGGCCGTGAGCGGGATGCCGAGGAAGACGAGCACCGTCTTGGCGACCTCCCAGATCCCGACCTGGAAGCCCTGCGTGTCGAGGCCGAGCCAGCCCGGCAGGACGGTCAGGTAGAAGTAGCCGAGCAGCGAGTAGGCGGCGACCTGGAACAGGGCGTTGAAGACGACGAGGAGGGCGGTGCGGTCGCGGTCGCCTCCGGCGAGGTCGTTCCAGATCAGCACCATCGCGATACACCGGGCGAGGCCGACGACGATCACGCCCGTGCGGTAGGCGGGCTGGTGCGGCAGCAGCAGCCAGGCGAGCGCGAACATCAGCGCCGGCCCGACGATCCAGGAGAGGAAGAGCGACCAGCCGAAGAAGACGCGGTTGGAGACGCCGTCGTGCTCGGCGTGGCCGAGCTCCTCGTACCGCACCTTGGCCAGCACCGGGTACATCATCAGGAGCAGCCCCGCGGCGATCGGCAGCGAGACGGTGCCGATCTGCAGCTTGTCCAGCCGGTCGTTCAGCGAGGGGAGCAGCCGCCCCAGGCCCAGCCCGAGCGCCATCGCCAGACCGATCCAGAGCGGCAGGAAGCGGTCGAGCGTCGAGAGCCTCCTGAGGACGGCGGCCTCGTCCGGAGCCGTGGCCGGTGCCGGCCGGGATGCGGCCCTAGGCGCAGCCACGCGTAGCCACCTCCGTCGCCTCCCCGTACAGGTCGCGCTGCTCGACGGCGCTCCGCGCGTCAGCCTGCAGCAGCGCCGTGTAGGCCGCCAGGCCGGTGAACATCACTCGTACGAGCCGACGCTCGAGCCCATCGTCCATCAGCGCGACCCTAGCGCGACGAGTCGGCGCTCCCAGCAGCTCACCTGAACGCGGATGCCCCGCGAGGTTCGCACCCGCTGGAACCAAACGGGGCACTCTCGAACCCTTTTGCATCTACCTCCACTAACCAATCCAAGCGAAACACACGCTGACCCACGCTGCAAGACGGCGAGCCGGACATTGCCGCCTATCCGGACGAGAGAGAGATTCCGCCACACACGGTGACGGAAACGACTCGCTCCTGGGCGACAGCGCCCTCTCACTCGAGCGCGCGCCGCACGAACGAGATCGGGCCGGAGAAACGGGGTTCCCGGCCGGGTCCAGTTCATGCGTGCTGACGCGCGCGAGCGGCTTCAGTTCGACGTAGCGGCCACCGGGACCGTCGGGTGCTGTCTGGCTGCGGCGTCCAGCGCGCGATGAAGTTGGCTTACGGCGCCTCCCTCCGAGCCGGGGTCTTCGGGGGCGTCCGGCTCGAACGCAGGAGCCGCCCCCGCAGGGGCGGCCCACTGTTCCGACCGGTCGAATTGGTCTTGTCGGATTGCGTGTCGCTCGCCTAGTGCCCGATCCGCACCGCGAACAGGCGCCGGGTCGAGATCCCTCCGAGGAGGTTCTGGCCCGACACGCGTGCCCGCGCGAAGACCGCGATCAGGTGTTGCCTGGAGCTGACCGGGAAGCCGGCGAGCATCCGGAAGTCGAGGCTCGCCCAACCGCCCGCGCCGGTCGCCCGTTCGGGCGGAATCGCGAGCTGCCCGAAGGGAATCGCGGTCGCATAGACCATGGCGCCCTGCACCGGCCGGCCACCGCAGGCGGTGACGTGGTAGCGCAGGGTCAGATGCCGCGTACCGCGATGGACCACTGTCGGGCTGGCCCGCTGCCCCCGGATCAACAGCCGCGCCGGCGAGGTCACCTCGGAAGCCTGCACCGTGCCGGACCCTGCCGGGCAACCAGTCGCCGGCGGCTTGGCGACCGCGGTGACGATTGCCGTTGCCACGGAGACGGCGGTGGTGCTGCCGTTGGCGTTTGTCGCCTCGACCTTGAAGCGGAGCGTGTTCCCGACGTCGGCCGAGATGAGCGTGTGCGTCGTGGCGGTCGCGCCGCTGATGTTCGAACACCCCTTGCCGGCTGTGCCACAGCGAGTCCAGAAGTACTTGTACGTGATCGAGCCGCCGCTCCACTTGCCCTTGTCGCCGGTCAGCTTCTGGCCCACCTGCGGCGTCCCTGTGATCGTCGGCACCGCTGTGTTGCCGGGGCCGGGCTTGGCGGCGGCGGCAGCGATCACGGCCGTGGGTACGGACGAGGCGGAGGCGCTTCCGTCTGCGTTGGTGGCCTCGACCTTGAATCGGAGCGTGTTTCCCACGTCGGCCGAGGTGGGCGTGTACGTCGCGGCGGTGGCGCCGCTGATGTTCGCGCAGCTGCCGCCGACCTTGTCGCAGCGTGTCCAGAAGAGCTTGTAGCTCGTCGGGTTGCCGCTCCACTGCCCCTTGTCGCCGGTCAGCTTCTTCCCCGCCTGCGGCGTTCCCGTGATCGTCGGCGGGGACGTGTTCGCCGGCACCGCCGCACTCGCGGCCACACCGGCACCGGCGAGAACGCCGAGGCCGAGCACCAACGCGAGCGTCGCAGCGATACCGAGGAGCGCTCCGAGGAGCACCCCACGCTTCTTCGGAGAACGGGTCATGCTCACTCCATTCGTCGGATTTGAATGCGGCCCCCGGGCGAGCACGCTTGCGCTCGCCCTCCGGACCGCCAAGTTCAACGTCTCCATTCCGATCCCAGCCCTGGCCGGTCAACGGGTTGGGTGCTGAGATCGTCGGGGTCGATCGCCTGTGCCACCGCTGTGCCGGGGAGTGGTGTGGCCAGCGGCGCGCGGCGCCGTCTCGGCTTGCGCGGGCGTGCGGGCCGCGTCCGGACACGCGTTGTCTGCTTCGGCGCCGTGTCGTCCGCGAGCACCTCGGCCGCGGGCTCGCCGTGGAGCAGCCGCTCGAATTGCTCTTTGTCGATCGTCTCGTGCTCGATCAGGATCGTGGCTATCTCGTGCAGGGCTACCTGATGGTCGAGCAGCACGTTCGCGGCACGCTGGTGGGCGTCGTCGATCAGGCGATAGATCTCTTCGTCGATCTCCTGGGCCATCTCCTCCGAATAGGACGGCTCGGCGCCGAGCTCGCGACCCAGGAAGGGCTGGTGCGGGTCGGAGCCGAAGACGCGAGGGCCGAGCTTCTCGCTCATCCCGAAGCGGGTGATCATCTGCCGTGACATCGCTGTCGCGCGCTCGAGATCGTTGGCCGCGCCCGTCGTGATCTCGTCGAAGACGAGCTCTTCAGCTGCGCGGCCGCCGAGGATCATCGCGAGCTGATCCATCAGCGCCGAGCGAGAGGTGAGGAAGCGGTCTTCGGTGGGCAGCGAGACGGTCAGACCGAGCGCCTGTCCGCGGCTGACGATCGAGATCTTGTGGACGGGATCGGTGTGTTCGAGGAAGTGCCCGACGAGCGCGTGACCCATCTCGTGGTAGGCGGTGATCTTGCGTTCCAGCTCCGAGAAGACGCGTGTCTTGCGCTCCGGCCCTGCGATCACTCGCATCACGCCTTCCTCGAGCTCGACTTGGCCGATCGTCGCCAGGCCCCGCCGGGCGGACAGGAGCGCCGCCTCGTTGATCAGGTTGGCGAGCTCGGCGCCGGTCAGGCCCGGCGTCGCGGCCGCGAGGCTGTCCAGGTCGACCTCTGGATCGAGCGGCTTGCCCTTGACGTGAACCTCGAGAATCTTGCGGCGGCCGACGCGATCGGGCCGGTCGACGACGATCTGCCGGTCGAAGCGGCCCGGACGCAGCAGGGCCGGGTCAAGGACGTCCGGCCGGTTGGTCGCGCCGATCAGGATGATGTTCTGGTTCACCGAGAAGCCGTCCATCTCCACCAACAGCTGGTTCAAGGTCTGTTCGCGTTCGTCGTTGCCGCCGCCGATGCCGGCGCCGCGATGGCGTCCGACGGCGTCGAGCTCGTCGACGAAGACGATGCAGGGCGCCGCCTCCTTTGCCTCCTTGAACAGGTCACGCACCCGGCTGGCGCCGACGCCGACGAACATCTCGACGAAGTCCGAGCCGGAGATGGAGAAGAACGCGACCCCTGCCTCGCCCGCGACCGCGCGCGCCAGCAGCGTCTTGCCCGTCCCGGGCGGGCCGTAGAGCAGCACACCTTTGGGGATACGGGCGCCGAGCGCCTGGAACCGCCGCGGGTCGGCCAGGAACTCCTTGATCTCCTGCAGCTCCTCGACCGCCTCGTCTACGCCGGCAACGTCCTTGAAGCCGATCTTCGGGAGATCCGGGGCGAGCCGTGTCGCCTTGTGCTTGCCGAAGCTCATCATCTGGCCAAGTCCGCCGGCACCGCCGCGCATCCGCCTCATCACGAAGATCCAGATCGCCGCGATGAGCAGGATCGGAAGGAACGACTCGAGGATCGAGGTCAAGGCCGAGCCGTGGCTCGGCGCCGTCGCGGCGAAATCGACCTTCTCTCGTTCGAGCAGAGTCTGCAGGCCGGCCGCGGACTGATCGCTCGGATAGTTCGCCTGCAGCACGTTGCCGCCGACAAGGGTCGCGGTCACGAGCAGCGAGCCCGGATCGAAGACGACACGGCTGACCGAGCCGGGCCTCGCCTGGACGCGGGTGATCAACTGCGACAGATCGATCGACGTCGTCGGGTGCGCCGGCGCGCTCTGCCGCGAAGCCGCGAACTGGTAGACGAGCACGGCCAGGAAGAGCAACGGCACAGTGAGACGAAGCAGCTGCGACGAGGGACGGCGCATCAGGCGACGAGGACTCTCTCGAGATGCGCCCGGAGCGACAGCGGGCCTGGCTGTCGTGAGGGTTCGACGACGAAGAACCGGTCGGCGGCCGCGATGACCGTGTCGCGGTCGACGTGGCCTGGTCTGACGATGAACCGCTCGGGCCGCTTCCGATGCGCTTGTGCGGCGGCAGGAACGGTCGCTCGACATCCGGGCAGGGCGCATTCGCAGCGGAGCTGATCGACAAGAGCGCCGCTCTTGTGGTTCCTCGTACGCCGCGAAGCCCGCAGCGCCGACACGACCCGCACGACGGTTGCATCGTGCACGCGGAGCTCTTCGTCGTTGCTCAGCAGTGCCTCGCTTCGGCTCGAGGCCGACGCGCGTGCTTCCAGCTTCGCGAGAGCCATGCGCTCTCTCCTTCCTACCTGTGGCGTCATCAGCTGCTCGGGCCCGCCACGAGCTCTGCGACGTGATCGGAGGAGCGGATGAGGTAGCTGCGGCCGCCGTAGAGGAGCTTGGCGCAGGGGAGCGGGGCCGCTTCCAGCCAGCGCTCGACGAGCGCGAGAAGCTCGATCACCCATTCTGGGCCGGTCGGTGGCGGCTGCAGGCGGACGGTCAACGGGGCACCGGGGACGAGCTCGGCCGGAAACAACGGCGTGGCGTACTCCAGCAGGAGGGCGGCACAGTCCGAGTCGGGCGCGACGACCTCGATCCGGTGGAGGCCGTCGAAGGTCCAGGCGGGGCGCGCGCTCCGATGCGCCGGGCGGACGGCCGCCCGACGCCTCAGCCTGCGCGTCAGGGAAGCGAGTGCGGGTGCTGCGGTCATGCCGGCTCCGATCGTCGAGACGTGATCGCCGACCGCGCTGCATGGGGTCGGCCGCTCACAACTCCAACCCGCATCGTCTGTGGGAGGACACTCACCGGATCACGCGTCTTGGAATCCGGCGGACACTCCGCAGCGGCGCTGTTTATCGCGCCGCCAAGGTAGAGCATACACCGTCGGCCATCAGGATGCTCGCCATTCGGGGCGTACAATCGATGGCTCGTTGCCCGAGACCGAGCTACAACACCTGCGTGTCCTGATCGCGAACGAGAAGCGCGACCGGCTGGAGTTGCTCGCCAACGTCGTGATCGGGCTGGGCCACGACGTGATCGCCCGTGAGATCTACGTCAAGGAAGTCGGGCCGGTCACCGCCAGAGAGCATCCCGACGTAGCCCTGGTCGGGCTGGGGGAAAGCTCGGCGCACGCGCTGGAGCTGATCTCGGAGATCGTCCGCGAGGCATCCTGCCCGGTGATCGCGATCCTCCACGCCGACGACCCCGCCTACGTCCACGAGGCCGCGAAGCGCGGCGTCTTCGCCTACATCATCGACGGCACCCCCGACGAACTCCAAAGCGCGATCGACATCACGCTCCAGCGCTTCGCCGAGTACCAGAGCCTGCAAGGGGCATTCGGGCGTCGCGCCCTGATCGAGCAGGCCAAGGGCATCCTGATGGCCCGCCACTCGACCAACGCCGACCACGCCTTCGAGATGCTACGCGACCACTCCCAGCACAACGGGCGCAAGCTCAGCGACGTCGCCGCCGCCGTCGTCGAAAGCCACCTCCTCCTCCTGCCGGCGTCGCAGCCTCCCGCGCAGCCGCCGAACGCATAACCAGCGCGGAGGGCCCTCTCAGCACAGACGCTCCGATTCTCCCGTCTTCACTCTTCCGTCAGTGCCTGTCTCTACTGAGCGCGGCCCGAGCACGGCGCCGACCGGCGATTCCGGCGCACCAACCATGGCTGCTACCAGCTGTCTTGAACCAGACGAGGCGCGTAAGGCGGGCTGCAGGTCCCGTCAGGTTGGCAGGATCGTCCGCCTTGCTTGCGACAGTGCTCGTTATGCCCCCGGCGCCTCCCCGGGACCGTACGGTCTACTTCATCGGCGCAGGTCCTTCTGCGCGCTGGGTCTTCCCAACACGCCGGGCCCCGAGCCCCTCGAGAGGCGGTGAAGAATCCCTCGTCCGGCTGCGGCGCCTGCTCGCGGATCAGCGCGTGACGCTCAGGCGCTCCAGGCGTCGCCGACCGCGTCCTCGATCCGATGCGCCGCGGCCACGACGGCGCCGACGAGCTCCGGCTCGGCGGGACGGACGCGCTCGGTCGGGCCGGCGACGGAGATCCCCGCGAGCAGGCGGCCCCCGCGGTCGAGGATCGGAGCCGCCACGCCGCTCGCTCCCTCGTCGAGCTCGCCGTGGCTGACGGCGTGGCCGTGCCGGCGGATCGCCGCGAGCTCGCTCCGCAGCGACTCGAGGTCGAGGCCGGGCTCGGCGGCGGCCGCGGCGGCG
Source organism: uncultured Gaiellales bacterium (assembly GCA_964602945.1). Classification (GTDB taxonomy): domain Bacteria; phylum Actinomycetota; class Thermoleophilia; order Gaiellales; family Gaiellaceae; genus Palsa-739. Next base: position 15,881 of record CAZRTE010000026.1, read on the forward strand.
AGGACGTCGGCTGCCCGCTCGTCGTCGAGATGGGCGAGCAGGATCTTCCCGGAGGCGCCGCGGTGCATCGGCGCGAGCCGCCAGCGACCGTAGCTGAGCCGGATCGCGTGCGGGCCCTCCACGGAGGCGAGCCCGATCGAGCTGATGCCGGCCGGCGCGGTCAGGAGCACGCTCTCGCCGCACTCGCGCGCCAGGTCGGCCATCGGGGAGCGGGAGGGCTCGAGCAGGGCCGGCCCGAGCCGGTCCTCGAGGCGCCGGGCCAGCTCGAGGACGCGCAGCCCGAGCGCGACCCCGCGGCGCGGACGCCGCTCGACGAAGCCGTGGCGCTCGAGCGAGGCGACGAGCCGGTAGGTGGAGCTGACGGGGAGCCCCGCCCGCTCGGCTAGCTCGCCCGCGGCGAGCGGCCGGCCGGCCTCGACGAGAGCGGCGAGCACGTCGACGAGCCGGTCGACCGTCTGACCCGTGCGGTCGCCGGCGGCGCGGACGGCGCTCATGACCGGTCGGCGTGCTCGGCGGCGGCCTCGTCGATGTCGCTCAGCTCCGCGGCCGCCCGGTCGAGGTCGGCCAGCTCGGCCTCCGTCAGCGAGCCGGGGCCCTCGTGCTGCGACAGCTCCTGCCGCTCGCCGGCGCGGGCGGCGACGCGCCCGCTCAGCTCGCCGTTCGCCACCGCCTCCACGAACCCCTCGATGTCGGGGTCCCAGTCGGCGGCGTCGCGGAGCATCGGCACGTGCTCGCGCACGAGCTTGTGGGCGGTTCCGGTGCCGCGTCCGAGCGACCCGCCGTCGCGGAGGTCGACCGCCTGCGCGGCGATCACGAGCTCGTGCGCGATCACGCGGTGGGCGACCGAGACGAGCTCGTACGTCCGCCGCACCGTGAGCGGCGCCATGCTCGCGTGGTCCTCGATCCCCTCGGCGACCTGGCCGGCGTAGTCGAGCGAGACGGGGTTCGCGAGCGATCGCGCCTCGGCGGCGAGCGCCGCGCACCAGCGGCCCATCGGCTTGAGGCCGTTCGTCGCGTCCTGCTGGAACGCGAGCCCACTCGGCAGGTCGCTGAAGTGGTTCCAGAGCAGCTTCTGCACCCGCTCGTTCGCGACCTTGACCGCGTTCGCGATCGCCAGGCGCAGCAGGTCGAACACCATCGCCAGGCCGACGACGTCGAAGTTGCCGACCGAGACGATCGCGCCCTCGTCGATCAGGACGAGCGGGTTGTCGTTTGCAGCGTTCAGCTCCGCCTCGAGCGTCGAGCGGGCGTGCGCGAGCGCGTCGTAGAGCGCGCCGTGGGTGCGCGGGATGCAGCGGAACGAGAGCGGATCCTGGAGGTTGCGCGCGGCTCCCGGCTCCCACAGGTAGGAGCCCTCGAGGAGGCCGCGCAGCCGGCCCGCGGCGGTGTTGAGCCCGATCTGGGGCTGGAGGCGCGCCGCGCCCGGGTGGATGATCGAGAGGTTGCCGGCGAAGCCCTCGAGCGAGAGCGCCGAGGCGACCTCGAACGTATCGGCGAGATCGGCCACGTCGCTGAGCACGAGCGAGCCGCGCCCGAGCGTGACGCCGTTGGCGCTGATCAGCGCGAGCGCCTCCTTCGGCGCCAGCTCGATCGGCTCCAGGCCGACGGCGGCGAGCGCCTCGCCGCCGGACATCACCTCCTCGTCCACCTCGGCGCGACCGATCCCGATCAGCACCTTGCCGATGTCCGACATCTCGGAGAGGTCGCCCTGGCCGACGGAGCCGACGCCGCGCACGATCGGATGGACGCCGGCGTTGAGCGCGGCGACCAGCAGCTGGACGAGCTCGCGGCGGACGCCGACCCCCGCCTTCGCCATGCTGTTGGCGCGCGTGACCATCATCGCGCGCACGACCTCGGTGGCGAGGGGACGCCCGTACGAGGACGTCTGGTCGGCGACGGTCGCGAAGGAGAAGCTGCCGAGCTCCTCCGGCGGGATGCGGTACCGGTAGAGGTTGCCGAGCCCGGTGTTGAGGCCGTAGACGGTCGTACCCGCGACGAGCGCGCGCTCGACGACGTCCCGCGCCTGGCGCACGCGCTGCAGCGCCTCGCCGGAGATCTCCACGCGCGCCCGGCCGCGCGCGACGTCGACGACGTCGTCCACCGTCAGGGTGTCGCCCGTCAGCTCGACGCTCTTCTCGCTCTTCGAGAGATCGAGGCGGATTTGGCTCATCTGCTGATCCATATTATCGTTTGTCGGGATGAGCGCCCCGGTTCAGTTCGAGCTCGTCGTGCGGGGACGGCTCGCGCTCCCGGGCCGGGAGCCGGAGCCCGGCGCGCTCGCGGTCTCCGGCGGTCGCATCGTCGCCGTCGCCGAGCGCGATGCGCCGCTCGAGGCGGCGGCCGAGCTCGACGCCGGCGAGGCGCTCGTCCTCCCCGGCCTCGTCGACGTCCACGTCCACACGCGCAGCGCCGCCGAGGAGGGGATCGAGTCGACGACGAGGGCCGCCGCGGCCGGCGGCGTGACGACGATCGTCGACATGCCCTACGACGCGTCGGGCCCGATCGCGGATCCCGACGCGTTCGCCGCGAAGGTCGCGGACGTCGAGCGCGAGGCGGTCGTCGACGTCGCACTCTGGGCGACGGTGCCGCCGCGCGGCCCGCTCGAGGACGTCCCTGAGCTCGTCCGCGCGGGAGCCTGCGCGTTCAAGCTCTCCACGTTCGAGACCGACCCGGTCCGCTTCCCGCGCATCCCGGACGATCAGCTCCGAGCCGCCTTCGCCGCGATCGCCGCCGCGGGCGGCCTCGCCGGCGTCCACAGCGAGAACGACGAGATCGTGCGCGCCCTGATCGCGGCGGAGCGTGCGGCGGCGCGGCACGACCCGCTCGCCCACGCCCGCTCGCGCCCGCCGGAGGCGGAGACCGAGGCGATCGGCCGCTGCCTCGAGCTCGCGCGCGCGACCGGCGTGCGCCTCCACCTCTGCCACGTCACCGTCGGCCGGGGGGTCGAGCTCGCCCGGCGCGCCCGCGAAGACGGCGTCGACGTGAGCGCCGAGACGTGCCCGCACTACCTCGTCCTCGACGAGTCGGAGCTCGAGCGGCGCGGCGGCGAGGCGAAGATCAACCCACCGCTGCGACCGGCGGCAGAGGTCGAGGCGCTGTGGGCGGCGCTCGCGCGCGGCGACCTCGAGATCGTCTCCTCCGACCACGTCGGCTGGCCGGCGGCGCGAAAGCGGGGCGACGACGTCCTCGCGCTCGCCTCGGGCGCGCCCGGGCTCGAGCTCGAGCTGCCGCTGATCCACGACGCGGTGCGCGCGAGAGGACTGCCGCTCGCGCTGCTCGCCCGCGTGCAGGCCGAGGCGCCCGCGCGCCGCTTCGGCCTCTGGCCGCGAAAGGGCGCGCTCCAGCCCGGCGCCGACGCCGACGTCGTCGTGCTCGACCCGGACGAGCACTGGACCGTCGAGCCGGAGCGGCTCGTCACGCGCGCCGGCTGGAGCCCGTATGCGGGGCGCGAGCTGCGCGGGCGCGTCCGGCACGTGCTCGCCCGCGGCGAGGCCGTCGTCCGCGACGGCGAGGTTGTCGCGGACGCGGGGCGCGGCACGTTCGTGCCGTCGGCGCGCGCGAGAGCGGTGGCCCGTGTCTGAGACCGGAGCCCGCATCAGGGCCGCGCGCGGCCCGGCGCTGCGCTGCCGCGGCTGGCGTCAGGAGACGATCCTGCGCCTGCTCGAGAACACGCTCGAGCTCGCGGAGCGCCAGGACGACCTCGTCGTCTACGCCGGGCACGCGAAGGCCGTGCGCGACTGGGAGAGCTACGAGCGGATCGTGGCCGCGCTCGCCTCGCTGCGCGACGGGCAGACGCTCGCGATCCAGTCGGGCAAGCCGGTGGCGGTCTTCCCGACGCATCCGTTCGCGCCCGCGGTCGTGATGTCCACCGGGGTGCTCGTCGGCCGCTGGCAGACGCCGGATCGCTTCTACGACCTCGAGGACCGTGGGCTGACGATCTGGGGCGGTCTCACCGCGGCGGCATGGCAGTACATCGGCGCGCAGGGCGTGATCCAGGGCACCTACGAGACCTTCGCCGCCGTCGCACGGGAGCACTTCGCGGGGTCGCTGCGGGGACGGCTCGTCGTCTCGGCCGGGCTCGGTGGCATGGGCTCCGCGCAGCCGCTCGCGGTCACGATCCTCGGCGGCGTCCTCCTCTGCGCGGAGGTGGACGCGGACAAGCTGGAGCAGCGGCGACGCGACGGATTCGTCGAGCGCGCCACCGACGACCTCGCCCAGGCGATCGCCTGGGCGCGGGAGGCCGCGGCGGCCGGGACACCGCTCTCGGTCGGTGTCGCCGCGAACGCCGTCGAGCTGCTCGAGGCGCTGCTCGCGCAGGACGCCGGCCCCGACGTCGTCACCGACCTGACCGCCGCCCACGACCTCCGCTACGGCTACGTGCCCGTCGGCACCTCGGCGGCCGAGGCGGCCGAGCTGCGCGGCAGCGACCCGGACGCGCTGGTCGCGCGCGGGCGCGAGGCGGTCGTCCGGCACGTCCGCGCCCTCCTCGAGCTGCGCCGCCGCGGCGCGGTCGTGTTCGACTACGGCAACAACATCCGCCCCCAGGCGGCCGAGGCGGGCCTGCCGGACGCGCTCGGGATCGACATCTTCACCGAGCGCTACCTGCGCCCCCTGTTCTGCCGCGGCATCGGCCCGTTCCGCTGGATCTGCGCCTCCGGCGCGGTCGCCGACCGGGACGCGATCGACGACCTCTGCCTCGAGCTCTTCGCGGGCGAGGAGCGCGTCACGACGTGGATCGAGATAGCGCGGGAGCACGTGCCGCTGCAGGGGTTGCCGGCGCGGATCGGCTGGCTCGGCCACGGCGAGCGCTCCCGGCTCGCGCTCGCGGTCAACGACGCCGTCGCCGACGGGCGCCTCGCCGGCCCGGTCGCGTTCACGCGCGACCACATGGACGCAGGGGCGATGACGCACCCGTTCATCATCAGCGAGCGGATGCGCGACGGCTCGGACGCGGTCGCCGACTGGCCGGTGCTGGACGCGCTGCTCCTGACCTCCTCGATGGCAGACCTCGTCGTCATGCACGCGGGCGGAGGCGGCTACGCCGGCTACTCGCTCAGCGCGGGGGTCACCGTCGTCGCCGACGGAACGCCGGGGGCGGCGTCGCGGCTGCGGCGGGCGCTCGACGTCGACACCGGCCTCGGCGTGCTCCGCCATGCGGACGCCGGCTACGAGGAGGCGGCCGCGGAGGCCGAGCGGGCCGGGCTGGGACTCGAAAGCGACGAGGCGGGCGGAGACCCGCGGGAGGGCTGACATGCGCGATCTCGACGGAACAGCGGTGGAGGCGGCGGTCCGGGGCGGCTCGGTGCTTGCCTGCGGCGGCGGCGGCTGGGTCGACCACGGCTACCTCGTGGGCCGTACGGCGGTCGCGTACGGGACGCCGCGGCTCGCCACTCTCGACGAGATCGACCCCGACGCGCTCGTCGTCACCGTCACCGCGATCGGCGCGCCCGGCGCGGCGGCGTGGGAGATGCTCCCGCACGACTACGTGCGGGCCCTCCAGCTACTGGTCGCGGAGCTCGACGAGCCGGTCGTCGGGACGATGACCGCGCAGAACGGCTCCTCGACGACGTGCAACGGCTGGGTGCAGTCGGCCGTGCTCGGCACGCTCGTGCTGGACGTCGCCGGCGACGGGCGCGCGCACCCGACGGGGAAGATGGGCTCGATCGGCCTCACCTCCGAGCCGGGCTACACGGCCGTGCAGTCGGTGGCGGGCGGCAACCGCTCACAGGGCCGCTACCTCGAGGCAGTCGTGCGCGGACCGGTGGCACTGTGCGCGAACGTGCTGCGGGAGGCCTCGGACCAGTCGGGCGGCTTCATCGCCTCGGCCCGCAATCCCGTGCGCGCGAGCTACCTGCGCGACCACGCTGCGGTCGGGGCGATCTCGCTCGCGCTCGACCTGGGCGAGAAGATGGTCGCCGCCGAGGAGCGCGGCGCCGACGCGGTCATCGACGCGATCGCCGAGCGGCTGGGCGGGCGGATCCTCGTGCGCGGCCCGGTGCACGGCAAGGAGATGCGCTACGAGCACGCGTTCGACATCGGCTCGCTCGCGGTCGGCGACGTCGAGCTCGGCTACGTCAACGAGTACCTCACCGCAGAGTCGGACGGCGAGCGGCTCGCGACCTTCCCGGACGTGCTGACGACGCTCTCGCTCGTCGACGGGCGGCCGGTCGCGATCAAGGACCTCGCCGACGGCGACGAGGTCGCCGTGCTGCACGCACACCGCTCGAAGATCCCGACCGGCGACGGGGTACGGGACCCCTCCGTCTACCCCGAGGTCGAGGCGATGCTGGGCAAGCCCCTGGCGGACCATGCCCTCACCTGACGGCGGGCGCGTCGCGGCGCGGCTGGAGGAGCTCTGGCGGATCGCGCACGGCCCCGGAGGCGGCGCCGACCGGCCCGCCTGGTCGGCGGCGGAGGCCGCGGCGGTGCGGCTCGTCGCCGGCTGGGCGCGCGAAGCGGGACTCGAGCCCGCACTCGACCCGTACGGCAACCTGTGGGCACCGCCGGCGGGGTCGGAGGGACGACTCCTCTCCTCCGGCTCCCACCTCGACACGGTCCCCGACGGCGGCCTCTACGACGGCGCGCTCGGCGTCGTGCTCGCGCTCGAGGCGGCCGAGGCGCTGCCGGGCCGGGTGGGGCTCCTCTCCTGCGCGGCCGAGGAAGCGCCGCGCTTCGGGGCCGGCACGATCGGCTCGCGGCTCGCGACGGGCGCGCTCGCCGAGGAGGCGATCGCCGACCTGCACGATGCCGGCGGCGTGAGCGCGCTCGAGGCGCGCCGCGGCTTCCTCGCCGAGCTCGCGGACCTGCCGCGCATCGAGGTGCTGCCGCTGGAGCGGATCGCCGCCCACGTCGAGGTGCACATCGAGCAGCGCGGCGACCTGCACGACCGCGGCTCGCGGCTCGGCGTCGTCGAGCGGGTCGCCGTCCCGCACCGGTACGAGGTCGCCGTCGAGGGGCGAGCCGGACATGCCGGCGAGGTCGCGATGGCCTCGCGTGCCGACGCGCTCGCCGCCGCGGCCGATCTCGTCCTCGCCCTCGAGCGGGCTGCGCGCCGGGCGCGGCCGCCCACGGTGGCGACGGCGGGGACGCTGCACGTCGAGCCCGGCGCGGTCAGCGTGATCCCGGGCCGCGCCGTGCTGGGACTCGAGGTCCGCGGCGTCGACGCCGCGGAGATCGCCGCCGTCGAGGAGGCGTTCGCGGCCGCGTGCGACGAGGTCGCCGCCCGGCGCGGCGTCCGCGTCGAGCGCCGTCTTCTGCGCGGCGGCGAGCCCGCCGTGCTCGACGCGGACCTCGTCGAGGCCGCGCTCGCGGCCGCGGGACGGCGGGACGCGGCCGCGGTGCGGACGCACTCGGGCGCCGGCCACGACGCGCAGCATCTCGCCGCCCGCGTGCCGGCCGCGCTGCTCTTCGTTCCGCTCGCGGGCGGCGAGAGCCACACCCCGCAGGAACACGCGGACGCCGACGACGTCGCGCTGGCCGCGGAGGTGCTCGTCGAGCTGCTCGCTGCGTGCTCCGCAGAGGCGCCCGCGTGAGGCCGGGCGCAGCTGGGTCTGAGGGCCTCACGGTGCAGCAGCCGGATCCGGGACGTCGCCGAGACGCACGCCGGTCTGCGGACCTCGAACCCTCTTCAAAGTGACACGGCCTCGCTTGGACGGCTCAAAGCATTGGTGCTCGAGCTGCGCCTTGCCCCTTCGCTTTCCTGTCAGGCGGAAACGGCCCCGTCGGCCCGAGCGAGCTCGAGCGCTTCCGCGAGCGTCAGCCGGCGCCCGGCCTGTGTGGCGCGCGCCAGCTCCTCTTCAGAGAGTGCCTCCCGGGCTCGCTCGACGAGCTCGCGGCCCGGAGTCTCGTCGGAGTAGACGACGACAATCCCGCCCTGCTCGGCGAGCATCTCCGCCGCCGCAGCGATCTGGGCGGCACGTTCGGGCCTGCCGTCGACGGCCTCGGCGGCTGCGAGCCCGACGAGCGAGTGCCCCACGCCGCGTGCGCTCGCGATGTCGCTATGCGCCTGCACCGAGTCGAAGAAGGACCGGCGGGCGAGGGTGGTGTCGCCGGCCGCGAGGTGCGTCCACGCCGTCTCGGAGAGCGTCCGCGCCTCCTCACCTCGGTCGCCGACCGCCTCGAACGCGGCGAGCGACTGCCCGTAGAACTCGAGCGCCTCGCCCGTATTGCCGCGGTGAGCGGCCAGGGAAGCGAGGCCGCCGAGGGCCATGCCGACTCCCTCGAGGTCGCCGCGTGGCTGCGCGATCTCGAACGCCTCCACGAAGCGGGCCTGCGCCGCGCCCTGGTCGCCGGCCACCGCTTGAAGCATCCCGTCGAAGTTCAGCGCGAGCGCGAGGCCCCAGTCGAACCCTAGAGCGCGACTCTGTTCGATGCCGAGCTTCGCGGACGAAAGGGCGGCCCCGACGTCCCTGCCGAGCAGCCCGAGCATACTCTGGCCGGCGGCGGCGAGGCAGAGCTCGCGCCGTGCCCCGACTGCGCTGGCGACCTGCAACGCCTCGCGCCATTCCCGCTCTGAGCGCTCGATCTTGCCGGTCATCCAGGAGCCGAGCGCGGCTGTGAGCAGCGCGGCCGCCCGGCCTACGCTCGGAGCGTTGGTCGGGTCGGCGGCAAGGAAAGCACGGGCGTACTCCTGCGCCGTGACGTTCTTGCCGCGGATGTGCCAGTACATCCAGAGGTCGCCGGACATCTGTAGGCCGCGCTCGAGGCTGTCGGCATCGCCGGCACGCGCGGCGGCGAGGAGCGTGTCGAGCGCAGCGCCGAGGTTCTCCTCTTCGCGAATCCCGCGTCCGACGGCGGCGAGCTGCGCAGTCCCTTCGATCGCGTCGCGGATCTCCCGTGCGACCTGCGCAAAGCGACGTGCGTGCCGGCCGGCGATCTCGCCCGCGTCGTCCGAGGCTTCGAGCTGCTCGCGGGCGAAGTCGCCGATCGTCTGGAGCATCCGCAGCCGGCCGTTGGCCTGCACGAGGGCAGCGTCGACGAGCGACTCGAGCTCGTCGAGCGTCTCCGCGCCGGTGACCGCCTCGGCATCCTCGAACGTGCAGCCGCCGGCGAAGACGGCGAGGCAGCGAAAGACGCGCCGCTCCGCCTCGTCGAGCAACGAGTAACTCCAGTCGATCGTCGCCCGCAGTGTCTGGTGGCGCTCGTGGCTGTCGCGCGCTCCTGACGTCAGCAGCTCGAGCGCGTGGTCGAGGCGGTCGTGCAGGCCTTCCGGCCCGAGCAGGCGCAGCCGCGCAGCAGCCAGCTCGAGCGCGAGCGGAAGCCCGTCAAGACGTCGGCAGATCTCGCCGACGGCCTTCCCGTGCTCCTCAGTGCGGAAGGCAGGGTTCACCGCTCGCGCACGGGCCGCGAAGAGCGCAACGGCGTCGTCGGGGGGCAGCGGACCGACCGGGTAGAGGCCCTCCACGGCGATCCGAAGCGGGATCCGGCTCGTGGCCACGATCCGCAACTCCGGACAGCGGCGAACGAGCTCCGCCACGTCGGGGGCAGCCGCGACGATCTGCTCGAGGTTGTCGAGCACGAGCAGAACCTCCCGCTCGGCGACGAGCGCGACGATGCCGTCGAGGACGGAGCGCTCCTCCGCCTCCTTCACGTCAAGCGCGGCGGCGAGGGCGGGCAGGAACTCCGTAGCCTCGGTCACGTCCGCGAGGCCGACGAAGGCGACACCATCCGGAAACTCCGGCCCGAGCTGATGGCCGAGCTCAGTCACGAGACGCGTCTTGCCGACGCCGCCCGGCCCCGTCACCGTCACTACCCGGTGCCGGCGAACGAGGTCGGCGAGCTCGGCGAGCTCCCGGTCGCGACCGAGGAGGACGGAGCTCGGCTGAGGCATGGTGGCCCGGATCGCGACGACGGCGTCGCCCTTCCCTTCGAGGGTCGAGCGGTCCGGCACGACGAGCCCGGGACCCGCGATCGCATAGAGATCGAGGGGCCGGCCGACGTTCTTGAGCCGGAACGAGCCTAGCGAGGTCACGTCGAGGTCGGACTGGTTCCTGACCTGCTCGTAGGCGCTGTCGGACAGGAAGACAGACCCCGGAACGGCGAACGACTCGACCCGCGCGGCGACGTTGACCGCGTCGCCGGTCAGCCGCTCGGGCTCGACGAGCACATCGCCGACGTGGATCCCGATCCGTACAGGAATGTCAGCGGGCGCCAGCTCGCGCTGCATCGCCACACCGGCTCGAACGGCGGCGAGCGCGCTCGGAAACATCGAAAGGCTGCCGTCACCGAGGCGCTGCACGATCGTTCCTCCAGCTGCCTCGTGCTGGCGCTCGAGCGCGTCCACGAACCGGTCGCGCTTCTCGATCGCGCGGCCCTCGTCGATTTGCATCAAGGCCGTGTAGCCGACCATGTCCGTGAACATCACGGCGGCCAGCCTGCGCTCGACCTCCTCGCCCATCAGCGCGACCCTACAGCGGCGGGTCAGGCGTTCCTAGCGGCCCACCCAGCGCACGTCACGGCCACGCGGGGTTCGTACCTGCCACCTCAGTACTCCCCGGAATGGACCCAGCCGGGCTCGAACCGGCGACCTTCGCGCTGCCAGCGCGACGCTCTCCCAGCTGAGCTATGGGCCCGGGAGAGCCCCAGTGTAGCCGCCTAGACTCAGGGCCATGAGCCAGGAGAGCGCCGAGCTGCTGTTGCGCGGGTACCGCGCCTTCGTCGCGGGCGACCTCGAGGCGCTCGGCACGATGCTCCACCCGGACGTCGAATGGGTGGCGGCCGGAGAGGAGGCGATTCTCGTCAGCCGCGAGCGGGTGCTCGAGGTGCTCGCGGAACGCGTCGCCGAGGACTACAAGGTCGTCGTCGACCGTGCGATCGGGCTCGCCGACCGGGTGGTCGTGAGCATGCGCTTCTCCGGGACCGAGGTCGACCCGACGGACGAGCGGCCGCTGCAGAGCCGCCGGTCGTACCTGCTCGGGCGCTGGGCCGCGATCGTCTACATGCGCAACGGCCGCGTCGTGCGCGTCGAGGAGCATCCGCACCTCGCGTCGGCGCTCGAGGCCGCGGGCCTCGAGGACGACGCCGGCTAGGACGTCAGTTCGCGCTACAATTTGGATACCTACTACAGCTTGGAGCGTGAGCGACCCTTGACCGATCTTCTGCTCGTCCCGCTGGAGGACACCGTCGTCTTCCCGGGCATGAACGTCACCCTCACCGTGGACGTCGGCGACGAGACCCGCGTAGCTCTCGTGCCGCGGCACGAGAACGAGTACGCCTCCGTCGGCACCGTCGCCGAGGTCAGCGACCACGTCCGCCTGCCGGGCGGCGTGGGCGCCGTCAGCCTCGAGGGACTCCACCGTGCCGCGATCGGCGCCGCCCACACCGACGCGCAGGGCCGTCTCCGCGCCGAGGTCGAGGAGCGGCCGGACGAGACGCCTCCTCCGGTCCAGACGCGCGACCTCGAGCGCGAGTACCGCGCGGTCGTCGAGGAGATCCTCGACCTGCGTGGAGCGGACGACCGGGTGCGTGAGTTCCTGCGCGCGATCAGCGAGCCCGGAGCGCTCGCGGACACCTGCGCCTACTCGCCGGACATCACCTTCGCCCAGCGGGTCGAGCTGCTCGAGACGGTCGACGTGGTCGAGCGGCTCGGGCTCGCCCTCGCCCTCCAGAAGGAACGGCTCGCCGAGCTGCAGGTGCGCCGGCGCATCCGCGAGGACGTCGAGGAGGGTGCCCAGAAGCAGCAGCGGGAGTGGTTCCTCCGCCAGCAGCTCAACTCGATCCGCAAGGAGCTCGGCGAGGACGAAGGCTCCGTCGGCGACGAGTACCGCGCGAAGATCGAGGAAGCCGGCATGCCCGAGGACGTGCGGGCGCAGGCCGAGCGCGAGCTGCGCCGCCTCGAGACGATGGGCGAGGCGAGCGGCGAGGCGTCGATGATCCGCAGCTACCTCGACTGGCTGATCGCCGTGCCGTGGTCGAAGCGGAGCGAGGAGACCCTCGACCCGAAGAGCGCGCGGGAGGTGCTCGACGCCGACCATGCGGGCCTCGACGACGTCAAGGACCGGATCGTCGAGTACCTGGCGGTGCGCAAGCTGCGCCAGGAGCGCGGAATCCCGAACGACAAGAAGTCCGGGGCGATCCTGACGCTGATCGGCCCGCCCGGCACCGGTAAGACGTCGATCGGCGAGTCGGTCGCGCGGGCGCTCAACCGCGAGTTCGTCCGGATGTCCCTCGGCGGGATCCGCGACGAGGCCGAGATCCGCGGCCACCGGCGCACGTACATCGGCGCGCTGCCGGGGCGGCTCGTCCGTGCCCTGCGCGACGCCGGGACGATGAACCCGGTGATCGTCCTCGACGAGGTGGACAAGGTCGGCGCCGACTGGCGCGGCGACCCCTCCGCGGCGCTGCTCGAGGTGCTCGACCCTGCCCAGAACCATTCCTTCCGCGACCACTACCTCGACGTCGAGCTCGACCTGTCGGAGGTCTTCTTCATCGCCACGGGGAACGTCGCGGACACGATTCCCGGGCCGCTGCTCGACCGCATGGAGGTCATCGACTTCGACGGCTACACCGTCGACGAGAAGACGGCGATCGCCCGCGGCTACCTCTGGCCGCGCCAGGTCGAGCGGAACGGCCTGCGCGAGGACGAGGTCTCGATCTCCGACGACGTGCTCCAGCTCGTGATCTCCGAGTACACGCGCGAGGCCGGCGTCCGGCAGCTCGAGCGCGAGCTCGGAACGATCCTGCGCAAGACCGCGACCCGGATAGCCTCCGGCTCCGTCGAGGCCCCCGTCGCCGTCGACGTGGAGGTCGTGCGCGACGCCCTGGGCCGCCAGAAGTTCTTCCAGGAGGCGGCCGAGAGGACGGCCGTGCCGGGTGTCGCCACCGGGCTCGCCGTCACCGGCACCGGCGGCGAGGTCCTGTTCGTCGAGGCGACGACGATGGACGGCAACGGCGATCTCGTCCTCACGGGCCAGCTCGGAGACGTGATGAAGGAGTCGGCCCGTATCGCGCTCTCCTACGTCCAGTCGCATGCCGAGGAGCTCGGTCTCGAGCAGTCGGCGTTCGAGAACCGCTCGTTCCACGTGCACGTCCCGGCCGGGGCGATCCCGAAGGACGGTCCGAGCGCAGGGATCACGATGGCGACGGCGCTCGCGTCGCTGCTCACCGGGAGGGCCGTGAAGCACACGGTCGGGATGACCGGAGAGGCGACGCTGCAGGGACGGGTGCTGCCGATCGGCGGCCTCAAGCAGAAGGCGCTCGCGGCGCACGCCGCCGGGCTCACCGACGTCGTCATCCCCGAGCGCAACCGCGCGGATCTCGACGACGTGCCGGAGGACGTGCGGGAGTCGATGCGCTTCCATCCGGTCATGACGCTGGGCGAGGTGCTCGATCTCGCGCTCGAGGCCAAGCCGAAGCAGACGCTCCACGCGGTCTAGACGATGCGCTGCCGCTCCTGCCGTCCACTGCCCGAGGAGATCGCCCGCGTGGCCGATCTGCTCGGGCGCCGCTGGGCGCTCGCCGTGCTCTGGGCCGCGGCGGAGGCGGGGGCCGTCCGCTTCAACGAGTTCAGGCAGACGCTCGAGGGGATCCCGCCGCGGACGCTGGCCGCGCGCCTCGGGGAGCTCGAGCGGGCGGGTGTGCTCGAGCGGACGGTTCTCGACACGCGGCCGCCGCGCGTCGAGTACCGGTTGACGGAAGCGGGCCGCCGGCTCGGCGCAGCGAGCGAAGCTGCGCTCCGCTCACTCACATAGCGCACAGACGCTGACGCGTCTGCGCGCTGGGAGGAGGAACTCCGCGCGCCCGAGAGCGTGGTCTCGGGCGCGCTCCGTGCTGTTGCTTGCTTTTCATGCTCTGGATGTGACGCCGCTTTGGTGTGCTCGCGCGCGGCGGAGGCCGGCGCGAGCACGGTGCGGCCTCCGCGTAG
>CAZRTE010000027.1:0-27961 GCA_964602945.1 uncultured Gaiellales bacterium
GCCTGGGCTGCGTGGGTTCGGGCGCCGTGCTTGTGTCGCGTGGGGGCAGGCCGCCTGTGGCGGCGTGTCCGCCCGCGACGGCTTCGGCGGTGGTCGTAACCGGTGGGTTACGCCGCCGCCCGGCGCCGGAGTGGGGTCGAACGCTTCAACCATCCTCGGCGCCCTGGGCCGGAGCGTAGGCGGAACGCCTACGCGGAGGCCGGACTGTGCTCGCGCCGGCCTCTGCCGCGCGCGGGCACACGAGAGCGGCGTCTCATCCAGACAACCTCGAGACAAACAGCACGGAGCGAACGGGAGACCGCGCTCTCCCGTTCGCTCCGTTCCGCTTCCCCCCCGGGCGAAGAGCGCAGCTCTTCGCCCGGCAAAAGAAGAAGGCCCCGGCTGCGGCTCCGGGGCCTTCTCGAGAGGCACACCCATCTCGCTGCGGCTTGTGACTCGGCGGATCTGCGGCCAACCCGCTCTCGTCTGCCACCAGGAGCCCCCGGGCATGCCCTCTTGCAAACCTCGGCCTGGCGTCGGCCAGGGTTGCAAGGTGCGCTCACTATAGGAGGGGCCGTCGGGTCCGTCAAGTAGACAAATCAAGTGATTCGGTGATACCCGTGGTTCACCGGAGTTCCCGATGAACAGGCCAAAAAGAGGGATATCCGAAGCGGACACCTTGCACTTTGGTGAAGCATCCGCTTTCCTATGAGTTCACGTGAGCCGCACGAGAGACACCCTCGGCAAGACGAGCCGCAGATCCGCGGAGGCGGGGCTCCGGCTCGGCGAGCGGCTGCGGCAGCTCCGGACCGCGGCCGGCCTCACGCAGAGCGAGCTCGCCGGCGACCGCTTCTCGAAGGAGTACGTGTCCCAGATCGAGCGTGGCAAGACGCGCCCGACCCCCGAGACGATCGAATGGCTCGCCGGCCGGCTGGGCGTCGACGCCGGCTTTCTCGGGAACGGCATCGCGGCCGACGAGCGCGGGAGGCTCGAGGGCGCTCTCGCCCGCGCCGAGGCGCTCTACGAGGCGAGCGAGGACCAGGAGGCCGTCGAGGCGTTCGAGCCGCTCGTCGCGGTCGCGCGGGCGACGGGTGTGCCCGAGCTGCAGGTTCGGGCGCTCCTCGGTGCCGGGCTGGCGAAGATGCGGGTCGGCGAGCACCGAGTGGCGCTCGGCCTGCTCGAGGACGCACGCGCGATGTCCGAGGCAGGGTCGTTCTCGGACGTGGAGCGGGCCGACATCCTGCTCTGGCTCGGCGTCTGCCGCTACCAGCTCTCGAGCGTCCAGACGGCGCTCGCCATCTACAACGAGGCGCTGGCGCTCGCGGAGCGGTCGGGCCTGCCGTGCGACGCGCTCAAGGCGAACATCCTCTCCTGGCGCTCCCGCTGCTGGCGCCGTCAGCGCGACTACGAGGCTGCGCGAGACGACGTCGAGCAGGCGCTGGAGCTCGCGCGCGGCGTCGACGACCTCCGCACGATCGGCGCGGCGTACTTCCAGGCCTCTCTCGTCGCCGATCGCGAGGGCCACTGGGTGCTCGCCCGCACCTATGCCGAGCGCGCCCGCGAGGCGTACACGCAGCTCTCCGACCGCGTGCACGTCGGCCAGCTCACCAACAACCTCGGTGGGCTCGAGTTCCTGCTCGGGAAGGTCGACGAGGGGATCGGGCTGCTCAAGGAGGCTTTCGCGATCGCGCTCGAGACGGGGCGGCAGGCCGATGCCGCGCAGGCGGTGTCGTCGCTCGCGCAGATTCACCTCCGCACCGGCTCGGTCGAGCAGGCCGAGGAGCAGGCGCGGCACGCGCTCGAGCTGCTCGACGGACGGGTCGACTACCTCGACGAGATCGGCAACGCGCAGCTCGTGCTCGGGCGCTCGCTGCTCGAGCAGGGACGCCTCGACGAGGCGGAAGCGGCGTTTGCCGAGGGCGAGGCGAGCTTTGCGCAGCTCGGCTCCGGGAGCCATCGGGCCGCGGCGTGGCTGGCGCGAGGCGACCTCGCGGCCCGCCGGGGCGACTACGAGAAGGCGGCCGAGCTCTACCGCACGGCCGCGGCGACTCTGCAAGACGTTCGCTTCTGACGACCGGGAGGAAGGAGGTGTCGGCATGACCAAGGCGCGGCTGATCTACCTGTTGCTGGTGATCTCCTCGCTCGTCGCGTTCCTCCTCGCGAACGTGCGAGGCTTTGGGATGAGCGACGGCGGCGGCCCGTAGCCGCTCGGAAATCGGCGTAGCAATGCCCGCGGCGGCGTCGTCTTCGACGCCGCCCAGCGGTGGGAGGAGGATCCGAGGGGACGCGCCTAGCCGACGTCTCCGCTGACCGAGCCCATGCGCTCGAGCACGACCTGGGGGATGCGGGCGGCCGGGCTGAGCCGCAGGCACATCCGGACGACCTCGGCGCAGTCCTCCGGCCGGATCATCTCGGCGGGCTCGACGTTCGACCACTGCGCCATCGCGGTGTCGACGAAGCCCGGGCAGACGGCGATCGACCGCACGCCGTCGGCGTCGAGCTCGGCGTTGAGGGAGCGGGTGAGCGCGATCACGGCCGCCTTCGTGGCGCCGTAGGTCGCGAGCCACGGTGTGGGCAGCGTGCCCGCGATCGAGGCGAGGTTGACGATCCAGCCGCGCGACTCGCGCAGCAGGGGAATCGCCGCCTGGGTGACGAGAAAGAGGCCCCGGAGGTTGACGCCGAGCTGGAGGTCGAGATGCTTGACGGGCAGCTCCTCCACGCGGCCGCCGATGCCGATGCCGGCGGAGTTGACGAGGACGTCGAGCCGGCCGAAGCGCCCCCGGTGCTCGGCCACGGCGCGCTCGCAGTCGGCGGTGTCCGCGACGTTCGCGGCCACGGCGGCAGCGCCGAGCTCCGCGGCGGCCGCCTCGACCCGCTCCGGCCGGCGCGAGACGAGCGTGAGGTCGAAGCCCTCCTCGCGCAGCATCCGTGCGATCGCGAGCCCGATCCCGGACGAGCCGCCGGTGACGAGTGCAGCCCTCTCCACTGCGCCTACAGTAACGCTGTGGAGACCGCGGGACTCACGAGCCTGAGCGTCGGCGGCGGCTGCGCCGCGAAGTACTCGGCCGCCCGGCTCGAGCAACTGCTCGAGGGCCTCGTGCCGGCAGAGGCCGAGGACCTCCTCGTCGGTCTCGACCCGGCCGACGACGCGGCGGTCTACCGGCTCGACGACGAGCGTGCCCTCGTCTTCACGGTCGACTTCTTCCCGCCGCTCGTGGACGACCCGGCGCTGTTCGGGCGGATCGCGGCCACGAACGCCCTCAACGACGTGTTCGCGATGGGCGGCACGCCGTTGCTCGCGCTCTCGATCGCGGCCTTTCCCGAGGAGCTCGCGACCGAGGCGGTCGCGGCGGTGTTCACCGGCGCGGAGGAACAGGTGCGCGCGGCCGGTGCGATCCTCGCCGGCGGCCACACGATTCGCGACGCCGAGCCGAAGTACGGCCTCGCCGTCGTCGGCACCGTCCACCCGGACGGCGTCTGGCTCAAGAGCAACGCGCGGCCCGGCGACGCGGTCTTCCTCACGAAGCCGCTCGGCACCGGACTCGTGCTCGCGAGCAAGGGAGACATCGGCGAGGCCGCGCGCTGGATGACCACGCTCGGCGACCGCGTCGCCGAGGCGCTGCGGCCCTTCTCGCCGCATGCGGTGACCGACGTGACCGGCTTCGGGCTCTTCGGCCACGCGCACGAGATGGCGGAGCGGAGCGGCGTGCGGCTCGTCCTCGACGCGGCGTCGCTGCCCGCGCTGAGCGGTGCGCTCGAGGCGGCGCGTGCGGGCGTGCGCACCGGCGGCGACCCGCGCAACCGCGAGTTCGCGCCGATCGAGTCGAGCGGCGTCTCCGAGGAGTTGCTCGCCCTCGGGTACGACGCGCAGACCGCCGGCGGGTTCCTCGTCTCGCTGCCGGCCGACAAGGCGCTCTCGCTGCAGAACGAGTTCCGTGCGCGTGAGCTGTTCGTCGCACGGGTCGGCTCCGTCGAGGAGGGCGAAGGCATTGTCGTCCGTTAGCGTCGCGAGCCACCGGCGCGCCCTGGAGCTCTCGCCGGTCGTGTTCCGGCGGATCGCGCTCGCGGCGGTCGGCGCGCTCGTCCTCATCGTCGCCACCGGCGCCACGGTGCGCCTCACCGGCTCGGGGCTCGGCTGTCCGGAATGGCCGACGTGCACGACGCAGCACGCCCTGCCGCGCGGCTACCACTCGGACATCGAGTTCGGCAACCGCGTCGTCTCCGCCGTCACGGTGATCGCGACCCTCGTCCTCGCGGTCGCCGCCTGGCGGACGCGCGGGCTCGGCCGGCGGGCGCGCTGGCTCGCGACGGGCGTGTTCGCCGGGACGCTCGCCCAGGCGCCGCTCGGGGCGATCACCGTCTACTACGACCTCGACCCGTACCTCGTCATCTCGCACCTGCTCCTCTCCCTCGCGGTGCTCTCGCTCGGCGTGCTCGCGCTGCTCGAGGCGACCCGGCTCGTGCGCGGGACGCGAGAGGCCCTGCCGCCGCCGGCGAGGCTCGGCGGCTTCGTCCTCCTCGTCGCCGTCGTCGTCCTCGCCGTGAGCGGGACGGCCGCGACGGCGGCGGGCCGCTTCCCCGGCAGCTCCGGCGCGCAGGTCGTGCCCCGGCTCGGCGCCTTCTACCCCGCCGTCTACTGGCACGTCCGCGCGGTCGCCGCCTTCGGGATCGTCTTCCTCGCGCTTGCCGCCTGGGCCTGGACGCGGCGCCGCAGCCACCCGTGGCTCCTGCGCGGCTGCGCGGGCCTGCTCGGGATCCTCGCCGTGCAGATGACGATCGGGGAGGTGCAGTACCGCACCTACGGCGACGTGCCGTGGTGGCTCGTGCTCGTGCACGTGGCGACTGCGGCGATCCTCGTGGGCTGGACGGTCGGGCTCGTCGCGCGGCTCTGGCGGCCCGTAGGGGCCGACTAGACTCCTGCGAATGTCGGAGTTGACCCTCTCCTCGCGGCCCGAGCTTCGCCGGCCGGTGCTCGTCGCGGCCTTCCGGGGCTGGAACGACGGCGGCCAGGGCGCGACGCTCGGCGGCGGCTATCTCGCCCGGCACTGGGGGGCCGAGGCCTTCGCGGAGATCGACTCGGAGAGCTTCTACGACTTCCAGGCGGTGCGCCCGCAGGTCTCGCTCGAGGACGGCTTGACGCGGAAGCTCGAGTGGCCGGCCAACACGTTTCACCATGCGGCGATCCCCGGGCTCGACCGTGACGTCGTGATCCTGCTCGGCGTCGAGCCGAACCTGCGCTGGCGGACGTATTCGAGTCTCGTCGTCGATCTCGCGCAGGAGCTCGGGGTCGAGCTCGTCGTCACCCTCGGCTCTCTCCTCGCCGACGTCCCGCACACGCGTGCGGCGCCGGTGAGCGCGGCCGCGAGCGATCCGGCGCTCGTCGAGGAGCTCGGAGTCGAGCCGTCGCGCTACGAGGGCCCGACCGGCATCGTCGGGGTCCTGCTCGACGCGTGCCGGCAGGCGGGGCTTCCCTCGGTGAGCCTGTGGGCGGCGGTGCCGCACTACGTCTCGCTCGCACCGAGCCCCCGCGCGGCGCTCGCGCTCTGCCACCGCTTCGGCGAGCTCGTGGGCGTCGACGTCGACCTCGCGGAGCTCGAGCAGGCGGCCGAGGAGTACAGCGAGCAGGTGACGGAGGCGGTCGCGTCCGACGCCGAGACGGCCGCGTACGTCGAGGAGCTCGAGCGGCGGATCGACCTCATGGAGGCGGCGGAGGAGGATCTTCCCTCCGGCGACAGCCTCGCCGCCGAGCTCACGCGCTTCCTGCGCGAGCGCGAGCGGCGGGGCGAGGACGGCGGCGAGACCGCCGGCGGGCCTGCCGGCTAGCGCCAGCTCGCGCCGAGAGCGTCGAAGTTCTTCGTCAGCCGGACCGGATGCGTGCCGTCGGCGCGGATCGTGTAGACGTCGGGCGGCCCGTAGCGGTTCTTGCTCGCCGTGATCACGAAATGGGTTCCGTCGGGTGACCAGGACAATGACGAGACGGAGGCGAAGGGCAGCTGCGTCTTCGTCGCACCGACGACGAGCGTTCGGCCGCCGCTGCCCTCGAGGTAGGCCAGACGCCCGTCCGAGGACCAGGCCGGGAGCTCGCCGGTCTTGCTGACCCTGGTCGGATCGCTGCCGTCGGGGTTCGCCGTCCAGATTCCCCCTTGCTGGTAGGCGATCCGTGTCGGCCCCCAGGCCGGGTCCTTCCCGGCGAGGCCGAGGTCGTGGCTTGCGCCGCCGGCGGCGGGAACGGTGTAGAGCTCGCCCCTGTCGTTGGCGTTCGACTCCGAGAAGAGGATCGTCTGGCCGTCGGGCGACCAGGTGGGCGAGCGGTCGAATGCGTCGGAGGGGCTCGTGAGTACCCGCACCTTGCTGCCGTCGGCGTTCGCGACCCGGATCTGCAGCGGGCACCCCTTGCAGCTGAGGCCGGTCGCCGAGGCCCAGGAGTAGGCGACCTTCGTCCCGTCCGGCGAGAGCGCCGGCTGCGTCGCCCAGGGCTCGACGCCGCGGATCTTGCGCAGCGCGCTTCCGTCGGGCGCGACGGAGTAGAGGTTGGACGGGGCTTCGTAGCAGGCGGTCTCGTAGACGATCGAGCGTCCGGCGAACTGGAGGTAGTCGACGGCCGCCTGCCATTCGCCGTCCGACCAGCAGCCGGGAACGTGCGTGTAGGTCTGCATCTGCTTGCTGCCGGGCGAAGCGACGCCGAGGGCGAAACGCGAGCCCTGCCTGGAGCTTGCCTTCGGCGAGGTGACGATCGCCAGCTTGCCGTCGGCAGAGCGCGGCGCGAACCAGCTGCTCTGCCCGCCGGCGACGATCAACCGGCTCGGAGCGGCCCAGGCGATGCCGGCGTCGGGGTTGGTGAGGCGCTTGTGGAGCAGGAGCCGTCCCGTCGAGGTCCACTCGCGCAGCGTCGGCCAGGCGATCAGCGCAAAGCGGCTGCCGTCCGGCGACCAGCTCGGCGAGGCGTAGCGCGCACCGATCCTGACCTTGAAGCGCAGCCGTCCGTTCTCGCCGTAGACGGCGACAGAGCCTTTCCCGTCGGCGACGGCGAGGAGCCCCTGCTTCGACCACGCCGCACCGGCCTCGTGGGGGATGCTCCACAGGCGCCGCCCCCGAGGGCTGAGGGCGACGAGCGGGCCACCGTCCCGAGTCAGGACGAGCAGGATCCGGCCGTCGGGCGACCAGGCGCCGGGAGCGACGCCGTAGGCGAGCGCGGTCTCGTCGATCGCCTTGTGGCCCGGCCGCAGGATCCAGAGTCCCTTCGTCGCGCTGACCGCGAGCCTGCTGCCGTGCGGTTGCCACGCCAGCCCGGTCGAGCTGTCGAAGCCGAAGCGGCTGCGCGGGGAGATGCGTCGCAGATGCTGCCCGTCGATGCCGACCTCGTAGACGGCTCCCTTCGCCGTGCGGCTGCTGACGAAGGCGATCCGCTTGCCGTCGGGGGAGAGGGTCGGGTTCGTGTCCTCGTAGGGACTGCGGCTGAGGTCGATCCGGCGACCGTTCGGCTCGACGCGGTAGATCTCGCCGGAGAGGGCCGGGGCGCGATCGGCGGAGAAGACGATGCGGCCCTGTGCTGTCACGGCGCTGCCCGATGCCGTGGTGACCATGACTGTCACCGCTACCGCAACGAGCGCGAGGCGCCGTCTCACGGCCCGAATCTAGTACGTGCGGATCAGGACTTTGTAAGGCGTCTCAGCCGGCGGCGAGCAGCTCGAGCCGGTTGCCCCACGGATCCGCCGTGTAGAAGCGGCGGACGCCGGGGAGCGCCGTGTCCCAGTCGACGGGCGAGCCGGCGGCGGCGAGGCGCGCCGCGAGCGCATCGAGGTCTCCGGCGGGGACGCGGAACGCGGGATGCGCCTTGCGGGACGGAGCGAACGGCTCCTCGACACCGACGTGGAGCTGCCGGTCTCCGAGCACGAACCACGCGCCGCCGCGCGAGCGGAGCGGCTCGGGCTTCTCGAGCTCCGACAGGCCGAGCAGCTCGCCGAAGAAGCGTCGCGCCTCGGCCTCGCAGCCGCGCGGCGCGGCGATCTGGACGTGGTCGAGCTCGATCACTCTGCTGCGGCTGCGGCTGCGGCTGCGGCGGCGTCCGTTCCGGCCGGCGCGTCCTCTGCGGGCGGGTCCTGCGGGGCCGCACCCTCGGTGGCCTGCGTCTCGGCCTGGGCCTTGTTGGCCGCGCCGGAGCCCTTCCGCTTCCGCCGCCGCCGGCGCCGGTTGCGCCCCGAGCCCTGCTTCGGCATCGGGAGGTTCTCCGAGAGCGCGAGCGCCACTTCGTGGATCGTGCCGAGCCGCTCGCGCGCCTCGTCGATGAGCTTCGTCGCGCGCGGCGTGTAGCCCTCGGCAGACGCGAGCAGCGCCGCTCCGACCGGCCGCGGCAGCTCGAGCGCCGCCCGCACGAGCTTCGCCGCGTTCTCCTCGTGCCGGTGGCCGCGGGAGTTGGCGAGGGCGCCCAGCAGCCGCTTCGCCTCCGGGTACTCGGCCGACGCGCGCCGGTCCTGCACCTTCCGGGTCGCCCGCGCGAGCCGCCACGTCCAGCGCGCGAGGATCTGCTCCGGCGCGTCCGGCTTGCTCTCCGCGATCGCCCGCAGGAGCGTGCGGATTCCCGCCAGCCGTTCCTTCTCCCAGGTCGGCGCCTGGGTCACGAGCGTGACGAGATCGTCGAAGTCGGCACGCTCGACGCGCAGCGAGACGCGGTCCTGCAGCGCCATCATGCGCAGCCGGCGGTTCGGGTTCTCGGCGGCGCATGTCGCGAGAAACTGCTCGAGTGCCGCCTTGCTCGCGCTCCGGTCGGTCAGCTTCTGGACGAACGAGGCTCGCTCGTCGAAGCGGATCTGGCGGCCGGCGATCGTCGCCCAGTAGCGCTGCTCGTCCTCGTCGAGGTACTTCGGGTCGATCCGCTGCCACTCCCGCTGGATGACGCCGATGCGGCGGCGCACGTCCGGCGTGACGGGAACGAGCCACGGCGCCGGCGTGAGGCGGCGGCGGGCGCGGCGCTGCGAGCGGCGGCGCGGCGCCGGGGTGACGCGCGCTCCCTCGCGGTAGAAGTCGGCGTCGAGCAGCGAGTGGAGCGAGACGACGCGCTCGTTGTGCGTCGCGCCCTTCGGGACGAAGTCGACGACGATGCCGGCCTCCTTGCGCGGGTGGAGGCGCATGATCCGGCCGATCCGCTGCTGGTAGACGCGGCGGGAAGCCGTCGGCGCGAGATGCATGCAGACCGTCGCGCGGGGCGAGTTCCACCCCTCCGCGAGCAGCTGCGCGTTGATGAGGACGTTGATCTCGCCGCGCTCGTAGGCGGCGAGCGTCTCGGCGAGGCGCACCGGCGGCGTCCGGCCCGAGACCGCCTCCGCCTTCAGTCCGGCCGCGCGGAACTCCGTGGCGAGGTTGTAGGCGTGGTCGACGCCCGCCGCGTAGACGATGCCCGGCGTGTTGTCGAAGCGGTCGCGGTAGAGGCTTGCCGCGGCCTGGTTGAGCGCCTGGTGGTCGAGGGTCTTGGCGAGGATCTCCTGGTCGAAGTCGCCGCCGACGATCGGCACCGAGTTGATCGCCGCCACCGGCGGCACCCGGAGGTCGCGCAGCGGTGCGATCAGGCCGCGGCGGGCGGCGTCCTGCAGCGGCAGGTCGTCGACCGAGGCGGGGAAGACGTCGGAGACCTGCTTCGCGATCAGCTGCTCCGTCGCCGTCATCCCGATGTAGATGGGCTCCGGGAAGGAGCGGATCGCGGCCGACGTCTTCTCCCCGAGTGCCGTGTGCGCCTCGTCGCAGATCACGAGCTGGTAGGCGTCGCGGTCGATCGAGTCGACATGGCGCGCGAACCACGCGTACGTCTGGATCGTGAGCGGCGCTCTGCCCGCTCTGCCGTCGTCGCGCGTGACGATCTCCGTCAGCCGGTCGCCGTAGCCCTCCGTCTTCAGGTCACGCTGGAACTGGGAGACGAGCAGGCGCCGGTGGGTGAGGATGAGCACGCCCAGCGTGCGGGCCGCCTCGACGAAGCCGGCAGCGGCGATCGTCTTGCCCGACGCGGTCGGGTGGCGGAAGCGGTAGCGGCGGATCGCGCCGGGGTCGTCCTGCTGCGGCTCCTCCGGGAGCTCCGCGTCCTCGATCGCGACGACGAGGGTCGAGTCCTCGTCCGCATCCTCGACCTCCTGCTCCGCCAGCTCCTCCGCCGTCGCGCCGCCGTTGCCGTTCCCGTTGCCCTCGTAGCGCTGGCTCGCGGCGATCAGCTCGGTGAGCATTCCCGCCAGTGCGTCGACCTGGTGGCGTCGCAGCGCGGTGCCGGTGGCGGTGCTGGGGTTCGGCTCGGCGAGGATGCGTTCGAGCCCGAGCAGGAGGCCGTAGCGAACCCGCCACTGCGAGGACGGCTCCCGCAGTCCCGCATCCATCTCCGCGAGTGCCTCGTCGAGGGCCTGCCGGCGGGCGGTTCCCTCGGCCAGGGCCTGCGCCGGATCCTCTTCCGCGCGCAGGAACGGCTCGCCGGCCCACGCCTGCGCGCGGAGAGCCGCGGCGGCTACCGGATCGGCCGCCTGCGAGATGGTCGGCTGCTGAATCGCTTCCTGCATATACGCAGCACGGGGCGTGCTGCCGGTTACTCGAAGAGATGCGCGCTCCGCCGATTCCCCTGGGCAAGCGACGCTCTCGGAAGGATACCCGGAGCGGGGGTGCCGTCAACCTCGCGGGCCCGGAAGGGGTACTACAGCCCCATTCCGCCGAAGATGGCGAAGCGATTCGGAGGCATCTCCTCCCAGACGACCTCTCCACCCGCCTCGACCTCGCCGTGCAGGCGCTGGGCGAGCGCCTCCGCCTCCTCCTTGCTCGCGGTGCCGACGATCAGGTACGTGAACCGCCGCTCGGGCCGGTAGCCCTCGCCCTCGAGCCGCTCCGCGAGGTCGCGTGCCCGCTCGTGCGACCCGCAGTCGACGCGCACCTCCCACGGCGCGTAGCCGCGGTCGAGCTCTTCCTGCTCCCACGTCTCGGTCGGCGGGTCGTCGTCCCAGCGCTCCTCGTGCTCGAGCCAGTGCTCCACGCGGCTCGTGCGGGCCTCGACGCTGGCCGAGCGCAGCTCGGCCTCGACGACGGCGTGGGCCTTCTCCGCCGTGGCGCGAGTCGCCGCGTAGACGAAGACCGTCTCACCGTCGCGGGAGACGGCGAGCCGGTGCGCCTCGAGATCCTTCGCGAGCTCACCCGCCTCGGAGCTGAGCTCGCCTCCGAGCCGCTCGAGCAGCCCCCGGGCGTGCTCCTCCCCCTCGACCTCGATCCGGATTCGCCAGTCGTCGTTCGCCATGTCGGATCGAGCCTAGTCCGGATGTGTGGGCCGGCGCGAGCGGTACGCGCAGGGCGCGCCCCGCTGGCTCGCGGCGCTCTCGCGGTGGAGCGTTGCGAGGAGGCGCGCGGCGGCCTTGGAAGCCCCTTCCCGTGTCCGCCGCGATGCTCGCAGCCCTCGTCGCCGGTTGCGGCGGCTCCGGCCCGTCCGGGTCGGGTTCCCGGCCGACCACCCGGAGCTCGGGCGGACACGACACGACCGGGAGCGGAATGGCTGCGGCACCACCGCCACAGGCCGGTGTCCTTCTCCGAAGTGACCCTCTCCTTCCGCTTCAGCAGCTGACCGGCCTCTCAGAGCTGCGAGGCGGCCGCGCGGTCCACGATCGCCCGCGTCGGGCCGTCGGTCGCGCGCGCGAGGCTGCCGGGCGTCTCGTGTGACGGCTCGCCCGCGAGCGCGCGGGCGACCGCGTCGGCCTTCTGCTCGCCCGCGACGAGGAAGAGGATCTCCCGCGCCGCGCAGAGGCGCGGCATTGTGAGCGTGATCCGGTCGACGAACGGCTCGTGCCCGGCCTCGCTGCCGATCGCGGCTCGCTCCGTCTCGTCGAGCGTGGGGAAGCCGGGGAAGAGCGACGCGACGTGTCCGTCGGGACCGAGTCCGAGCAGGACGAGATCGAACGTGCCGGTGCCCCCGAGCTCGCGCTCGTATGCCGCCGCACCCTCCTCGCGGCCCAGCTCGCCCTGCATCCGGTGGATCGCGGCCGGCTGCCGCTCGATCTCGTCGAGCAGCGCCTGCTGCGCCATCCCGAAGTTCGAGAGCTCGTCGCCGGGCGGCACACAGCGCTCGTCGCCCCACCACAGCTCGACGCGGCTCCAGTCGGGCGCGAGCCCGGCGGCCGTCTCGTACGCGACCCGCGGCGTCGAGCCGCCGGTGAGCACGACGTGCCCGCCCGCCGCCGCCTGCCGGGCCAGCCGCTCGGCGACGAGCCGGGCCACGGCCCGCTCGTCCGCGGCGATCGTGATCTCGACGTCGCCGTCACCCATCCGCGAGCTCCCGGGCCCGGTCCATCGCCGCCTGGATCGCGTTGAGGAAGGCGGCGCGGACGCCCGCCTGCTCGAGCTCGCGGATCGCGGCGATCGTCGTGCCGCCCGGGGACGTGACGGATTCGCGCAGCTCGACCGGGTGCATGCCCTCGTCTCGGAGCTGCTTCGCCGTGCCGAACATCGTCTGCACGACGAGCGTCGTCGAGACCTCCCGCGACAGCCCGAGCAGGATCCCGGCCTCGATCATCGCCTCGGCGAGGAGGGCGAAGTAGGCAGGCCCGGAGCCCGAGACGGCGGTGATCGCGTCCAGCCACGACTCCGGGACGCGCACGACGCGGCCGACATGCGTGAGCAGCTCCTCGGCGAGCGCGAGCTGCTCGTCCCCGGCGTGCGCGCCGGCGCAAAGCCCCGCCATCCCCTCGTGCACGACGGCGGGGGCATTGGGCATCGCCCGCACGACCGGGACGCCCTCGGCGATCCGCTCCTCGATGTGCGCGGTCGGGATCGCGGCGGCGACGGTGACGACGGTCTGGGCCGGTACCAGGTGCCCGCCGATCTCCGCGAGCAGGTCGTCGATGTCCTGCGGCTTGACCGCGACGACGACGAGGCCGGCGTCGCGCACGGCCGCGGCGTTGTCCGTCGTCGCCTCGACGCCGTGCCGCTCGCGCAGCTCCGCGAGGCGTTCCTCCCGGCGGGCCGTGACGACGACCTCGTCCGCGCTGCGCCAGTCCGAGCTGAGCAGCCCCGAGAGCAGGGCCTCGCCGATCCGCCCACCGCCGAGGATCGCGATCTTGCGCGCACTCATGGGCTCAAGCGTACGAGTTATGCGGCGCGCACCGACGGCAGCGGCACGAGGCCGCGGGCGAAGCCGGCGAGGAGATAGACGCTCGCGAGGCCGCTCCACTCGCCGTACGGCTCGAGCAGCTCCGCCGTCTCCCACGCCTCCACCGGCCGGCCGCGCAGGGCGCGCAGCAGCTTGATCAGCCCGAGATCGCCGACGAGCCCGTGCTCGTGGCGGCCGAGCCCCTCGAGACAGACGACGCCCGCCGACCAGGGCCCGAGCCCGCGCTCGCGCTCCAGCCGCCGGACGACCGCCTCGGTGGGAAGCTCGTGCAGCCGCTCGAGCTCGAGGCTGCGGCAGAGGCGGACGAGCGCGGCACCGCGCCGCTCGTGCAGGCCGAGCCGCCGCAGCTCGAACGGCGCGGCGGCTGCGAGCGCCGCGGTCGCCGGCGGCTCGTCGAGGCCGGTGGCAGCCACCGTCACGGGCGGCTCGCCGGTCTGCAACGCGCGGATCACGCGGCGCTCGAGACTTCGTGCCGTCTTCCAGTCGACGAGCTGGCCGCAGACTGCCCGGAGCAGCGCCTGCGCGACGGTCGCCGTCCGCACCGGCCGCAGCCCGCGCAGGTGCCGCGCGGCGCGGCCGAGGAGCGGGTCGTCGGCGACCCGGCGCAGGAACTCCGAGTGGTCGTCGTCGAGCGCGAGCATCCAGCGGAGCTTCGCCGCCGCCTCCGGCGAGTCCGAGCGGATCGAGACGGTGCCGTCCGGCGCCTGCCGGGCCTGCGCGACGGCGCCCGCGCAGCGCGCCGTGACGATGCCCTCCCGCATCCGCCGCGTCGCGTCGCCGGCGAGGCGCGCCGACAGCGCGAGGGAGTACGGCCCGCGGGGGCGAACGGCCAGCTCGACCATGTCCCGCGAGCCTACTGCCCGTACGGGACACGACCGCCCGGGCGTCTTGCGGCACCCGCGCGCGCCGCCTACCGTCGGGCGGCGTGTCCAGGCGCAGGCGCATCACGCCGCTCGACCTCTTCCTCGTCCTGCTGCTCGTCGCGGCCGGCGCCGTCGCCTGGTCGCTCCTGCACCGGGCTCCCGCCACCCGGATCGTCGCCGACGCGGTTCGCACGCCCGGCGTCCTCAACCCCGGCGTGACGCAGGCGAACATCCGCTCGACGATCTGCAAGCGCGGCTGGACGGCGACGATCCGGCCGCCGGTCTCCTACACGAACGCGCTCAAGCGGAGGCAGATGCGGCAGTACGGCGAGAGCGGCCCGCTGTCCGACTACCAGGAGGATCACCTGATCAGCCTCGAGCTCGGCGGCCACCCGACCGATCCGCGCAACCTCTGGCCGGAGCCGTATCCGCGCGCGTCCCGGGTCGACGAGATCGAGAACGAGCTCAACGCCGAGGTCTGCCGCGGGAAGCTCACGCTCGCGCAGGCGCAGCAGCGGGAGGACGACCTCAAGCACACGCAGGGGTAGACACCGCCGCAATGTCCGCTCGAGAGGCTCGTGGTGGCAGTACGCTCGGCCCGTGATCCTGCGCAACGGGACGATCCGCACGCTCGACCCGTCGCTGCCGACGGTCTCGGCCCTCTGGATCGCGGGGGACCGGATCGTGGGCGGTGTCGGTGTCCACGAGGACGTGCTGCCGAGCCCCGAGGTCGTCGATCTCGGTGGGCGCTGCGTCCTGCCCGGCTTCACCGACTCGCACGTCCACTTCCCGACGTGGGCGCTGGCGCAGGACGACGTGCGGCTCGAAGGCTCTGCTTCGCTCGCCGAGGCGCTCGACCGGGTGCGCGCCGCCCCGCGCAGCGGCAGCTGGCTCCGCGGTCAGGGCTGGCGCGATGCGGACTGGCCGGATGGCCCGCCGACGCGCGAGGCGCTGGACGCGGTCGAGCCCGACCGGCCGGCCATGCTCATCTCGAAGGACTACCACGCCCTCTGGCTCAACTCCGCGGCACTCGCCCTCGCCGGCGGCGATCTGGAAGTGGAGGGCGGCGTCGTCGCCCGGGACGAGCGCGGCGAGCCGACCGGCGTCCTCTCCGAGGAGGCTGCGTGGGAGTTCAAGGCGCGCTTCGCGCAGGTGCCCGACGAGGAGTACCTCGAGGCGATGCGCAAGGGAGTCCGGATCGCG
The DNA here is from genome assembly GCA_964602945.1 of uncultured Gaiellales bacterium. Taxonomy (GTDB): domain Bacteria; phylum Actinomycetota; class Thermoleophilia; order Gaiellales; family Gaiellaceae; genus Palsa-739. The sequence goes on from CAZRTE010000027.1 coordinate 15,163, forward strand.
GCCTCCCGCGGCGTGACGTGCGTCCACGACAAGGACGGCTGGCTCGGCGCGATCGGTCTCTGGCAGCAGCTCGAGCAGCAGGGCGGGTTGTCGCTGCGGGTCTGGCAGTCGGCGCCGGTGGAGCGGCTGCCGGAGTTGCGCGCGCTCGGCCTGCGCAGCGGCTCCGGCTCGGCCTTGCTCCGGCTGAGCTACCTGAAGGGGTTCATGGACGGGTCGCTCGGCTCGCGGTCCGCCTGGATGTCGGACGGCGGGGGCGTCGTGATCACGACGGGCGAGGAGCTCGAGGAGATCGTGCGGGAGGCGGCGGAGGCGGGCTGGCCGGTGGCCGTGCACGCGATCGGCGACGGGGCGAACCGGGCCGCGCTCGACGCGTTCGAGCGCTCACGGGAGGCGTGGCAGCCGCGGGGGCTGCGGCAGCGGATCGAGCACGTCCAGTGTCTCGACCCCGAGGACGTCCCCCGTTTCGCCGAGCTCGGCGTCGCCGCCTCGGTCCAGTTCTCGCACGCGCCCTCCGACGAGCAGCTCGCGCGCCGCTTCTGGGCCGACCGGCTCGATCGCGCCTACTCGTTCCGCTCGCTCCTCGACGCGGGCGCCCTGCTCGCCAACGGCTCCGACGCGCCCGTCGAGGAGCTCGATCCCTGGGCCGGCGTCCTCGCCGCCGTGCTCGACCACTGGCGTGAGGACCAGCGGCTGACCGTCGAGCAGGCCCTGCACGCGACCTGCACCGCGCCCGCGCGGCTCTCGCACGACGAGAGCACCCGCGGCACGCTCGTCCCCGGCCGGCTCGCAGACCTCGTCGTCCTCGACCGCGACCCCCTCGCCTGCGAGCCCGAGGAGCTGCGCGAGGTCGGGATCGTCGCCACGATGGTCGGCGGCCGCTGGACCCACAACCCGCCGCCCTGGGACTGAGCACACCGCCGCGTCCCGCTGCGCTCAGGGAGCGTGGCTGACGAGGCGGCCGAGGTCGGCCGGCGCCAGCTCGGCGAGCGAGCGCACGACGAGGGCGGCGTCCGGGAGGTCCGGGTACGACGGGTCGCGGCGTACCCCGACACACTGCAGCCCGGCGGCGACGGCGGCCGCGACCCCGGCCGGCGAGTCCTCGATCGCCACGACCGCGGCCGACGGTGGGACGCCGAGACGCTCGAGGGCGAGGAGATAGACGTCGGGCGCAGGCTTCGTCGCAGCGACCTCGTCGCCGGCTGCGCTCGCCTGCACGTGCGGCGCCACTCCGGTGCTCGCGAGAACGAGGTCGACCTGCAGCCGCGGTGACGAGGACGCGACCGCGATCGGCAGTCCGGCGTCCGAGAGCGAGGTGAGCAGCTCGACGGCCCCCTCACACGCCGACACTCCGGCGCGCAGGACGTCCAGATAGCGGCGGCGGTACCGGTCGCGGAGCTCCTCGAACGCGAACGCGGCCTCGTGGCGCTCGCGGATCAACTCGTCCACGCGGACGAGTGAGAGGCCGACCATGTCGGCGAGGTCCTCGGTGGAGAGCACCAGGTCGAGCTCACCGAACGCGGCTGCAAACGCGGCGAGCGACGCGCGCTCGGTGTCGCCGATCACGCCGTCCAGGTCGAAGACGACCGCTGTCGGCGCGAGCGGCGGCCCTGTCGACGGTCCGTTGTTCGCGATCATCCCGAACAGGTGCAACGCCTCCGTTGACGTGAGCGGAACCTCGGGCGAGCTCCCCCGAAGCTAGCGCTCGGACGGGCGGCTGCCGATCCGGCGCAACCCGGATCGACCTTCGGAGTTTCTCCTGACGCCGGGACTGAGACGCGTCCCTAGCGTCGGCGGGACAATGCCCTGGAATCTTGGTTGGAGGCGAGCGCCACGGCGCAGGTCGTGAAGTCTCGGGAGGACGCCTGTGTTCCCGAGCCGGCCGGTCGGGACGAGCGTCTCGACCCCGGCGGCCCGGATCTCCGCTTGACGTGCGGCGGGGACGCCTGAGGGAATGACCGTCTTCGGGATCCCGTTCGCGTTCGTCCTCTTCGGACTGACGCTGATCGGGGTCGCGATCTTCCACCGGCGCAACTTCGAGGTCGCGGGCGTCGGCTTGGTGGCGGTGCTCGTCTACACGCTCGTCGCGACGGACATCAGCGTCACGGCGGACGTGCAGGACCACTGGCGTCTGCTGCTCAACCTGGCCGGCCTGCTGTTCGGGTTCACGATCCTGGCCAGGCACTTCGAGGACTCGGGGGTGCCGGAGTGGTTCATGCGCAAGCTGCCCGGCGGCTGGGGTGCGGGGCTGCTGTTGCTGGTCGGCGTCGCGTTCGCCTCGACGTTCATCGACAACATCGCGGCGGCGATCCTCGGCGGGGTCGTCGCGAAGAAGCTCTACAAGGGCAAGGTCGGCGTCGGCTATCTCGCGGCGATCGTGGCCGCGAGCAACGCGGGCGGCGCCGGCTCGCCGGTGGGGGACACGACCACGACCATGATGTGGATCGGAGGCGTCCCACCGTGGGAGCTCGCGCGCGCCTTCCTCGCGGCCGCGGTCGTCATCGCCTTCAGCGGCCCCATCGCCGCCAGGGCGCAGCACAAGCTGAACCCGATCCGCGACCTGCCGGCCGGCTACGACATCGATGTCGCCCGCCTGGCGATCGTCTTCCTGATCATCGGCGGCGCGATCACCTCGAACGTCCTGATCGAGTTCCCCGCGGTCGGCGTCTGGGTGGCCATCCTGCTGGGCGGGCTGATCAGGCCGATCCCCTGGGGGGAAGCGCGCCTGGCGTCCAAGGGCACGATCTTCCTGCTCTCGCTGGTCTTCAGCGCGAGCCTGATGCCCCTCGGCTCCCTGCCGTCGCCGTCCTGGCACAGCAGCATCGGACTCGGGTATCTGAGCGCGGTCTTCGACAACATCCCGCTGACCGCGCTCGCGCTCTTCCAGGGCAAGTACGACTGGGGTCTCCTCGCCTTCACGGTCGGCTACGGCGGCTCGATGATCTGGTTCGGCTCCTCGGCCGGCGTCGCGATCTGCAACCGCTTCCCGGAGGCCAAAGACACTCTCCGCTGGATCAAGGAAGGCTGGCACGTCGCCGTCGCCTACGTCCTCGGCGTCGCCGTCTACGTGGGGCTGATCGGCTGGGACGAGTGGGACCTCCAGCAGCATCCGTCGAGCCCACTGATCAACCCGATCGTCGGCGACGCCGTCGCGGGCGCGGTCACCGTGCTCGTGCTCTACGCCGGCCTGCGCCACTGGCTGATCGGGAAGCACCGCCTCGCCCACCCCATTCCCGCGCCCGCCCCGGCAGGAGCGCCGGCGCCCGACCGAAGGCCCGGGCGCATCGCCGCCCCGGGGCGCCCGTCACCCCACAGGTCGTGAGCTCCCCACCCGTCGCATCCGTCCGGCGGACGAGCCGCAAGCAGCGGTGTGAGCGGGCATGAGCGTCTTCGGGATCCCCTTTGCGTTCGTCCTCTTCGGACTGACGCTGGCCGGGGTCGCGATCTTCCACCGGCGCAACTTCGAGGTCGCGGCCACGGGCCTGGTGGCGGTGCTCATCTACACGCTCGTCGCCACGAACGTCAGCGTCGCGGAGGATCTGGACGATCACTGGCGCCTGCTGCTCAACCTGGCCGGCCTCCTGTTCGGGTTTGCGATCCTGGCCAGGCACTTCGAGGACTCGGGGGTGCCGGAGTGGTTCATGCGCAAGCTGCCCGGCGGCTGGGGTGCGGGGCTGCTGTTGCTGGTCGGCGTCGCGTTCGCCTCGACGTTCATCGACAACATCGCGGCGGCGATCCTCGGCGGGGTCGTCGCGAAGAAGCTCTACAAGGGCAAGGTCGGCGTCGGCTATCTCGCGGCGATCGTGGCCGCGAGCAACGCGGGCGGCGCCGGCTCGCCGGTGGGGGACACGACCACGACCATGATGTGGATCGGAGGCGTCCCACCGTGGGAGCTCGCGCGCGCCTTCCTCGCGGCCGCGGTCGTCATCGCCTTCAGCGGCCCCATCGCCGCCAGGGCGCAGCACAAGCTGAACCCGATCCGCGACCTGCCGGCCGGCTACGACATCGATGTCGCCCGCCTGGCGATCGTCTTCCTGATCATCGGCGGCGCGATCACCTCGAACGTCCTGATCGAGTTCCCCGCGGTCGGCGTCTGGGTGGCCATCCTGCTGGGCGGGCTGATCAGGCCGATCCCCTGGGGAGAGGCGCGCACGGCGGCCAAGGGGACGATCTTCCTGCTCTCGCTGGTCACCGCCGCGAGCCTGATGCCGCTCAGCTCCCTGCCGTCGCCGTCCTGGCACAGCAGCATCGGGCTCGGGTACGTCAGCGCGGTCTTCGACAACATCCCGCTGACGGCGCTCGCGCTCTTCCAGGGGACGTACGACTGGGGCCTGCTCGCCTTTGCGGTCGGCTACGGCGGCTCGATGATCTGGTTCGGCTCCTCGGCGGGTGTCGGGCTCTGCAACCGCTTCCCGGAGGCCAAGCACACCCTTCGCTGGATCAAGGAAGGCTGGCACGTCGCCGTCGCCTACGTCCTCGGGGTCACGATCTACATGGTCGTGATCGGCTGGAGGCCGTACAACCTCCGGCAGCATCCGACGCACCCACTCGTCGACCCGACCATCGGCGGCGGCATCGCAGCCGGGGTCACCGCGCTCGCGCTCTACGTCGCCCTGCGTCACTGGCTGACCGTGAGGCATGGCCTCGCCCAGCCGCTCCCCGTCCCGGCAGCCGTGCCCGGCGGCGCGGAAGCGTCGGCGCCCGGCCGGCAGGGGCCGCATGGCGCGATCCGGGGTCACCTGCCCCATCTGGACGGCTCGTGGATCCGGCGAAACGGCCGGCGGACCCTCGTCCGGCTCCACCTCCGCCATCACTGATGAGGTCGGGGAGCCGTCCCATACGGGGTTTCCCACATTGTCGGCGGGTCTCGCGCGAATACCGCAATTGCGATCAGACCTCCCGAGACCTCGCGCCCATACTCGTCGCTAACGAACTTCGGTCGGAATGCAACCAATCGCTATGAGGGAACGGCCATGGCATTGAGGAAAGCGGGGTAAGAGGTGACTGGGATTCTTGCGGCTGCGCCAGCCCCGATTATGGCTGGCGTGATCGCCTTCCTGTGCGTGACGGTGACGATCGGCATCGTCACGGTGAGGCTCGTCAAAGGGCAGAGTCGGCGCTACATCGTGGCCGGCAAGAGCTTGCCTCTCTTCATCATCGGCACGATGCTCGCGGCGCAGTCGATCGACGGCAACTCGTCGCTCGGCAACGTCGCCTACGTCTACGACTTCGGCTTCTGGGCAGGTGCCGTCCTGCCACTCGGGCTCGTCATCTGCCTGCTGCTGACCGGGTTCATCTTCGGGAAGCGGCTGAACAAGCTCTCGTTGCTGACCCTGCCGGACTTCTACTTCCGGCGCTACGGCAAGGGAGTCGAGGGCTTCTCCGGCGTCCTGATGATCATCAGCTTCGCCGTGCTCGTCGCGGGCAACTTCGCCGCGTCGGGCTTCATCTTCCAGCAGGTGTTCGGGATCCCGCTTCTCGCCGGCATCTTCCTCGCGGCAGGGATCGTGCTCACATACACGATCTTCGGCGGCCTGTTCTCCTGCGCGTACACCGACATCTTCCAGATCTACCTGGCGGTGATCGGCTTCTGGGCGGCGTTCATCTACATCGCAGCCGGCTACACGGGCCACTCGTGGACCGAGATGATGAACAACGTCCCGGGCGGTTACCTGGACTTCTCGGGCCTGTACAGCAAGAACAACGGCGCACTGATCCAGTGGGCCACGCTCCTCTCGCTCGGCGTCGGCGACCTCGTCGCCCTCGACTTCATGGAGCGGGTCTTCGCGGCGAGAGACGGCCGGACGGCGTCGCGCGGCGCGTACTGGGGAGCGACGGTCACGCTGGCAACGGTGATCCCGACCTCCTTCATCGGCATCTTCGCGGTCACGCTGGTGCCGAACATCAGTCAGAAGTTCATAACCTTCCCGACCGTGATGATCGACCACGTGCCCAACTGGATCGCCGTGTTGGCGCTCGCCGGCGTGCTCGGAGCGGCGATGTCGACCGCGAACGGCGGGATCCTGGCGATGTCGTCGGTGATCTCGCGCAACCTGCTCCAGCGGGACATCCTCCACGAGTTCTTCCCGCACCGGAGGCTGGGCAACAGGGGGCTGCTGATCACCACGCGCATCATCCTGGTGCCGGTGATGCTGTCGGCGTTCGTGCTCGCGTGGCGCAGCCCGCAGCCGGGCAAGTACCTCGTGCTGGCCTTCGACATCGTCTTCGCCGGTGCGCTCGTCCCGCTGATCTTCGGGCTCTTCTGGAGCAAGGCGAACACGCCGGCCGCGCTCGCATCGATGGTCGCGGGCTCGGTCAGCCGCCTGATCGGCTACTTCTACATGAACTCGATCTTCTTCCATCCATCCGCGGACGCGCTCTCGTACGCGGGCATCGAGACGATGATCCCGCCGCTGATCGCGTTGGTCGTCTTCGTCAGCGTCGCGCTCTTCACCCAGGAACGCGCGCCCGGCTACCTCCGGCACGGAATCGTGGACTACGTCCCACCGGAGGACGACATCGTCAACGGCGAGGACCTCAAGGGGTACCGACCGCCGGCGGCTCCTCCCCAACGAAGCAGGCCACCGCAGGCGGGCTTCACGCCTGCCTGAGCAGGCCGGTCGAATCCACATCCGGGGGGCCGGGTCACGCCCGGCCCCCCCGGGATCGTCACAGCCATGAAGAAGAAGAAGAAAAAGCCCAACACCCTCGACGAAGTGAAGGCGGAAGCCCTGCAGCTGCTCGAGCGGCAGAAGCGCCGAGACCCGGCCGAGCCCGAGGTCTCCGCCGAGGACGTCGAGGAGCTGCTCGGCGACGTCGGGGAGTTCCTCCCCATCTGGACGGCCCTGCCCTCCGTCTACCGCCTCGCCCGGATCCAGACGAACGGGAGGACGACTCCGTACGCGGAGAACCTCACGCTGCCCGCCGCGAAGCACGACCTGCGTCTCGTGCTCGAGATGCTCAACTACATTCGCGACGCGAAGGGGCTGGACGAGGTGAAGATGCCGCTCTTCCTGCAACCCGACGAGATCTCGTACGCGCTCGACCATCCCGCGGCGTGTCACTGCGACGAGGAGCGCGAGATCGCCGCACGGGCACGGAGCATCCGGCGGCTCGGCCGGCGGGCGTCGAAGCGCTGGCTGTACACGGGGCAGGACGTCCTGGACCGGGACGACCGTACGTGCGTGTCCTGCGGCGCGGAGAAGGATCTGCACGCCCACTGGACGGGCGGCGACTTCAAGTGGACGGATCCGGCCGGCTACATCACCCTCTGCCGGCGCTGCCACGTGGTGGACGACAACGGCGGCCGCCTCTCGCCCGAGGCCGCGGCACTCCGTTTCCGCCTCGGGGCGGAGGGCGTGGAAGGGCCGGACATTCGCTCGCAGCTCACGCTCGTCTTCCAGAAGGGCTCTCTACGGTGGCTCGCGCTCGCTTCCGGGCGCGAGTACGTGGTGCTCGATGCATAAGCAAGGAATCCAACCGCTCTCGTGCTGCCGTCGAGGCGAGACTCCTCCCGGGGCAGTGCGGAGCGTCCAAGGCGGAGGTTCGAGATGCCTACGGTGATTGCGTTCGCCGAGCAGGGTCAGGTCATCGCCACGTTCATCATCATCGGCGTGCTGATGCTGCTGTGCGCGGCTGCGGTCTGGCGTGGCTGGGGCGTCTGACCCCCGTCGCGTCGCAGCGGTAGAAGCGGTGTGACCGCTCCTGCGGGAGCCGGGCGAGGTTGGCCCGGCTCCCGCAGGCTGCGGGCACGCTGTCGTGCTCCGGTTGCTCGCGCCGCGGGTAGCCGTCCGCGCAGGGAACCGCCCGGCCCGTAGGTCGATCTGCCGTGGAGGCCACGCACGCGACCCCTGACCGGGGCGAGGTGGCGTTCGTGCCTCGCCGCCGCTGCAGGGATGCCCCGAGCTCCGGCAAGGCGGGCGGCCGCAGGGCCCCGTTGGTACGGAGTTTCCCACATGGATAGGGGCCCGGCGGCCAAGATCGCAATCTCGATCAGATAGGCCCAGACCCCGTCCCCATACTCGGCAGTGCGGCCACCGGCCGGCATTCATCCGCAGCTAGAGGGAGCGGTCCATGGCATTCAACCTTGTGAATCGAAGCCTGCTGAAAGAGCTCGACTTCACACCGCAGGAGCTGAAGTTCCTCATCGACCTGTCCATCGACCTGAAGAAGGCGAAGTACGCCGGCACCGAAAAGCCGCGCCTCGTCGGGAAGAACATCGCGCTCATCTTCGAGAAGGACTCGACCCGGACGCGCTGCGCCTTCGAGGTGGCGGCACTCGACCAGGGCGCGCACGTCACCTACCTGGGGCCGACCGGCTCGCAGATGGGGAAGAAGGAGACGATCGCCGACACGGCGCGCGTGCTCGGCCGGATGTACGACGCGATCGAGTACCGCGGCTTCGGCCAGGAGATCGTCGAGGAGCTCGCCCGCTACTCCGGGGTGCCCGTCTGGAACGGGCTCACGAACGAGTTCCACCCCACACAGCTGCTGGCCGACGTGATGACGATGGTCGAGCACAGCGACAAGCCGCTGAGCGCGACGAAGTTCGCCTATCTCGGCGACGCGCGCTTCAACATGGGCAACTCGTACCTGATCGGGTCGGCGAAGCTGGGCCTCGACTTCCGGATCGTGGCGCCGAAGAGTCTCTACCCGGCGAAGGAACTCGTCGCCGAGGCGAAGGAGATCGCGAAGACGACGGGCGCCAAGATCACGCTCACCGAGGACGTCGCGACAGGCGTGAAGGGTTGTGACTTCATCGCGACCGACGTCTGGGTCTCGATGGGCGAGCCCGCGGACGTGTGGGAGAGCAGGATCAAGCTGCTCAAGCCGTACCAGGTCACGGCGGCGGTGATGAAGAAGACGGGAAATCCGAGCACGAAGTTCCTGCACTGCCTGCCGTCGTTCCACAACACCGGCACGACGTTGGGCAAGGAGATCGGCGAGCAGTTCGGACTGGACTCGATGGAGGTGACGGACGAGGTCTTCGAGTCCGACGCGTCCGTCGTCTTTGACGAGGCCGAGAACCGCGTACACACGATCAAGGCCGTGATGGTCGCCACGCTCGGCGGCTAGAACAGGAGAGCTGGATGAGCGACAAACCGATTGTGGTCATCGCGTTCGGCGGCAACGCCCTGATCCAGAAGGGTCAGGACGGGACTGCCGAGCAGCAGATGGAGAACATCAAGGTGCCGATGGACAAGGTCGTGGCGCTCGCGCCCGACTACCGCGTCGTGATCAGCCACGGAAACGGTCCGCAGGTCGGGAACCTCCTGCTTCAACAGGAGGCCACGACAGAGGTGGCCGAGATGCCGGTTCCCGTGCTCGGGGCGATGACCCAGGGCCAGATCGGGTACATGATGGAGGCGGCTCTCGAGCGGAGCCTCGCCGAGGCCGGCCTCGAGCGGAACTTCCTGACCGTGATCACGATGGTCGAGGTCGATCGGAACGATCCGCTGTTCCAGAACCCGACCAAGCCGATCGGCCCCTTCTACACCGACGAGGAGGCCGCGAAGAAGAGCTACCCGATGGTCCGCACCGACAAGGGCATGCGTCGGGTGATCGCCTCGCCGATCCCGATCGGGATCGTGCCCCACCGCGAGATCAAGCAGCTGGTCGGCATGGACTGGATCGTGATCTGCTCGGGTGGCGGGGGCATCCCGGTGGTCGACGACGGCAAGGGCGGCCACCTGGGCGCGGACGCCGTGATCGACAAGGACTCGGCCAGCTCGCTGCTTGCGCGCGAGATCGGCGCCGATCTGTTCGTGATCGCCACCGACGTGTCGGGTGCCTGCATCAACTGGGGGAAGCCCGACCAGGAGCAGCTTCGCAAGGTCTCACCCGATGAGATGCGGCGCTACGTCGAGGAGGGTCAGTTCCCTGCGGGCTCGATGGGGCCGAAGGTGAACGCGCTGCTGAGCTTCGCCGAGGCGACGGGCAACCGCGCGATCATCTGCCAGCTCGACGAGATCGAGGCCGCCCTCGCCGGCGAGGCCGGCACGGAGGTCACCACTACCTAGCCACAAGTCGACAGCGACAAGCCGAGAGGCAAGGAGGACGAATCAGTGGAAAAGAAAAACGTCTTGATCATCGGATCGGGTGGTCGCGACTTCCACAACTTCAACACGTACTACCGGGACAACGAGGCCTACAACGTCGTGGGCTTCACGGTGGGCACGCAGATCCCGGGCATCCTCGATCGCGTCTACCCGCCCGAGCTGGCAGGAAAGCTCTACCCGAAGGGGATCCCCAACTACTACGAGGGCGATCTCGCCAAGGTCATCAAGGATCTGAAGGTTGACGACGTTGCCTTCTCCTACAGCGATGTCTCGTTCCAGCACGTCCTGAATCTCGGAGCGATCGCCCAGGGCGCCGGAGCGAACTATGTCCTGCTCGGCCCGGACGCCACTCAGATCAAGAGCTCGAAGCCGGTCGTGGCCGTTGGCGCTGTGCGCACCGGTGCCGGCAAGAGCCAGACGTCGCGGGCGATCATCGAGAACCTGATGGGCCGCGGCCTCAAGGTCGTCGCCGTCAGGCACCCGATGCCGTACGGCGATCTGAACGCGCAGAAGGTGATGCGCTTCGCCGAGATCGCCGATCTCGAGAAGCACAACTGCACGGTCGAGGAGATGGAGGAGTTCGAGCCGCACGTCACCCGCGGCAACGTCATCTACTGCGGCGTCGACTACGCGGCGATCCTCGAGCAGGTCGAGAACGATCCCGACGGCTGCGACGTGATCCTCTGGGACGGCGGGAACAACGACTTCCCGTTCTTCGTGCCGGACCTGATGGTCACGATCGTCGACCCGCTTCGCCCCGGCCACGAGCTCACGTACTGGCCGGGTGCGGTCACACTCAGGCTGGCCGACGCTGTCGTCATCAACAAGATCGACAGCGCGACGCCGGACGAGATCGCGACCGTGCGCAAGAACATTGCGGCGGCTGCCCCGGACGCCACGGTCATCGACGCGGCCTCGCCGCTCACGGTCGACGATCCGTCGCTCATCAAGGGCAAGCGCGTTCTCGTGATCGAGGACGGCCCCACCGTCACGCACGGAGAGATGACGACCGGTGCCGCGAAGGTCGCGGCGGCGAAGTTCGGCGCAGCCGAGCTCGTCGACCCGAGGCCCTTCCTCAAGGGCAGCCTCGTGGACATGTTCGCGCTCTACCCGCACGTCACGGACATGCTCCCGGCAGAGGGCTACGGCGGCCAGATGCTGAAGGACATGGAGGCCACCGTGAATGCGGTGGACTGCGACGCGGTCATCGTCGGTACGCCGATCGACCTCGCTCGCATCATCGACATCAAGAAGCCGTCGACTCGCGTCTACTACGACCTGCAGGAGATCGGCAAGCCGAATCTCGATGACGTCCTCGGCGACTTCGTGGCGAAGTTCGGCCTGAAGAAGTGAATCCCTGAGCGACTGAAAGGAAAGGAGAAAAACGGAATGGCAACGATTGTCAAGTCCTGGGACGAGTGGTCGCCTCTGAAGCGCGTGATCGGTGGGCGTCCCGAGGGTACGAACGTCCCGGCACCCGAGCCGGCCTGGTGGTACGACCTGCCTCGTGGCGGGTTCCCCTTGCCGCAGTACGGCCCGTTCCCGCAGGACATGGTGGACGCGGCGAACGAGCAGATGAACTACTTCTACGGCGAGATCGAGAAGCGGGGTGCGATCGTCGACCGCATCGACATCCACCCGTTCATGCTCAACAAGCCGTTCTCGTCACCGCTCGGCTGGGTGCAGCTGAACGCGCACGGCGTGAACAACGTCCGTGACGTCTGCATGATCCACGGCAACTACATCCTCGACTGCACGACCGTTCGCCGGTCGCGCGTGTTCGAGCGCTTCAACCTCCGTCCCCTCTTCGACAAGTACGTTCGCGAGGATCCGGAGGCGATTCACCTCTCCGCTCCGTTCCCCATGCTGACCGACGAGTCGTACGTCAGGAACTACTACTACGACTTCGAGAACACGTGGACGGACGAGGAGAAGCTCGAGAAGCTGCACAAGGGTGAGTTCCAGCTCACCGACAAGGAGATGCTGATGGACGCGGCCGACGCGATGCGCTTCGGCAAGGACGTGTTCCATCAGGTCTCGTCCGTGACCAACCCTCGCGGCTTCGACTGGCTGAAGCGGATGTTCGGCGCGCTCGGGATCCGCTTCCATGCCATGTACTTCGACTCCCCGCCGTCGGACAGCGGGAAGCCGGACAACTTCCACCCGTGGCACATCGACGTGAACTTCGTCCCGCTCCGCCCGGGCCTCTGCATCTACAACCCGGACTGGGCACCCACGGACGAGCGGGTGTTCGAGTTGTTCAAGATCAACGACTGGGAGCTCATCCCGGCCGCACGCCCGACGCGGGTGCACAAGAACGACGTGTACCTGACGGGTCTGTACGAGGGGAAGAGCTGGATCTCGATGAACACCTTCTCGTTCGACGAGAAGACCGTGTTCGTCGAGGCCGGCGAGACGGCCTACCAGGAGCAGCTGGACAAGCTCGGGTTCGAGGTCGTTCCGATCCCGTACGAGAAGGTGATCCCCTTCGGCGGTGCGTTGCACTGCACCACGCTCGACGTCCATCGCGAGAGCGAGTGCGTCGACTACTTCCCGAAGCAGATCCCCGGCTTCTGATCGACGGAGAGTCCGGCCGGAGCGCTGCTCCGGCCGGACTCCTTCCGCTCGCGCCCGTCTGCCACGCCGCGTCCCGCTCGCCGGCGGCGACCCCCCGCGCAGGCGCCGCAGCTCACGTCCGTTCTCGACGAGCAGCTCGAGGCGCGCCCCTGTTGGTGTCCTCCCAC
>CAZRTE010000028.1:0-6860 GCA_964602945.1 uncultured Gaiellales bacterium
AGTAGCGCGGGGAGGGAGAGGTCGGTGAGCACCGGAGGAGTGTCTCACCCGGGACCCCGTCCCGCGCGTGCTCAGACCTCGAGGAGCCGGCGCAGCCGCGAGACGAGGAACGGCGAGGGCTCGAAGCCGGCTGCTGCGACCGCCCGCTCCAGATCGGCCTCGAGCTGACGCCGGAAAGCTGCGTCACGCTCGGCCCGGATGACGAGCTCGTCGAGCGCCGCACGGGCGGCAGGCAGCTCCTGGGCGGCCCGTACCCATCCCTCCGGCGCAGGCGGGAGGAGGCGCAGTAACCGACCGATGTGCTCCTCGTCGTATCCGTTCATCTCAACCATCAAGACGGGCGGGACCGCCTTCTCCTTCCATCAGTTCGGAACGAACCTTCGCGAGGCAGCGGGAGATGCGGCTGGCGATCGTTCCGGCAGGGAGGTCGAGCGCCTCGCCGATCGCCCGATAGCTCTCGTCGCGGCAGAAGAAGCGGTCGAGGATCTCGCGGCACGGGTCGCCGACCTTGTCGAGAGCGGCGCGGACGGTCATCGCCTCGTCGAGCTCCGCGAGCACGTCGGCCGCCTCTTGCTCGTCCGGCTCGCCGGCGGTCGGGGCGTCGCGGGCGAGCAGCCGGAGACGGTCGATGCAGAGGCGGCGCGTGAGCTGAGCGAGCCAGGGGCGGACGGCATCGTCGCTCCGCAGGTCGCCGAGCCGCTCGAAGGCTCGCGCGAAGACCTCCTGGAAGACGTCCTCTGCGTCCTCCGAGCCGAGCCGGAAGCCGCGGCTGCAGATCGCGTACACGTACCGGGAGAACCGCTCGACGAGCTCGTTCCACGCCGCGGAGTCGCCGTCCCTGCAGCGAGAGACGAGCTGCGCATCGCTCTCCTCTACAGCCATGCCGGGACCATACGGGCTCGAGCTCTCACGGCCTAGGGAATCAGGCCAGGATGCGGTCGAGCGCCGTCACGAGCAGGTCGGTGTGCTCGTCGGCGAAGACGAGCGGCGGCCGGATCTTGAGCACGTCGCCCGCCGGCCCGGTGATGCCGACGAGGATGCCCGCCTCGCGCAGCTCGTCGGCGACCCGCCGGGCGAGCCCGGCGCCCGTCAGCTGGACGCCGGCGAGCAGCCCGGTTCCCCGCACCTCGACGACGTCCGGCTTCCCGAGCCGCGCGAGCGTGGTGCGCAACCGCTCTCCGACCGCGACCGCGCGGGCCGGCAGCAGCTCGTCCTCGAGGACGTCGAGGACGGCCAGGCCCGCGCGCGCCGCGACGGGGTTGCCGCCGAAGGTGCTGAACGTGGCGCCGGCGTGCGGGAATCGCTCGGCCAGCTCGCGCCGCGTGACGAGGGCCGCGACCGGATAGCCGTTCCCCATCGGCTTGCCGAGGGTGACGATGTCCGGAGCGACGCCGTGGCGCACGAACGACCAGAGCCCAGGGCCCGTCCGGCCGTGGCCGGCCTGGACCTCGTCCGCGACGTAGAGGCCGCCGGCGGCGTGCGTCCGCTCGACGAGGAGCCGCAGCTCCGCGTCGCCCGGTGTGTGGATCCCGTCGCTCATCAGGCAGCCGTCGAGGAAGGTCGCGGCGAGGCCGCCGTCGAGCCGGGCGAGAGCAGCGGTGACCGCCGCGTCGAGGTCGACGGCCGTCCCGGGCGGCGGGATCCGCGCGACGTGCGGCGGCCGGGCGCCGGCGGCCCAGTCCTCCGGCGAGAGGTCGCTGGCCGCGGCCGTGACGCCGTGGTAGGCGTGCTCGGTGACGAGCGCGCCGCCCCGGCCGGTCACGGCGGTCGCGAGCCGCCAGGCGAGGTCGTTCGCCTCGCTGCCGGAGTTGAGGAGCAGCACCGTGTCGAGGCCCGCGTTCGGGGGGAAGGTCGCGAGCAGCCGCTCGGCGAGCTCCACGAGCGGCTCGTACAGGTACCGCGCGTGCGTGGCGAGCAGCCGCGTCTGGCGCACGACGGCCTCGGTCACGCGGGGGTGGCAGTGGCCGACCACCGGCACGTTGTTGTAGGCGTCGAGCAGCCGGCTGCCGTCGGCCTCGTGGATCCAGACTCCCTCCGCCCGGACGGCGTGCACCGGTCGCGCGTACGTCAGCGGGGTGAGCAGTGCGCCGGTCGCGCGCTCCCGCCGTCGGGCGAGCGCGGGAGTGGCGACGGACGCGTGCGCGCCGCGCAGCTCCCGAGCCACCGCGTCGGGCCCGAGCGCATCGAAGAGCTCGAGCAGCGCCCAGGAGTCGTCGTCCCACGACTGGATGTAGTCCGCGTTCTCGGGAAAGCGGCGGACGCGCCAGGTGCTGATCGCGACGATGGCGGTCAGCCGGGCCGCGACGAGGCTGCCCAGCAGCTCGAGCTCGAGGGGCTCGAGGCGCAGCGGCGCGTAGCCGTCGAGCGCGAGCCGCGCGACGCGGAACACGTCCTCCGGTGGGCGGCCGCGCAGGAGCGAGGCGAGCGCGACCGCGACGTCGGCGGCGAGCGCGGTGTGGCAGCAGTCGCCGAGATCGAGGATGCCGCTGATCCGGTCTCGCTCGTCGAGGAGGAGATTGTCGAGGTTGAAGTCGCCGTGCACGACCTGGGCTCGCAGCTGCGGCCAGACGGGTAGGACGCGCTCCTCGAACCGGTCGAGCGAGCGCGCCGCGAGGGCCCGGCGCTTCGTGTCGTCGATCTCGTCGAGCAGGGGGCGCAGCCGCGGAGCCTCGCGGACGTCCCAGAGCAGCTCGCGCCCGGCTGCCGGATGGAAGAACGAGCGCAGCGCGAGGCAGAGGCGGGCGTGCACGGCGGTGAGCTCGCGCACGGCCTCGTCTCCGAGCCCGGAGTCGCCCTTGTGGCCGCGCAGCTGCTCGAACAGGCGCAGGTGGTGCCCGCCGAAGACCGCCCGCGGCGCGAGCGGTCGCGCGAGCGGCAGCCCGGGATCGACGGCGTGGACATGTGCGACCGCCGCCTCCTCGAGGTCGAGCACGGCCGCATCCTCGCCGCTGTTCGAGATCTTGAGCACCGCCCCGGCGCCGCCGTCGTCGAGGAGGAACGCCTGGTCGCGCTCGCTCCCGAGCTGGGCCGCGCGGGCGTGGAGGCCGAAGAGCTCCGCAGCGATGCGCGCTGCGTCCTCGGCCGTGAAGCGCGGCGGCGTGGATTCGAGCACCGACATGCTGCGATCGTAGGACGTCGAAGGCGGGGCCGGAAGGAGAAAGCGGCGGGCCGACGCCCGCCGCTCGAACAACCTCCGCCGCAGAGTGATTGCCGTCAGCCCCGAGCGGGAGTCGGGCTCATCCTCCCGGCTTTCCCGTTGCCCGCCCTCCCCCTTCCGGGGGATATGCGCCGGGGGCGCCGGTCGACGCCTGCGGCCGGTCGCCTTGCGGGCCGGGACGTTTCGCGGAGCCGCTTCCCGGGAAGGGCGATGCCGGTGGTGCGTACGCTTTCCGGGCCCGGGCTGGTGGCCGTTGCGGCGGCCGTCACGCTTGTCGCGGCCGGTTGCGGTGGCTCGTCCGGCTCGCCGGCGGCTTCGGGCACCACGGGAGCACAGCAGTCCACCACACCCGCGACGGTCGAGACGCGAACGATCAAGGGTCTCGGCACCGTCCTCGTCGACTCCCGCGGCCTCACGCTCTACGTCTTCGCGCCGGACCAGCAGAAGCAGGTGACCTGCACGGGCGGCTGCGCCGCCGTCTGGCCGCCGCTGAAGCTGAAGGCCGGCAGCACCGCGACGGCCGGCGGGACCGCGCAGGCGTCGCTCCTCGGGAGCGACCCGGATCCGGACGGAGGGAGCGTCGTCACCTACGCGAGCTGGCCGCTGTACACGTACGTCGCCGACACGGGGCCGGGCCAGGCGAAGGGGCAGGCGCTCGACCTCAACGGCGGGTTCTGGTACGTGATCTCCCCGTCCGGCACGTTGATCAAGACGAAGCCGAGCTCCTCGTCGAGCAGCGCCTACTAGAGGTCTCTCACCCGCCGGGCTCGTAGGCTTGACGGTCGTGCCGCGGGCGCCGAACCGCTGCGCGTTTGATGTTGCGCCCTCCCTCCTCGCTCACGGGATTCTGGATCGTCACGTCGGCGATCTGGAGGCGCCCGCCCGGCGCGAGCACGCGGTGGAGCTCCGAAGACTCGTCCGGGAAGGGAAGCCGCTCGGCGTCGCCCTCGACGAACTCGACGTTCGCCGCACCCATCTCCGCGGCCGCGGTGCGCGCCTTCGCGAGCATCGCTCCTCGGCAGCTCGACGTCGAGCTCGACATCGACGGCCACGGCTCCTCCTCTCAGTAGCTGAACACGGTCGCCCCGTCGCCGGCCCACTCCCACATGGGGGTCGCGCCGGTGAGGCGCGCATTCGGCACGAGGTCGCTCTCGTCGAGCTTGCGGGTGTTGAAGCAGATCGGGCAGGGCAGCAGCTCGCCGCCGCCTGCGGCGAACTGGTCGAGCAGCTTCGGCAGCGGCGGGCAGCCGTCGCAGGCGACACCCTGCGCCCGGCCGGCCAGCGCGAGCCGCACGGCCTCCTTCGTCAGCCAGATCCCGACCTTCTTGCCGGCGTCGAGCGCGGCCGTGGCCACGAGCAACGCGACGGTCACCCGCTCGGCGTCCTCGAGCCCGGTCGCGAGGTTGATCAGGACCTTGCCGTTGCCGTCAGCCATCGTCATCTCCTTGGTCGTTGGGCACCCCGCTGCATTCATATAGGCATACGATTTACACTGTCAAGCCGGGCCCCTGCGGAAAATCCCCGATTCGCGACTCCCCGCTCCACTGGTATCTCCGTCGCATGGCTCCAATCGGGACGTTCGCGATCGTCGGCAGCGCGACCGACGGGCTCGCAGACCTGACGGCGGAGATCGTCTCCGTGCTCGAGGCGCGGGGCTTCGCTCGCACGGAGACCGGCGCGGAGGCGGGCATCGTGCTCAACCTCGTCGACGCCGAGCAGCCGCGGCCCTTCCGCCGGCGGGCGAAGGGCACGTTCGTCGCAGCGCTCTGGAGTGCACCCCAGCCGCCCGAGGACGACCTGCGCGACACGTATCCGATGCTCGTCCGTGCGCTCGCCAACATCAGCCTCTGCCGCATCCCGGGCCGCGGGGTGCTGTTCACGACGATGGAGCGCGGCCACTACCTCGTCCCGGAGGGGCCGGGCCTCGCCGCCGGGGTCGTCGACCGCCTCGAGCCGCTCGCCACGTCGCACCTCGTGATCGACAACGAGTTCCGGCGCGACCTCGAGCCCGAGCTGTGGCAGGGCGACGACCTGACGCGGGAGATCGGCGCAGCCGGACGCCGGCTCGACGGGCTCGGCCTGCTGCCGTCGCCGTTTCCCGTGGAGGAGCTCGTCAGTCCCGCCGACCTGCGCCGGATCAAGCGGCTGTACGCGATCGGCGGCCTCTCCTACGGCAACCTCTCCGCCCGCAAGGACGCCGACCGCTTCTGGATGAGCGCGAGCGGCGTCGACAAGGCGAAGCTCTCCGAGCCGGGCCGCGACATCCTCCTCGTGACCGGCTACGAGCCGCGGCAGCGCCGGATCGTGCTCAGCGTCCCGCCCGAGGTCGAGCCGCGGCGTGTCTCGGTCGACGCGATCGAGCACTGGATGATCTACCGGGAGAACCCCGAGGTCGGCGCCATCCTCCACGTCCACGCCTGGGTCTCGGGAATCGAGGCGACCGACATCAACTACCCCTGCGGGACCGAGGAGCTCGCGACGAACGTCGCGCGGCTCATCGCGGCCGCGCCCGACCCGGCCCACGCCGTCGTCGGGCTGCGCAACCACGGCATCACCGCCACCGGCGAGAGCCTGACGGAGATCCTCGACCGGATCGAGCCGTCGCTCATGCTCCAGGTGCCGATGACCTGAGCGCTCGCCGCCTACTTCGTCGTGACCTGCACGACGAGGAAGGCCGCGTAGAGAGCGATCACGAACACGCCGGCGCCCCGGCCGGCCCCGCCCCGGCGCCCGAACAGCACGAGGGCGGCGCCCGTCATCACGAGCAGCCAGACGAGGTCGAAGACGGCGAGATGGGTGAACGCGAAGCTGCCGGCCGCCGCGGGCAGCGCGATGCCGGCGACGATGTTGATCGAGTTCGAGTTCAGCGTGTCGCTCATCAGCGCCGAGCCTCGCTGCTGCAGCCCGAAGCGGATCCCCGTCCACGCCTCGGGGAGGCTCGTCAGGATCGAGAGGACGATCACGCCGACGAACACGTCCGGCACCGACCAGGCGTGGGCGAGATCGACCGCGGAGCGCACCGCGCCGACGCTTCCGGCCACGATCACGCACAGCGCCACGCCGATGACGAGGACGAGCCGCGCGATCTCGCGACGGGAGTCGAGGCTGCGCTCTCGCCGGTGCGGCTCGCCGAAGCTCCGCTGGATCAGGCGCGAGCGGCCGAGGCCGAGCGGCAGGCGCCGCAGGCGGTGCGGGCCGGCCACGAGCAGGAGGACGTAGGGGAGGGCGACGAGCCCCACGAGGACGGCGGCGACCGTGGCGCCGAAGACGCCGGTGACGAGGCCGAGCGTGACGGCCACCACCCACAGCGCGACGAATCCCTCGAGCTCGAGCGCCTCGTGCCGCGCACGCACGCGCCTGGCGAGGATCGCGCTCACGCCGAGCATCGCCGCGATGTTGAAGGCGTTCGACCCGACGACGACGCCGACGGCGACCGCGTGCTCGTGCTGGATGAGCGCCGACAGGGCCGAGGAGATCTCGGGTGCGTCGGTGGCGAGGGCCGTGAGCAGGCCGAGCGTCGTCTCGGGGAGGCCGAGCCGCAGGCCCATGTGGTCGAGCCGGCCGGCGAAGATCGAGGACGCCCCGAGCATGAGCGCGATCGAGGCGACGAAGACGGGGAGGGCGACTGCAGGCGTCATGAATAGACGCCGACCAGGCTTCCCGGCACTCCCTGTCGAACGCTAGCCGAGCTGGACTGTCAGGG